>CAJUPK010000074.1 GCA_910588415.1 uncultured Oscillospiraceae bacterium | reverse complement strand
CCATTGCGTAAGCTTTCCTTAGCCATTTTCTTTGAAAATGGCTAAAAAGGGCTGAAGCACACATAAAGCCTCCGTGCGCACAGTTCGCGCACTCCGGAAGAGTTATGCAACGCATAACTCTTCCACTTCTTGAAAAAGTGGACAAAACTTTTACTGTCCCTCTCAAAAAGCATCCCAACTTCCACAAAGAAAGGTGAATATCATCATGAACTTTGAATACCAACTGGTTCCTTCCACACACAAGGTATTTCCAGGGGGAGAGGGGCTTTCCGCCTCGGCCAGCCCTGCCCTGGTGGCCCTGAAGGGGGAGACCGTCTCCTTTCAGCTGATCTACCGCTGGAACGCCTGGGGCCGGGCCTGGGGCCAGGTGCAGGTCCGCTGCCCCCTGCCCGCCCGGGCCCGCACGGTAGAGCTGGTCCCCTGCGACTACCCCTGCAATCCCCGGTTTGACCAAAACTATCTCACCACCCAGCCCGGCCTGTACCCAGACCGCCTGCAAGAGCTGACGCCCCAGGGCTTCCCCCTGGTGGCCGGCCAGTGGCGCAGCCTGTGGCTGGATATCCAGGTGGACCAGGACGCTCCTGCCGGGACCTACCCGGTGGAGGTCATTTTAACCGCCCAGGGGGAGACTCTCTGCCGGGCGGAGACCAGCTGCCAGGTGCTGGACCTGGCCATGCCCAAGCTGCCCATTCCCCACACCGAGTGGTTCCACAGCGACTGCCTGGCCCAATATTACGGGGTAGAGGTATTCAGCCAGCGGTACTGGCAGCTGGTAGAAAACTTTGTGCGTACGGCGGCAAAGCGCCGCTGCAACATGCTGCTTACCCCGGTGTTCACCCCGCCCCTGGACACCGCTGTGGGGGGCCAGCGGCTTACGGTGCAGCTGGTGGACGTGGAGGAGCAGTCCCCTGGGGTCTATGCCTTTGGGTTTGAAAACTTCCGCCGCTGGGTAAATATGGCCCTGTCCTGCGGCATGGAGTACATAGAGATCTCCCACCTCTTCAGCCAGTGGGGGGCTGTGGCCGCCCCCAAGATCATGGGCCTGCGCCAGGGAGAGCTGTGCCAGCTGTTCGGCTGGGACACAGACGCGGGGGGCAGCCAGTACGCGGCCTTCCTGCACCAGTTCCTCTCTGCCCTGAAGGTCCAGCTGGATGACCTGGGCATCCGGGACAAAACCTATTTCCATATTTCTGACGAGCCCTCTATGGAGCAGCTGGGTTCTTACCGGAAGGCTTGGCAGACCGTGCAGGAGGACCTGAAAGGCTATGCGGTGGTGGACGCCCTCTCGGACCATGCTTTCTATAAAGAGGGCCTGGTGCAGCAGCCTGTGTGCGCCCTGGACCATATCGAGCCCTTTTTGCAGGACCGGCCAGAAAAGCTGTGGGGCTACTACTGCACCTCTCAGTGCGTGGATGTGCCCAACCGCTTTATCGCCCAGCCAGGCCAGCGCACCCGGGTCTTAGGGGTGCTGCTGTACAAGTTTGGCCTAAACGGTTTTCTCCAGTGGGGCTATAATTTCTATAATTCCCAGTTCTCCCTGTACCCTGTGGACCCCTACCGCACCACCAGCGCGGACAGCGCCTTCCCCTCGGGAGACCCCTTTGTGGTGTACCCAGGGCCGGACGGCCAGCCAGAGGAGTCCCTGCGCTTCATGCTGATGGACGAGGCCATGGCGGACTACTGTGCCCTGACCGCCCTGGAGCAGCGGGCAGGCCGGGACCAGGCCTTGGCCTGCCTGCAGGGAGCAATCAGCTTCTCGGCCTATCCTCAGGAGGAGGAGTGGCTGCTGGACCTGGCCGCGGGCATACGCCGCCAGGCGGCCCAGGCTTAACGCTCTGCGCCCATCCCCATCCCCAAGGGTTCCCCTTAAAAATCCCGGCAAAAGGTACGGCCCCTTCCGCAAGGAGGGGGCCGTACCTGGCTTTTGGAGGAAACTGTACCGATAGGAGCGATGGGAATGGCGCAAACACTTCCAGGAAATTTCCCGAGGTTTCCGGTCCCCCCAGCAAAGAAGAAGTCCCGCGCCCTATAAAAGCGGCCGCTTAGCTATTTACTCCATCGCCATACGGTCCTGGTCCGTGATGGACCGCAGAACCCGGCAGGGCACCCCTGCCGCCAGGCTGTGGGCCGGAATGTCCCGGGTAACCACGCTGCCCGCGGCAATCACACAGCCCTCGCCAATGGTCACACCGCCGCATACCGTGACATTGGCGGCCAGCCAGCAGTCATTGCCAATCACAATGGGCCGGGAGTACTCTGGCTGCCATACAGAGCCGTCCGGCCGGGTCTGGGTGCGCTGTTCCGGGCAAAGGGGGTGCAGGGGGGCCGCCAGGGTGCAGTTGGGGCCAAACAGCACGTTGTCCCCCACAGTGATGGGTCCGCAGTCCAGTGCGGTAAAGTTGTAGTTGGCCGAGCTGTTTCTGCCAAACCGGAGAAAGCAGCCATAGTCCAGCCGGACAGGGGGCTGCAGCCAGCTGTCCGGCCCCAGGCCGGGGACCAGCTCCGCCAAAATGGCGGCCAGTTCCTCCCGGTCCCCTGGGTCCGTCTGGTTAAACCGGTGGTACAAGGTCCGGGCCCTGCGCCGCAGGGCAGTCAGCTCCTGGTCGCCGGGGTCATACAGCCGGCCAGAGAGCATCTTTTCTTTTTCTGTCATGTCCAGAATCACGCCTCCTTGTCTCTGGGGGATTGGATTAACCATACCACACCCCAGCAGGACTTGTCAAGAAATTTTGACTAACCGCGCGGCGCTGCTGCGCAAGACCGTGGGGCTTTGCCCCAATCCCCACAAGGTGCCTAACGCACCTTGACCGCGCAAATGGCTGCCGCCCAGCCAGCATAGGACCGCCGCTTGCTTCCCAAGCGGGATTTTTGGGCGGGAACCCAAGGCACACATTCCCCTCTCCGGCATACAATGGACTATAAACGCAGGTGAAAAGAGGCCTTCCACCTCTTTTCTGTCAGCCAGCTTAAAAATCGGTATTTCCCGCTTTTTAGGTGCGTTTGCTGTAAGAACCTGTACCCATAAGGAGTGCCAGGCGCTTTTCCGTTCTTTTGCGTACCGGCAGCGCTGCAAAGCCCTGCCAATCACCCAAAACATCCTAAAACCTGCCCTGCGAGCCCCTATCGGTACGGATTCTAAGAATCCCAAAGGAGGAGATACTATGCCGGAAAACGACGGCGCCGCTGGTTTTGAAAGCCGGGACTGCTTTAAAGAACCCGTCTGCATAGACGCCATGCGCATTTATGACAGCTGCAGCGACAAGGACTGCCTGGAGGACATACGGGTGCTGTTCCCCGCAGCGCGGCAGCCCCTGATTGACAGCGCCACCAATGTGCGCATTAAGGACGTCAGCGTGATCACTGTGTACACAGACCTGCAGCCCATCCCCTTTAACAAGGGCTTTTATTCCGTGGACATGACCTTTTTCTTCGATGTAACGGTCGAGCTGTTCGGCGGGCCCGCTGCCTGCCCGGCCCCCATCAGCGGTGTGGCGGTGTTTAACAAAAAGGTGGTGCTTTTTGGCAGCGAGGGCAGCGTGAAAGTGTTTTCCTCTGGGACCTGCCAGGATGAGCTGGACCCCTCTGAGGGACTGCGCGCCCTGCCCAAAGCCACTGTGCAGGTGGCAGAGCCTGTGGCTCTTTCCGCCAAGCTCTGCGACCACCTCTGCCCCTGCCAGCCCTACTGCCGCATTCCGGAGAGCATCTGCCAGCGCTATGGCGGCGAGTTTGACCCCAGCCCCCAGCGCAACAACGTGTTTGTTACCATTGGCCTGTTCACCATTGTGCAGATCGTGCGCAGCGTACAGCTGATGATTCCTGCCTATGACTTCTGTATGCCGGAGAAGGAATGTGTGCCCAGCTCGGATAATCCCTGCGAGCTGTTCCGGCGCATTGACTTCCCGGTGGGCGAGTTCTTCCCGCCCCGCTCGCCAGAGGGCGGCGACGGCTGCTGCGGAGGCGGCTGCGGCCATTAGGGCCTGTTTGAAGAAGCGGACCGGGCAGACACAACAAAAGCGGCCGGAGGATATCCGGCCGCTTTTTGTGCTGCCTGTTTGCCTTTTTGGGCGCTCTTACTACTCTATCCCGGTCACCGGATAGTCCTGGGCCTCCACGGCCGCTTTCAGGGCGCTGTCCTCCACCTCTGCCCCCAGGGTTACTACTGCGGTGCCGCTCTCATGGCTTACCTGGGCGCTCTCCACCTGGGGGATCGCCTCCAAGGCCTTTTTTACCCGGGCCTCGCAGTGGCCGCACATCATGCCTTCAATTTTCAGAGTTTTTGTCATGGTTGGTTCCTCCTTTGAGATGACTGCCCTGTGGGCAGCGGTTGAAACGGCGGGAGTCCCGGCTTTGGGGGCCGGCCCCGGCCTTCTTCTGTGGTCATGGCGGGAATCATGGAGCTTGAACAGGTTCAGCCGCAGAGCGTTGCTCACCACGCAGAAGCTGGAGAGGCTCATGGCTGCAGCCCCAAACATGGGGTTCAGGGTCAGGCCAAAGGGGATGAACAGCCCCACTGCCAGCGGGATGCCGATGGTGTTGTAAAAGAACGCCCAGAACAGGTTCTCCCGGATGTTCCGCAGGGTGGCCCGGCTCAGCCGGATGGCCGCGGGCACATCGGACAGGCGGCTGTTCATCAGCACCAGGTCTGCTGCGTCAATGGCCACGTCTGTGCCCGCCCCAATGGCAATGCCTGTGTCCGCGGCAGTCAGGGCCGGGGCGTCGTTGATGCCGTCCCCCACCATGGCCACTTTCCCCTGCTCTTTAAGCTGGCGGATAGCCTGCTCCTTGCCCTCGGGCAGCACCCCGGCAATCACCTGGTCCACCCCGGCTGCTTTGCCAATGGCCTCTGCAGTGCGCTGGTTGTCGCCTGTAAGCATCACCACCCGCAGGCCCATGTTTTGCAGCTGGCGAATGGCCTCTGGGCTGTCCGGCTTCATCACGTCTGCCACAGCAATGAGCCCCAGCACCTGCTTTTGGTCTGGACTGGCCAGGTACATGGGGGTCTTGCCCTCCCCGGCCAGGGCCTGGGCAGCAGGGTCCAGGGGGGCAGGGTCCAGGCCCGCCTCTTCCACCATGGCCCGGTTGCCTGCTATATACAGGCGCCCTTTTACCTTGGCCCGCACACCCCGGCCATGCACAGCCAAAAAGTCCTCTGCCTCTCCCATGGCCAGGCCCCGGCTCTGGGCCTCCTCTACAATGGCTGCGCCCAGGGGATGTTCCGAGTGCTGTTCCAGGGCTGCGGCCAGGGCCAGCAGCTCTGCTTCGGTCTGAGCCCCGGCAGGGCGGATATCCGTCACTTGGGGCTTGCCGCTGGTGATGGTGCCTGTTTTGTCCAAGGCCACAATCTCCGTGCGGCCCGCCGCCTCCAGAGAGACAGCGGTTTTAAACAAAATGCCGTGCTTGGCGCCCAATCCGCTGCCCACCATAATGGCCACAGGGGTGGCCAGGCCCAGAGCACAGGGACAGCTGATGACCAGCACCGAGATGCCCCGGGCCAGGGCAAAGCCAAAGCCATGACCCAGCAGCATCCACACCACAATGGTGGCCAGGGCAATGGCAATGACCACAGGCACAAACACGCCGGAAACCTTGTCGGCGGTTTTGGCAATGGGGGCTTTGGTGGCCGCCGCGTCGCTGACCAGCTGGATGATCTGGGAGAGGGTGGTGTCCTGGCCTACCCGGGTGGCCCGGCAGCGGAGATACCCGGACCGGTTTACCGTGGCGGCAGACACCCGGTCCCCAGGGCCCTTATCCACAGGCACGCTCTCGCCTGTAAGGGCGCTCTCGTCCACTGCACTGCCCCCCTCCTCCACCAGGCCGTCCACCGGGATACTCTCCCCTGGCCGCACGGCAAACAGGTCGCCGGGCTGCACCTGCTCTACAGGCACAGATACCTCCTGGCCCTCCCGAATCAGGCGGGCGGTTTGGGGGGCCAGCCGCAGCAGGCTTTTCAGGGCGTCCGTGGTGCGGCCCTTGGAGCGGGCCTCCAGCAGCTTGCCCAGGGTGATCAGGGTCAAAATCATGCCCGCTGACTCAAAGTACAGCTCCATCATATAGGTGTTCACCCCGGCCATATCCCCCCGCAGCTGGGCGTCTGTCATGGCAAACAGGGCGTAGGTGCTGTAGAGAAAGGCCGCCGTGGAGCCCAGGGCCACCAGAGTATCCATATTGGGGGCCCGGTGCCACAGGCTTTTGAAGCCGCTGATAAAAAACCGCTGGTTGATGACCATAATCATCCCAGTCAGCAGCAGTTGGATGAGGCCCAGGGCCACATGGTTGTGTTCTAGGGGGGCGGGCACAGGCCATCCCCCCATCATGTGGCCCATGGAGAAGTACATCAGCACGGCCAAAAAAACCAGGGACCAGACCAGCCGCTTTTTCAGCCGGGGCGATTCCCTGTCCTCTAACTCCTGGGCCTGGGGAGAGGCGCTCTGCCCCTTGGAGCCAGAGCCCTTTACAGCCGCGCCATAGCCTGCGGCCTCCACGGCGGCCACAACCTCCTGCTGGCTGGCGCTGCCCTCCACACCCAGGGAGTTGGTCAGCAGGCTTACCGAGCACCCTGTGACTCCCGGCACCTGGGACACAGCCTTTTCCACCCGGGCGCTGCAGGCAGCGCAGGTCATGCCGGTCACTGTATATTGTTCCATTGCTATCCCACCTTTCCTTCTTTCGCAAATATCTCGCACAAAGAGTGTGCCCTGTCCGGCTACTTCATCAGCTTTTGCAGGGCGTTGACCAGCTCATCCACCGTGCTGTCGTCCCCGGCCCGCAGGTCCCGGGCCACACAGGTGCGCAGGTGCTGGGCCAGCAGTTCCCGAGAAAAGGCGTTCAGCGCCGCGTTGGCCGCCGCTGTCTGGGCCAGAATGTCAATGCAATAGGCCCGCTTTTCCAGCATCCCCCGGATTCCCCTAACCTGTCCCTCTATCCGGCTGAGCCGGTTGCAGAGCCGCTGGTATTCCTCCCCGCTGCGCTCTCGGGTTTTCCCCTCTTCTTCCATGCACATGGAATTCCCTCCTTCTATTCCAGACCGGATATATACCCCGCTGGGGTATTTTGATTATATACCCCGGCAGGGTATTTGTCAAGGGGTATTTTTCTTTTTTTCACAGGCGAACAGGATAGCAGGCCCCTTTTGCCCCAGACCATGGGGGGAACCCTTGGCTTTCTTTGTTTAAAAACAGAGGAAGCGCCGGATTTTTGACCAGGAGGGTCAAAAAGAGAACCGCCCTATGGGGCAGAAAGAGGATGCTTGCGATGTTTTGAACAAGTCCAAAATGGGCTGCGACAAAATTCCTCTTGCTTCTCCAGGGGATTTGATGTATAATGGGTGTATCTGTACGGGGATGTAAAGGTTTCGACGGGGGAGGCGACCCCTGGTAAGCGGGCAGCGGTGTGGAACCGCTATAAAATCCACAAACTTTTAAATTAAACGACAACGACTTTGTTGCTGTTGCTGCTTAAATAAGCAGCCGTTCCTGCCCGGAGTACCGCGGCCGGGCAAGGAGCGCCGATGAGCGGTGAACGTGAGCGAGGGGGCCGCCCTTGACCCTTGCCATGAACCAGAGGGCTACCAAAGTCCGGAGCTAGCTTTTGGGCGCCGGACCCAGGGAATAAAAAAGCAAAAGCTACGCCCGTAGAAAGCCCCGGTGACCCTCTTTCGGACGCGGGTTCGATTCCCGCCATCTCCACCAAAAGCGAGCCAGGCGAACCAAGAGCTTAAAAGCTCTGCGCCAACCATTACGATGGCCGGCGGGGTGTTCGTCCTGGCATGTCCATTGGAGCTTCTAATGGACAAATAGTAGAAAACCGTCACTTGGATAACCAGGTGGCGGTTTTCTGTGCAATTCTTATATCAGAATACGATATAATCTAACAATTTAATGAAATGTGTTCCAGTCTCTGGTAGAATCTACCATAAAGGAGACTGGTTATGATTAGGATTTTACTGTCCACCCGGCTTGGTGAACTGAGGTGGACACAGGCGGACCTCGCGCGTAAGACAGGCATACGCCCCCATACGATCAGCGACCTGTACCATGAGATTGCAGACCGCGTCAGCCTTGAGCAGCTGGACAAGATATGTGAGGCGCTTAACTGCGACCTGACAGACCTTATCGTGCGTGTGCCCAATGAGCCGGAGCCTTCCGGCCACGAAAAATAAATACGCAGGAGGCCCTTCTCCTAAAGCCCTGAGCGGTAAATGCTCGGGGCTCTTTCTATGTCAAAAAATTTTATAAGTCACCCTTGACTATACAATATCTACATCTGTAACGGGTGCGGAGATGGCGGTAATCGAACCCCTGCATAATCTGCCAAGACCCCAGTGTTTATGGGGAAGTTAGAATGGCTTGAACACTTTTACTGCGATGAGGCCCCGGCGCATAGACGTCAGGGCCTTTTCTTTTTGCCTATATCTCCTTGCCATCCGGGAATATGAATCCCACCTGGGCCTTTGCCCCCAGGGCTTCGGCAATCTGCTGCCATTCCTCTACGGAGAATTTGCCAGTGTTCATCCTGATAAACAGCTGAACCAACTCAGAGATAAATATTATTAAGAAAATTTTCAAACATAGATAATTCTAATGGTTTTTCTATAATAGACCGGTGTTGCCTGGACGACCGCCGGTATGATCTATAGTAAACAGAATCAAGAAATTGATAAAAGGGAACTTGACAAATAGCAAGATTACACCTATAATTATAAATAGAAGTCGACTTTCAGTGCATATGCTGGTTGGAAGGCGGCTTTTTTTGTTTCTTAGTTATGGCAAAACCCACAATACGAAGCTATGTGATTCTACAAAATTGTTTGATTTGATATATTTTAGTTTACATAATTTTTGTGTTCTGCTTCTCAATCACTATATCAGCCAGGAAATAAAAAAAGCTCCGCATTCTGATACATGATATTGTGTAATGAAACTTAAAAATTATGTAAATCTGTGAAGGTGTTTCTCTTGACTTGACATGGTATAATGTAAAAAAGGGTATGGTTTTTCCAGATAATATCCATGTTAAGGAATATTTCAAAGGAAATTGGGGTATACTATGCCAGAAACGCGTTTGAGTATGAGCGGTTATCATGGGACTGCTCAATCACGATTTAAATCTATACAAAGAGAAAAGTTTCGGCTGAGCACAGGAGACAAAGAATGGCTCGGTCCAGGGGTATACTTTTTTGCTGAGTATGAGAATGCGGTATGGTGGGCAAAAGGTGAGGCCAGAAAACGCCTAAAGTCAAAACCTGAAGACCTTCCTTTTGTAATTCAAGTTAACCTATGGTATCACGATAACGAACATTTGGATTTAGACTTGGCTCCAGATAGGGAACAATATGAACTTTTGGTTTCTCAGATAGAATCCAAATTGAAAAAGAAGCCCTGTTTTGACCACCTTGCCCCTGCAATAGCAAAAGAATTTCGACGATGTTTCTACTGTAAGTTATTGTTTCGTGGTACACAAGTGAAGATATTGTCCTGTACATTTTCCAAAATGTACAATGAATATTCTATACCCGTCAATCGAAAAGAGCACTGTGTGTCTGGAAATGATCCCATAGAAATTGTTTCTGGAAAGGTGGTATGATACTTATGAAAGATATTCAGATTATTGTTACAGATGATGAATTGAACGGACTAGCGGAAGAAATAGCGGCTGAGATGGGAATTCCCCTGTCGGATGAACCAGATCAGTATTTTGGTACTCCGGTACTGACCGATTTAGATGTAATAGAAAATACTATGGATATGGCCTTGCTTGATTCCATAGAGCTTCCTGATACTATTTCTGCCAAAAGTGTTTCTGTTGTTTTTGAGTCCACTTTGGGGGTGGATTATGTGGCTGATATTGACGGTGCTTTAGAGAAATTCATGAGTCATAACCAATTAGGAGCTTTGGCCGCCTAGACTTGGAGGATAATATGGATACAAAGGGTATAACGGCACACATTAGGCATGAGGAAATACAACAATCGTTAAGCTCTCTGCGTATGAAAAATTTCCATTTTTCCAATATCCAAATTTCATTTTCCGGAGAACCATTTGAGCACACGAAGATGAATTTAGATGTTTCTCATGAAAGTCTTGATGTGAATTCAGCAAAAGTCTCGGTAACTGCCGAAATCAGAAGCGAACCCGATAGTTTACATCTGATACTTTCCGCCGAAGCGACATTTTCGTTTGATAGCAATGGCAACATACTGGAAAATCCCTTGATTCAACGGAATACTGTGGCTATTATGTTTCCATTTATTCGCAGTGAGATCACACTGTTAACATCGCAGCCAGGAATGGCGCCTGTCGTTATTCCTGCACTCAACATCAATAAACTGCTCAATGACATGAACTCGAACCAGGATGGTGCGGATTCATAAATATCTACCTAGACTGCACCCTGAGCGCCGCCAGGGCCCATGTAGAGGGGGCCCGGTTGGCATAGTGAAGAAACCAAAAAAGCCCCGGCTCCTCCCAAGGGAAAGCCGGGGCCTCCTTATGTTACATCTTCTCCATTACCCGCTTGGCAAGCACAGCAGCCTTACAATCGCTCTTAGTGAGCCCCAGCTTGCCGCCGCCCACACCGCTGATGATGCCCTTGTCCACCAGCTCCCGGATGTCCTCCCGCCAGTAGTCTGGAACCTCTTCCAGGGTGTTGTAGGTGGGGTTGATCTCATCGTACATTTTCTTAAAAGTCTTGCCGTCCATAATCGTTTCCTCCTTTGCCGCCGGGTCTTTCGCCGACGCAATTTTATTGATGTAATCCAGGCATACCCAGCCCTGGCCGCAGTAGCCCCAGTTGCCGTCCTCTTGGGTGATGGTTAGCACCGTGCCGTCCGGGAAGGTCTTAAGCACCTGGCCGCTGACCGGGGCCGTGCGGCAGTTGAGACCATCGTCGGCGTTCACTTGGCCTTGATACGCCTTGAAAGGCCCGGCAGGAGCGCCGCTCAGCTTCTGGTTGACCTCTTTGGCGATCTGCCCCAGCCGGTTGTAGATGTAGTCGCCGGGGCAGGACTTGTTGGCATAGTCCCGGTGTACTGTCAGGTTGCAGCCGTTCCGATGATTCATGCGGGTGTTTTGGTCCGTGGACCACACCAGCTTCTGGATGCCGTTGCGCCGGCAAATGTCCGCGCACAGCTCCACCAGGGATTTC
>CAJUPK010000073.1 GCA_910588415.1 uncultured Oscillospiraceae bacterium | reverse complement strand
CTCTGCGACAAGAAAGCGGTCAAGAAAGACTGGATTGAAGATTTGGTTGTCAACTATACCATGAAAGCAATTATGAATGATGAAGTCATGGAACGGCTGATTGATACGCTGATGGAGTTGCAGACGAAAGAAAGCACCGACCTGCCCCTTTTGAAAAAGCAGCTTGCAGAAACGGAAAAAGGTATTAACAATATGCTCAACGCCATTCAAGCAGGGATTTTTACCCCGTCCACCAAGCAAAGGCTGGACGAGTTGGAGGAAACCAAAAGCCAGCTTGAAGTCAGCATTTTGCAGGAAGAAATGCACAAGCCTTTGCTTACAAGAGAACAGATAGCATTTTTCATTTACCGATTCCGCAAATTTGATGTGACAAAGCGGGAACAGCGGCAAAGACTGATTGACAGTTTTGTAAATGCGGTGTATCTTTATGAGGACAAGATAATCCTTACTTTCAATTATAAGGACGGTTCTAAGACCATCACACTGGCGGAGGTTGAGGGTTCGGATTTATCCGTACTCGGTGCACCACAGACTTGGCCCGGAATTCCTTGGAATTCCGGGCTTTTCTTGTGTTTTGAGGTGGTGAGATGCGGTCTGTGGAGCCGCTCTCTATGGCGTGTATTTTGCGCTTTTTTTCGTATCTGGTCGTATCCGTTCCTAACCTTTCCGTCTGGCACATCATCCATAAATCATCAAAAAGCTGGGGCGTGCTCCCCTGTGCTGGCTTGTTCTCGCTAAAAATTGAACCCGTCTGCTATCCCCTGCAGGCGGGGCGTGAAAGCCTTGATGGTGCCGTCGGGCTGTTCCACGCCGTTTATCAACTGCGTGGCAAAATAATGCCTGAGGCTGAGCAAACCTTTTTTGCTCTATCCCCGCTGCTTTCAAAATCCGATAGTACCGCTTGCGAAAGGGTGTAGCCGCCCTTCTCGTCGCTCACAAGGGGTGCTGAGGGGCCGAAGTCGCGGTCCTGGCGTAAAACTCCATTACCGCCTGCTCTGCGGCCTGATTCAGGGGCACAAAAGTTCAGCAAAGCTGAACTCTCGTGCTTCTCTGGTGGCTGTTTTCGTCTTGCCGACCTTTACCTCTCGGCCCGGCTCAAAATTTACACCATCTCTCTTGCAGACTTTTTTCACATTCTGGCGTACTTCCAGGTATCTGCCCTCCAAATTGATGTCGCTGTTGAGCAAACTCAGCAGTTCACCAGTGTGCAAACCGGTGTTCAGAATGAGAATATAAGCCGCTGGATGCTGGTACTTGGGCTTGTCATTACTGAATTTGCTGAATGCCTCGGCCTTGAATTTCTCAATTTCCGCCGGCGTAAACACTGTGACAGTTTCTTGCGTAGGCAAATCTTCTTTGTTCTGCACAGCCATGAAGTTTGATTTCTTTATTATTGGTACGCTGTTCATGGGGTTCCTTGCCAAGATTTCTTGTTGGGTCAAGTAGCGAAAATACTCGTTGAGGACAATGTAAACCTTTTTGACTGTGGTGTAAGCGTAGTCCTGGTTCATCCAATGGTTTAGCACTTCCTTGAGATTCGCTACTGTGATATCACTCACCACTTTCTCACCGAGCAGAGGAAAAATCTGGTGTTCTATCGTACATTCACAATGGTCATACACTACTTCCTTCGATACTTTGGTACCAGCACGATGTGATATTGACCCTTTCATTTTGTGTGTGATAAACTTTGTTCGTCTATTGGGACTGACCTCCTTTGATTTTTGTACGGTTGGCGTTACCCGCCTTTATTATATCAAAGGAGGTCTTTTTCCTATAATTCTCGCTATCGCTTTTTCGTCCTCCACCGCATAGCCAGGGGTTGAGGGTATAAAAGGAAAAGACCGGGAGCACTCCCGGTCTTTTCCTCTCATAAAGAGGGCTCCTGTGCCTGTCCCAGGCGCTCTCCGCCCCAGAGTCCTCGCAGCCAATGGCAGGTTGTAATCCTATGAATTATTTTCTAGAGTCTGTTTATTCGAAAACAGGCACAGGCTTTACTACGCCGCCCTCCATGGCGGACTGGTGAGCGCAGATGCCCACACCGGTCCAGTAGGCGCCGTCGATGTCGCTGGGGACAGGGTCCCGGTCCTCTAAAATGCTTCGAACGAACTCATGGACCAAGTGGGGATGGGATCCCCCGTGGCCTCCACCTTGGAGGAACGCCAGGTGGGGATTGCTGTCATCGTACACCGTTTGCCGGGTAAAGCGCCCGATCTCCGCAGGTAGACGGTCTGCGTAGTCAGGGATTTCGATACGTTCTTCCGTCACCAGCCCGCCCCGGCCATAGTCGTTCATCACATGCTCCGCATGGGGGTCGAACGCCATGGAGAACAGCACCGGCTGCTCGGCTTCCAGCTGCTGCCACTCAAAGCTCTTCCGTTCGCCATAGATGTTGAAGCTCTCTGTGTAGCCCCGGGCCACATGGTAGAGGAACCGGGCCATTTCAATGCCCACGTCGCTATCCTTCAAGGAGATCAAGGCCGATTCAAAGGCGTACGGGCAGCCATAAGCGGCTTCCACTTCCTTGCGCACCGCACCAGAGCCCTTGCAGTACACGCTCTCCGGGCGCTTGCCCAGCAACATCAGGCAGGGGGCTACCGCATGGGTAGGGTGCATCAGGGGCGGGAAGCCCAGCCAGTACTTTGGCCAGCCCTCCATGTCCTGGTAGTGGGCACAGCGCATGAACTGGATCCTGCCCAGCTCCCCCTTTTCGTACAGGTCCTTCACATACAGAAATTCCCGCCCATAGACAGATGTTTCCATGAACATATAGTGCTTCCCGCTTTTTTTCCGGGCCTCGATGACTTGGTGCAGTTCGTCGAGGCTCATTCCCATAGGAATGGTGCAGGCGCAGTGCTTGCCTGCGTTCAGCGCCCGCACAGACAGGGGAGCATGAGTGGCCGGGGGCGTTACCAGATGGACCGCGTCGATGGTCTCGTCCGCCAGCATGGCGTCAAAATCCGTCAGCCGCTCTTCCAGCAGGAACTTCTCACCGATCTTGTCCAGCTGCGCCCGGTCGGCGTCCACCAGTACCAGGGAATCCACATCCGGGTGTTTTAAGTAGATGGGCACAAATTCCGCGCCGAATGAGACCCCTACCAACGCCACTTTAAGCTTACCATTTTTCATTTCGTATTCCTCCTTGGGTGCTTTGGCAGCATTATACCGCGCCACCGGGGAAAAGTCTATGGAGGGAACGAAAGGTATATGGAATAAATGGATATTTTTGTTCATCCCCTGCCTGATGGTATCCCATTACAACAATATCACTCGAATCCTTCACAAAGATATTATGTATGTGCGAAAAGAGCACCGCAGCCTGCGGATATTCACCACAGAACAGGGCGTTGTTTCCGACAGCCGGGGAATTAAAGAGGTCTTTGACCTGCTGCATAACCCTGCGTTTGCCTTTATCGAGCGGAGCTGTTTTATCAACCTGAACTTTGCCCGCGCCATGGAGGGCTGCTGGATGGTTATGAAACAGGGAGAGAGGCTGCCCATCAGCCGGCCCATGCTGCCCAAGGTGAAGGACACCATTATGCGGCTTTGGGGAGGGTGACCCATGGACATTGCATGTGCAACTGCGGAGATATGGGCCAGCTTTATAGAATGTCTGCTGATTCCCGGCGCCATGGTGGCTGCCTGCGGCCCAAGGTATGGCAGGAGAAAGACCCTATGCCTATGGCTGCTTACAGCGTGCATCTATACTCTTTATGTCGCTTTCATGAATTCCTGGAGGTCCTTTTCCTTTCTCACCCCTATCGGCGGTATGCTGTTATCCATCGCTGCCGGAAAAATCCTCTCTGCCGGAAGCCTCCAGATGCGGAGCCTTTCTTGTATTCTCGCTATGTTCGTCATTCAATCTGTGGATTATCTTATCTTTCTCGGCATGGGACTCCTGCAAGGAGACCCGCGTGAGATCTTCTATGCCTCCCTGCTGCCAGGAGCCGCCCGGATAGGCTATCTTGCCGTAGATAAAGGCTGTGATATCATTCTATTCCGCTTATTTTATAGGCGTCTTACCATGCTCCATGCGCTGCAAGGCAGAACGGCCGCCGGGCTGCTGGCCTTCACCGTATTGTCCTACGGAACCATGCAGTTTCTCTTCGCCATGGTGCTCAACGGAAATTATGTGCAGCTGCAGGGGGCTATGCTGGTTTCCTTTGTCATTTTGCCCTGCTTCCTTTTCCTCCTGATCTTCTCCCGGATTACCGCAGCCTTCTCTGAAAAAGAAAAAGCCGCCCATCAAAGGCTGTCTGCCATGAACCGGCTGATGGAGGCCAATTATTCCCTCCTAAACCAGAGCCTTGCCAATCACGCAAAGGCCATGCACGATTTCCACCACCACCTTGCCGTGATCGATTCCCTGGCCCAGCGGGAGAAGCCTGCACAGATATCGGAATATGTCCATTCCATTATGGACACTTCCTTTCTCTCCGCCCCCCTATGCCGCTGCGGCAACGACATTATAGACGCGGTCATCAACACGAAACTGCGCGAGGCAGAGCAAAAGGAAATCACCCTTGATTTTAGGATCATTCTAAAGGATCTCTCCGCCTTTGAACAGGCCGATATCTGCGCGATCCTGTCCAATCAAATCGAGAATGCGTTTGAGGCCTGTGAAGCAGTGCCCCCCCAAAAAAGGGTGCAAATTGACATCCGGCAGCGGGAAAACTTTGTGCTGTTTAAGGTCACAAACCCAGTGGCCTCGAACCCCTTCCTGCACAATGCCAGTCTTGCCTCCACAAAAACAGGGGATGGGGCTGCCCATGGGCTTGGGCTGAGAAACATGCAGGATATTGCTGAGAAATACAGCGGTTCCTTGAAGAACGAGTATGCAGACGGGCGCTTCATCTCTACGGTGCTGATTTCCGGCAGAGAATGTTGATGTTTTTCATCAGAGCGGCTAAACTACAGGCCTCCCCTCAAAAGCCCGGCGGCCCCAGGTCTTTTACTGTGTATGCCTGCAGCCCGGCCCCCTGCCGGTGCCCGGCAATCGTCCGCCTGGGCCTTGTGCTCCGAAGAGCGCCGCTGTTCTCACAGGCCCCTTCGCCCTGCAGAGGGCGCGGGAGAGGCCTTGGGCCCCGGCGGGGGACTTTTCTTGTTGGCGTCATGGGCCCCTCCCTTCAGCACCCCTGCCAGCACTTGGCGGGCTGCGGCGCTTTTGCCCTGGCGAAAGTTCTCCCCCTGGCACAAAACCGGGCCGCATATCTCCAGCAGCCGGTCATAGACCCGGCTTTTGGCCAGGCTCTCCGGGTGTTTCAGCTCTGGCAGGCCCAGGTTTGTGGTGACAATCAGGGGCTTTGCGGCCCGGTAGCGCTCGTCGACCACCGAGAAGAGGGTCTCCTGGGAGAACTCGGTGTCCCGCTCCGCTCCCAGGTCGTCCAGCACCAGCAGCTCGTAGCGGCCCAGCCTGCTGAGAAACCGGGCCCGGTCCTCCCAGTCCATGGCCAAAATCCGGCCAAAGCTGGTCATGCAGCAGGGAATCCCCTGGTCCAGCAGGGCGTTGCAGACGCAGGCCGCCGCATAGCTTTTGCCCACCCCCACCCTGCCGCAGCAGCGGCCTGGGAAATCCGGGGGCTTTTGTATGTCCTTATGCGCTCAGCGTCCAGGTACCCACATCCATCTTCCGGCTGCCGCCTCTGCTCCGGGTCGGCCCTCAAGATACGGTTCCAGCGGCCTGTAAACCTTTGCGGTAAAGTCCTTGACCGCCTGCTCCCTCCTGGGGGCGGCCCGGCGTGGACGGCCGCCACAGGTTCTCCAAAAGGCTATCCGGCAACCTCCTCCGTCTCATACCGCTGGCTGTTTACCACCACAGCGGTTACCTGGCTGGGGTCCACCAAGCGGTTGAACACATAGCGCGCCACCATATGGGGCCGTTCTCCGCTGCCCAACCCATAGTCCGTGTTGTCCAGATGCGCCCCGTCGTCCAGCACCACGTACTGGGTGCCGTCCTTATACTCCAGGGCAAGGTAGTCCACCTCGTCTATATGCGCGCAGGGCAGCTTGACGCCAATGGCAGACAGCTCCAGCCTATCCCCTGCCGGGGAGGCTGCGGACACCGCAGGCAGGCTTTCGACCCCCGGCAACTCCAAAACCGCAGAGAGCTCCTCCTTGTTCGGCTCCTCTTCACCCCAGACCTGAAAGGTGATGAGGAACCCATCCTCTGCCTTCCAGTTCCCCGTCGCGCTGGCTGCGCAGTCTACAATACACAGCTTTTCCGCTGTAGACCGGCGCACATCCACATACCGGCGTCTTCCCAGATAGGGGTCCTCCTCTGCCGTGGACTGAAAGGTCACGCACACCCGGTAGTGGTTGTAATTTAACAGGCCCAGAGTCTCGTCTACCGCGCCCTCTCCAAACCCGCCGGGGTGTTCCAAGGTATAGTAGAATTTTGCCGTACTGGTGTTTTCATCCACCACATAGGCCTCCACCGTAAGGGTGTAATCCCCGATCCTCCACTGGTAGCCTGTGCCGGGCAGAGCATCCCCCAGCAGGTCCTGGGCAAAGGCGGAGTCCACGGCCACGGTCTCCCGGTTGGGGTTGTAGAACCAGTTTCCGGCCGCATCATACTCCCCCCTCTCTGTCCAAGAGGGCCGGCTTTTGCCAAACATCCCTTGCATGGCCTGGGACGTATCCACGGCCGCTTCCTGCCGGAAAATCTGAGAGACCGCCGCCGTAGCGGTCCAGGCCAATGCCATCATCAGCACAGCCGCTGCCGCAAGCAGCGGCACACGGGATTTGAAGGTGGTTTTTTTCATAGGAATCTCCTCCCTTTGTTTCTGGTAAGAGGCAAGCTGGCAGCGGATACGCTCCCGGCTCTCCTGGGGCAATTTCAGCCCCTCAGAAATGCTCTTGGAATTTCGCTCCATATTAGTCCCTCCCCCATTGTTTTTTCAAGATGTTTTTTGCCCGGTGTACCCGCATGGAAACCGCGGAGACGCCGATGTGTAAAAATCCCGCAATCTCCCGGAAGGAGTACCCCTCCCAATAGTGGAGGCTTACCACCACCCGGTACTTTTCCGGCAGCTCCATCACCGCACGAAACAGGTCCCGATTCTCCGGCTGTGCCAGCAGAACCGCCTGGTCCAGGGGAACCGCGGGATGTCTCTTGGCTGCGCTGAGCAGGTTTTTGCAGTGATTGATGGTCATTTTTGTCAAAAACCCCCGCTCTTTGCCAGGGTAAACCACCATGCTGCCCTCCAGCAGCTTCAGGAATACAGCCTGCACAGCGTCCTCCGCCTCCTGGGCAGAGCGGAGATAGCTGAGCGCAATGCGGTACACCATATCCGCATACTGGTCAAAAAGCTCCAACACCCGGTCCTTCTCCATGGGCGCACCCCCTTCCTTTCTCTTTTGAGGCCTCGTATATATAACAAATCAGCCCAAGGAATTTGCACAAGCATCCGCAAAGAAAATGATAGCACATAGCAGCGCATACAGCACATACAGCGCATATCCGCACAGACCCGTATATACAGCACAGACCGGCGCGCAAAGCAGAACATAGGTTCTCGTCGGCTTATTGGCTCTGGGGGAGGGCTTCCCCTCCTGAGCGGCCTGTACCGTTGACCCGTACAAGGAGACCCGTGAAGAGACAATTCCCTCCTGGCTCAATGACCGGGACACTGCAAGGGGTGCAAGCTTTTCCCAAGTTTTGCGGGCAGCTCTCCTTGCAAAAATCCCGGCGTAAGCAAAAGCCGGACAGCTGCAAACCGTCCGGCTTTTTGTCTTCCATCCAAAAATGCGGCGCAGGTGTTGGGCAAAAGGCAGCCAACCCAGGATGGACCCCACCTGACCACACAAAGCAAAAACCCCGGAAGCCGCATAGCTTCTAGGGTTTTGTGGACTGGGCGCAGCCAACGTTCTGGCCTTACCGCGCTTAAAAGATGCCGCCTGCTCGCGGGCAAAAAAATTTCGCGCATCCACCTATGTGGGTGCGCGAATTGGGTCCAGCGTCACGCTGGTGGGCGCTAACGGACTTGAACCGCTGACCCCCTGCACGTCAAGCACTCCGGGCCAGTACACGCCTACACAAAAACCCGCATAAAATCTAGCTTTTTCGGCTCTCCCAGCATGGGCGGGAATGGGGATTTTCAGCCGCCGGGTAGTCAAAAAGTAGTCAGATATAGAACAGGTTGAGAGGAATATGTGATGGGGACATGGCTGTTCCACCTGGGGTTCATCGGGGAGGAATTCAAAACGGCCCGGGAAATCCTCACCCGGCGCTTGCGCGGTGATGCCGCTTTCCGGCACACCAGCCGCTTGAAGGACTTTGGTGCAGTTAACGTAGTTAACTGCTAGGCCCCTACCGAGAACCCGCCAAAGAGCGGGCTTTCGACGTGGTAAAAAGATTGAAAAACTCCGTTTTTCAACTTTGGCAAGTATGATATAATAAATTTTGAAAGGGATGTTGAATCGTGAAAAAACCACCTTGCTTATGGCAGCAACTTGAACCGGGAGCAGATGGGGTACCGCTGCCCCCATGCTCAGGTCGTGACGGCTCAGCTGGAGGGCTGGCGGCTGGTGTTCCGGGGGAGCTGCACAGGAAACTATCTCACCATTGAACCTGCTCCTGGCTGCACCGTCCCTGTGGCTGTGTGGGCGGTCACAAAGGCCGACGAGGCGGCCCTGGACCGCTGTGTTCTACCGTAAAGAGACCCTGACCATCGCCTACACCGACCTTAAAACGGCGCAGGAGCGGCAGGTGGAGGCTTTTGTTTATCTCATGAACGATGGGCATCTGGCGGGGCTACCCACCACCCGGTATATGGACATCTGCGAGGTAGGCTACCGGGACTTTGGCTTTGACCCCGAGGCGCTGCTGGAGGCCAGGGCGTACACGAGGGAGGTGATGGCGCTTGAAAGAAGAAATGGATAACTTGTACTAGCTGACCGTCTGCTAGCTCTTGCATTTTTTGGGGCGCTGTTGTATAATATAGATGTTAATTGGGGTGTGTGTTCGCGGACACATACTTAAGGAGAGTCGAATTTCGGCTCTCCTTTTTCATGTTTCTACTTTGCGTGTTTCTTTATGCTGTCATATAATCGTACAGTTTAGCTTTCAGGTCAACCAGCTGTACTTCAGCCGCCTCGGTCCTGGCCTTGTATTCGTCCCTTCTCCTTTATGATAGAATTGATTCTACCAGAGACTGTAACATATTTCATGGAATTGCTAGATTATATTAAATTTGGATATAGAAATTACATAAAAAACCGCCACCTGAACATCTAAGTAGCGATTTTCCCTTATTTGTCCATCAGGACCTCCAATGGACAGGCGAGGACAAACAACCCACCGACCATCGTAATGGTTGGCGTTGGGTTCACCTGACTCTTTTGGTGGAGGCGTCGTCGCGCTGGTCGAACCGTTCGATTCGCACAGGCTTACTTCCATTCTACGCACAACACGAACCCCTGCGGGAAAACAGTAATCTTCCTCTTAGGGGTTCGTGCAGTGATAATTTTGTTGGAGATGGCAGGACTTGAACCCCCTGCATAATCTGCCAAGACCCCAGTGTTTATGGGGAAGTTAGAATGGCTTGAACACTTTATTGAACACTTATAGCTATCGAAATGCCCTGACGCTTGTGGGCTGGACCTTTTTCTTTGCATATATCTTTTCCCATATGATGCCATCTGGAAATTATATCTCAAACGAGCTGTGACAGCATAGGGTTATAACCCATATCCTTAACAAACTAGGAAATCACCTCGAAAGCCTCACATTGCGCAACACGTTGTCTTCCTCCTGAGAACTCACCAACCAGTTCCACTAAGGCTCCTTCTGCATGTGCTTTGATGGCCTTGTCATAATCGCTCTTACTAATCTCGGCACGTACAGTCTTGGGTTTATTGAGTTCATCAAGGTAAACAACGGTTATTATACCTTTTTCTCTTTTTTGCGCATCCGGCAAAGATTCTAATCTTTTAATACGCCCATATATTTTTGTGGATTTGCTTACATCATCACGCAATTTTATAATAGCATCTCCAATAGGCTGGTAATAATCATGTGTGAGCATTATGCGAGTTTTAGCTGCTCGATTTTTCTTTACGACAGGCGACCACTCTATACGAAACTCCAGATCCGTACTTTCAGATTCCAAATTTAATCCATTAAGTGCTTCATAAAAATTCGCACTTATCGGTTCATTCCGATTTGGCGACACCAAATTATCATTTTGTGCATCATCAATGCTCTGCTTAATGTAGTCAATATTATTCATGACACGATTTGTCACTTGTCTTGTGAGAGAAGCTGCACACCGATCTTCATCTGAGAAAATTGACAACTGCGTATATTCCTCTTTACTGTTGAGTTCAGCGAATGGACACACAACAGAAACAATATAACTTCCTACTTCTGTTTGACCGAATCTGCAATTTGCCACAAATTTTGAAACCGCCTCATCCATTCGCCCTTGGTGATATTTTTTTGGGTGCAAAATGTCCATAGCTGCTGCTGCTAAAAGCTTTTTTGCGTTTTCATACATTTTTATTGCGTCATCAAAAAGAATATTGCCTGCCTCAACATTAGTTTTCGCTAAGCGAATTTTTAGAATATCAGTATTAGGATTTAGCAGATAAAGCAATACCTGTTCCTCAGCTCTGCCTTCAGCCTGCGCAACGGTTCGTACTGATGTGTAGACTGCTTCTTTATAGTCCGAGAAAAACCTTTCAGTTGGAATGTTCACTTGAAAAAACCGTTTGTGTTTTCAAGTTGATAAATCTCTACACCATTTCTCTTTGTTGGAAAGTGTTCCCATCCTGTCTCCTTCAAATATCTTATAAATGCCAAGGGATCAATTTTCTCAGCTAAATCCACATAATTCACAGAATAAATCATGGATAATCCTCCTTGGCAGTTTTTTCTAAAATTTCAAGTATTGTGGAAGAATTAAGGGCATTCTTTTTATCGATTTGAACACTGACAGAAGATGTATTTGCTGACTCGTCACAGTCAGAAAAATCGGCCCAGTACATACACCCCTTTATTCGCAATTCCTCGTCTGTCCAGTTTAGCCAGAGAGTTTCGTCTGTTGGTAAGATCAATAGCCCCAGAATAATCGGAGTAGTTGCTGGGCGAGTTAGGTCATTGTAATTCTTTACTTTAAGAGTATAAGTATAGCTGTCACCATTATCCGTATATTGAGAAAGAGAAGACGTACATTTTAGCTGAATCCTCATTTGAGCCAAAAACTTTCTGGAACCGTATAAAGGAATCAACTTTTTCATAAGGCCATCCGTACTATCCTCGTCATGTCTTATAATATCATAATCCACACCAGCATATGCACAAACTGCAGAAATATAGCTTATACTCATATCTTCTTTTGCTCGTTCTGGAGTCATGCTGCTATGGCTCTCAGCGGGAGGCAGAGAAGGACCCCTTTATGCCCATAGAGAG
>CAJUPK010000072.1 GCA_910588415.1 uncultured Oscillospiraceae bacterium | reverse complement strand
ACGGGTTCAAGGCGCTGATCTATCTGCACCGCTACACGCCGGACACCATCGGCAATGTGCGTGTTGACTATCTCCATCCGATGCAGCGGGTCTATGAAAACGAGATCGACCGTATGCAGGACATGATCGCCCACAGCAAAAATCCCCGTGAGGTCGCCGCCTCCACTAAGCGCAAGGAGAAGCTCCAGAAGCAGCTCAAGGAGTGCCGGGAATATGACGAGAAAATCAGCCACCTGGCGTTGAGCCGGATTGAACTGGACCTAGACGACGGGGTGAAGGTCAACTATCGGAAAATGCAGACCGCCTCGGACGGCAAGCTCTATGAGGTGCTGGCAGATTCTAAGAATATTATGGGGAAGAAATGAGTTACAGTCTCTTTTAAGGGGCGACGGGCATGGCAAAGAGGTTTTGGCAACATCAGCAGTTAAAGACAGCATCTCTTGGACAGATAGATTAAAACCATACATACCTGAAAAGGACAAGGAACTTTCTTGTGAGTTACAATAGAACTCCTTAAGCCTGGATGAACGTAGTCAACACGATAATTTTCCAATAATGGCCGGATGGCCTCGCTTATAATAAAATTCACGGGGTGCGGACAATGGCGAATTTTAACCTGAAACAAATCATAGACCGCCTTAATGCAGAGTTTTCCGGCGATAACCGCAAGCTGGTGTTCTGGTACGATGACAAAGCAGAGTTTGCCGAGGATATGCAGGGTGTTACTCTGGAAAACGCCAAGGTTTATTACCTTCAGCGTGACAATCAGTTTTACACAAAGTATTTTCTGGAGCGCGTGGACAAAAGGACCAGCTACTTGATTTACGCACCGTTTCCAAAACCGGATGTAACGGACAATCACTTGGAGGACACGCTGCTTTACTCCAAACGGTTTTTTGCGGACCGGGCCTCCCTCCTCTCCACAGACCTAGGCATCGATGAGAAGTATCGGCCTCTCATAGAGAAACACATCAAATTTTGGGCGGAGAAGAAACGCGCCCAACGGTTCTATGACCTGGAAATTGAGAACTACAACGAGGAAAATATCCTTGTGGGCTTGATGGCCGCCCTATGCTCCACCCGCACCTGTTCCTTTGAGAATGTTGTCCGTGTGGTGTTGACCGGCGGAGAACTGACGGATAACAGCTTTATAGAGGAGTTTGAACGGTACAGTCTGCTGGACTCTTTCTGGAGGTTTTGTGAACAGCATTTTGGCTATACAGATGTCAAGCCAACCTTGGAAAAGCTGGTTGTCACCATGTTCGTGACATACACCGCAAAGCACATCGGGACAGAGCTGCCAAAACCATGGAAGGCGTTCCAGTCTTATAAGTCCGGCAATATTATCGCTTTTTTGGATAACCTGATGAACAGCCTGATCTATCGAGAAAACTATGATGCGCTGTCCGCTTGTGTCGAAAAGAGCTTAAATGCCGGAACAGTCTTTGCTGGGTATTTACCAGAGGATCTAGTCGGCTGTGATACATTTCTCTGCTTTGACCAGATTATAATCAAGTGGATGACTGACAGGCTTTTAAACGAGGATATTGGTGCAAAACTGGATTCGCTGACAATTCCACAAGTCTGTGAAAAGCGAAAAAAGATGCACTTTGGCTCGCAGATGGAGCAGATCTACCTACTCCTTGATAGTGCGTACAGCCTGGTAAGTGCCGCCGCCTATCGTTGCCCAGATGGTTTCAAGGACATTATAGAGAAGTATCGGGAGGCAGATTGTCAAATTGATTCTGCGTACAGGCGGTTCTACCTGGCCTATGACCAACTTGCGGACACGACTGATTTTGACACGCTCCGTGAATTGGTGGAAAACATCTACACCAATGAGTTCCTTGCCGAACTGCTCCCCAAGTGGAACGCTGGAATTGCCAATGAAGGTCTGTTTACCAGTATCCCTGCTCAAGCAGATTTCTTTTCCCGGCACATCCAGAATGCAAAGGACCGCGTTGTTGTAATTATTTCCGATGCCCTCCGTTTTGAGGTGGGTCAGGAACTGTTCCAGAAAATGCAGAACGCTCCTAAGTGCGTTTCTGCAAAAATAGAAATTCAGCTTGGTGTTCTTCCCTCCTACACCCGGCTGGGAATGGCGGCATTGCTCCCGCACAAGTCCCTGACCATGACGGACGATTACCAGGTGCTTTTAGATGGTATCCTTTGTAACAGCTCGGATGGACGCCAAAAGGTTCTGCAGTCTTATATTCCCAATAGTGTATGTGTCCAATATGATGACATCAAGGGGCTCAAAAAAATGGAACTTCGGGAAATCGTCACGGGTAAACAGGTAGTTTACATCTACCATAACCAAATCGATGCCCGCGGCGATAAGCTGAGTACCGAAAACGAGGTTTTTGTTGCTTGTGAGGAGGCTGTCAAAGAAATCATAGATATAATACATCGAATCGCTGTTGGAGCAAATACGATCCACTTTATTGTCACCGCTGACCATGGTTTTATCTACAAGCGGGACAAGCTGAGTGAAAGTGACAAGATAGGAGGCCTTAGTGATAAGGAAGCTTTTGTGAACCGCCGATTTATTGTATCCTCTGCGCCTGTTGTGGATAATGGGGTTGCGAATATAAGCATGGGAACCGTATTGCGGAACAATGACCCAAAAGCAGTATCTTTTCCGGTTAGCAGCAATGTGTTCAAAGTCGCTGGCGGTGGCCAGAACTATGTCCACGGCGGTTCTTCCCCGCAGGAAATGCTTGTGCCGGTCATTGATATACGGATGGAAAAGGGGCATATCGAAACGAAAAACGCTGAGATTGCCCTGGTCAGCATGGTCCAAAAGATCACCAACAAAATCACTATATTGGAATTTATCCAGTCGGAGCCTGTCAGCGATACGATCAAAGCAACGACCTATAAAATGTTCTTTGTGTCGGAGGACAATGAGCGTATTTCCAACGAAAACAGCTATATTGCCGACAACCGGGACCCGGACGCGCTAAAGCGTATGTTCCGGATGAAGTTTCAGTTCAAGGACAAACGGTATGACAGGGACAAGCAATATTTCCTTGTTGTATATGATGACAACACAGGCTTAGAGGTTTTCCGCTACCCCATGCTTATGGACCTTGCCTTTGCGGATGACTTCGGATTTGGCCCGTAAGACAGCTGTGAAGGCAGCGCTATGCCGGATACAATAGACCTTGAAGATTGCAGAGCTGTCATAGAGAGCAGGCTCCGCCAACAGGGGAGCCACACAGTCATGGATAAAATTACACTTATGTTGAACATCAAGGAAGATCGCTAAGAGGCTGAGTTTTCTAACCTCGGACTGGAAAGCATCCCTATCCGCGATGATTACCCGACTAAATATGGCCTGCGAACTTGGCCCCTGCAGTACGGGAAAATCCCACCTATATAAAGAAAAATCCCCTCATAGCATCCTTGTTTCTGGGCGGTCAGACAGCTGTGGCGAACTTGTTTTATTGACTGGAGGAGTATTTTTTGTGGTGAAAAAACGAGATGCTTGAGCAGCGCAGTGACAATGCGGTTTGACAGAGCTAACGGCTAAAAACGGCTGCGGTTGTTTTGGGGGAGATAGTAAGGAAAAGATGGCAAAGCCCCAAAATGGCTTTCCAGCCCTAAACAATGCCCCGTTTTCCTACGCTTCGCCCTTGCCCTATCCGGCAGCAACGGCATTTCTGCGGCAGCGCCGACAGAGCGTATACCGTATAACACATTGCACTCTATTCTGCAAAGTTGTGTGCCCAATGGGATGCAGCACCCTTTGGATACCCCCACATAACAAACAGGCGCTATGTCCCCTGCCGGGACTATAGCGCCTGTTTGTTGTCAGGGCCCGTTTCACGGACTGTGTGTAGTTTCTAGCTAAGCTGACCGAACCTTTCCATACCAAATAGGAACACAGGTTTTTATTTCCCTGTCATAGGCTTGCATGTGCCATCCTTGTGCCATTTAGTGGGCGCCCACTAAAAACTCCTATCCCGCAGGATTTTCGTTCATTTTTGCTCTGCGAGAAAATCCCGTACAGCACCGGTCACCATTTCCAGATGGTGGTCATAGCAGTGGGTGTCTCCTGGCACGATCACCAGCTTGGCATTGGCATAAAGCTCCGCCGCGTGTTGGGCATACGGCAGAGGTACGGCTTCATCCGCGTCGCCCTGCACGATGAGCACCGGGCCGGTGTAGCGCTGGATCTCGTCCTCCACATGGATGGTCTGGGCCACCCGGATGTAGTTGCCGTTGAGCTTTAAGTCCCCGAACTCTATCATGTCCGGGATATGCTCTGGGTCAAAGCTCTGCCCGACCAGATTCCCCTGGCGCGCACCCTCCGGAATCATCCAGGCCGGGGCCAGGGGGATGATGGCCTTGAAGTCGTCGCGCTTCATGCCCGCCACCAGCATGGTCAGCAGCCCGCCCTGGGAGTGACCGCAGAGGTACAGGCCGTCAACAAAGTCCAGGGTCTTGGCGTAGTCCACCACTGCCAGCGCGCCGGTGACCCATTTGTAGAGGGTGTGGTCCTCAAAGCGGCCCTCGCTTTGGCCGTGACCGTACATCTCCACCCGCAAAGTGGCTATGCCCATCTCGTTCATGGCCTGGGACACTGCCACGATATGCCGCTCTTCCATATGTCCTGTGAAACCGTGAATCACAATAGCCAGGGGGCATTTCTCCGTGTTCTGGGGTTTTTCCAGCTTGGCGTGAAGTTTGATTCCATCGCTGGGAATGAAAAATTCCTGCATACTGACCGCTCCTCTATTCTTGAAATTTCTTTTGTTTTATAGTATAGCACAGTTTCCCTGGGTGTGCAAGATACGCTATACCAGAGAAAAAGCATAAACGGCGCAGCCAAAGCCACAGCACGATACGCTAGGGACCTGCTCGGCGTATTTTCAGACGGTGTTCCAGGGGGGCTGCGGGGATTCGGAAGTCCCCAGGCCAGCTTTTTCTTGCAAAGCGTTCTCCTGCATGGTAAAATAATCCTAAGAAATCACTTTTGGGAGGAATCTTTATGTTTATGTCAAACCACAAGCCTTTCATCATGCTGGCAGGCGAGGCCCACAACTCCAACTCGTCCTCTCTTGCGGCCATGGAGCCAGTGTGGGAGAAGGCGGGTCAGCTCTGCCTCAATTCCATCCTGCTTCCGGTAAGCTGGGAGCTGATCGAGCCCGAGGAGGGCAAATTCGACTTCTCCCTGGTGGACGGGCTGATTAGGGAGGCCAGAAAGCGGGGGTTTAAGCTGGGGCTGCTGTGGTTTGGCACCTGGAAAAACGCCCAGTGTACCTATGCCCCGGAGTGGGTCAAAACGGATCTGGCGCGGTTCCGCCGGGCGGAGATACGCAAAGCCGAGAGGCGAGTGCGGCTGGACATGTTCCACGGCCTGGACTACTCCACCCTCTCCTGTTTCTGCCAGGAGGCCAAGGAGGCTGACGCCAAGGCTTTCGCGGCGCTTATGGCCCATTTGAAAGAGACAGACCAGCAGGAGCGCACGGTGCTCTTTGTGCAGGTGGAAAACGAATCGGGGATTCTGGGCGCGGTGCGGGAGCAGGGCGAGACTGCCGACAGGCTGTTTGCAGGCGAGGTCCCGGCTGACTTTGCGGCGCATATGAAAGCCCACGCGGCCAGTATGCGGGAGGATGTCCGCAGGGCGGTGGAGAGCGGCGCAGATTCCGGCAGCTGGGAGCAGGTCTTTGGAGCCCAGGCCGAGGAAATTTTCCAGGCCTACCATGTGGCAAGCTACATAGACTTTGTGGCTGCCGCCGGGAAAGCCGCCTATGATCTGCCCCTGACGGTCAACGCCTGGCTGGAGCAGGGGGAGCCGGGGAATTACCCCTCCGGCGGAGCAGTCTCCAAGCTGATGGAGGTCTACAAGTTTGCCGCGCCCCATGTGGACGTGGTCTGTCCGGACATCTATCTGCCGGATTTCTGCGGCGTCTGCGACGGGTACCATAGGCCCGGCAACCCGCTCTGTATCCCGGAGACCGCCACCCACAGTTTGGCGGGGCCCCGGCTGGTGTACAGCGTGGGGCACTACCACGCCTGGTGCTTTGCGCCCTTTGGATTTGAGGAATTGGGCGACCCCATGCGGGCCAGCGCGGCCCTGGGCATGGACGAGAGCGACCCGCTGCTGAGTACGCCCCAAAATGTGGAGGAGTACGCCTGGTATAACCGGACCCTGCACTCCCTGATGCCCTTATTGGCAGAGGCATACGGCACACAGCGCCTACAGGCGGCTATCTGCGAGCGGCCTGGGGAGAACGCTATGGAGTTTGGCGCTTTCACTATCCGTGCCGGGATGGACGGCCCCATGGTGTCCCGGCGGGACGGCTGCTGTCTGGCACTGCAGATTGCGGAGAACGAGTTTTATCTGGTTGCCAGCGGATGTGTGCTGGAAATCACGTCCAACGACCCGGAAAAGCCCCATGTGGAGCTGCTCAGCCTGGAAGAGGGCCGCTTTGCAGACGGCAAGTGGGAGCGCCGCCGCCGGCTGAACGGGGACGAGGCCTTTGTGCTGGCGTATGGGAAGCCTGCGCTTTTGAGGCTGAAGGTGTTCGCGTACCGGTGATGGGGGACTGTTTTCTAATCTGCAGCGGTTTTCCCCAATCGTACAGATCTGGCGTTACAGGACCCATAGGTGCAGGCAGAGAGTGCGGCTGTCCGGTCTGTTTCCACTGGGATTGCCTGGGTTTCCAGCTTTTTTGCATGGGTGTTTCTACCCGGCATAATAGCGCGTGAAGTGAACTCTAAAAGCATAGATGTATTTGAGCCTATTGCCTGTTTTGCTTTACAAACTCCAGCGCTGAACGGATGGCCTGCTCCTCGTCCGCGCCAAAGAAGCCGTGGTTTGCGCCCGCAATCTCTACCAGCTCTGCGGAGGGGAACACCTCCACCGCCCGGCGGGAATACGCAATGGGCACCAGCTGGTCGGCAGTGCCGTGGATGAGCAGCGCCGGGCCAGGGTAATCCTTTATCACATCGTAGATGTCAAAGGACATGGCGTCCTCGGCATATACTCTGCCCAGCAGCAGGCCCATGATCTCCTCTGTCTCCGGCAGCTCACGGCCCTCCGTGCGCTTTCTGGCGTCGTCCTGCAGCACATAGGCCGGGAAGATTGCCACCAGCCCCCGCACCTTCTCCGGCTGGGTGCCCGCGATATAGGACGCCACAAACCCGCCCTGGCTCTGGCCTGCCAGAAAGATATTTTTCCTGTCAATCTGCTCCATTGCGGCAAGTCCCTCCAGCACCACTGTCATGTCCGCCGCCTCGGTGAGTACGGACATTTCCGTGGTCGAGCCGCCGCTCTGCACATCATTGCCGCCGCCAATAAAGTCGAAAATATAGGCGGCGATGCCGTTTTGGGCAAACACCTCTGCATAGGGCCGGTTGTGGGCGCACTGCCCGCCAAAGCCGTGGGCCATAATCACAGCGGGGAACGGCCCGTCCCCTGCTGGCAAATACAGTTCCCCATAGATTTTCTTGCCGTCCCGTTCAAAATTCAGCACTTCCATGACACATTCTCCTTTTGCATCTCTATTTTCTTGTGGCGTTGGGGTGACCTCCCACTGGCTTTGTACCAGCGTACTGCTTTCCGTGACGGCCGCAGTGGAGGCGGAGGAGGACAAATCGGAGCCGCTGTCAGCAGCACAGGCGGCCAGCCCCACCATAAACGCGGCGCACAAGAGCCCGCTAATCTTCATCTTCCAGCCCCCGCAGTTTGGAGAGGAACTTTTCCGCCGCTTTGGTGAACACCTGGTATTTCTTCCACAGCACAAACATGGGCGTCTCGTTCTGCCGGGAGAGGGGCCGAAAGCACAGCCGGCTGTTTCCGCTGGTATTGATGATCTTGTCAAAAGACAGGGCATAGCCCATGCCCTCCTCTACCATCAGCGAACCGTTATACAGCAGGTTGAAGGTGCCCATCACGTTCAGCTTTTTCTGGTCGCGGCCCAGCCACTCCTTGGTGTCCTGGTCGCACATGGCCTGGCGGGAGAGGATAAGGGGCTTGTCCCACAGCTCCTGGGGGTCAATGCTCCCCTTCTCTGCCAGGGGGTCATCTTTCCGCATGAGCACGCCGTAGTGCTCCGGGCAGGGCACCGGGATGGATTCGTATTTGGTCCTGTCAAAATTCCCGAACACCACGCCAAAGTCAATCAGCCCGCCGTCCAGCTGCTCGATTACCGAGCATTTGTCCCCGCTGACCACATGGAAATGCACCTGCGGCCACTCCTCCCGCAGGGCCTGCACAGCCCGCACCAGCACCCGCAGGCCGTCGGTCTCCCCAGCTCCCACGGTGATGTCCCCGGAAACCGGCTCTTCCGCCAAGGCGATCTCGTCCTCGGCTTTTTTCACCAGCTCCAGGATCTCCTCCGCCCGCTTGCGCAGAATCATGCCCTCTTCCGTCAGGGTGATGCTTCGGTTGCCCCGGATGAAAAGCTGCTTGCCCAGCTCTGCCTCCATGTCCCGTATCTGCCGGGATAAGGTGGGCTGGGACATGTTTAGGGACTCCGCTGCCCGCAGGATGTTCTGCTCCCGGGTGACAGCTAAAAAGTATTGCAAAACCCGCAGTTCCATATGTGGCTTCCCCCTCCATTTTTTTACAAGATTTTTTCCAGGATTTTCGGAGAAATCCCGGAACCCGCACCGGATACACACTCTGTGTGCATGTCAGCATAGCAGAAAATTCTATAGCTGTCAAGCATAGCATTTGCAGAGAATCGCGGAACAGCTGCAGAGATCCGTGCCAAGGACAAACGTAACGTATGGATCTGCATGGCCATCTGGCAGCATGTTGGCGGCGTATCAGGCACTTGCATTGGGCTGCGCCATGAGGGGCAGCACGGCAAAAATTCAAATGGCCCATCTGGATGATTTGTTTGGAGAGGCTCTGGACCAAGCCACCGGGGGCCGAATTCAGGTGGTGGCTCTGACAGGTCTGCGACAGGGTTTGAGGACAATCCAATGCAAGCCGCAGAAAACGGCAGAACATTTGCCGCTCTGGGGCAGGCGCAGAGAACGGGAAAAGAAGGACGGCAGGCGGTATCCTATATAGTGAACCCGGTTGAAAAGAGATGAAGCATCCCTTTTCAACCGGGTAGCTTTGCTGCCCAGCGGAACAATCGATATTTGCCGATTGTTCCGTGCGTTTCCTATAAAATCCTGTCCGGACGCTGTACGGCGTATCCTCTTACAGCACATTCATAGCAAAGAGAAGACTTTCCCTGCGGTCCCAGGACCTTGTCTGCACAGCCTGTCACGCTGGCTGAGCGGATGTATTCGCGTGCCTGCCGTTCCATTTATTGGAAGAGCGGCAAGGGTTCTTTCATAAATTTTCCTAGAGTCTGTTCTAAAATCGGAGAAATGCTGGATTTTTGACCAGAAATGCGGGATTTCAAGGAAAAAACCGCAAGAAAGGCTGCCGCCTTTCGAGGATTTTTGACACCGAAAGCTCCATTTCTGGCCATAACAGACAGTGTTTCGGAGTTTAAAAACAGACTCTAGGGCTTGTTTGAAAATAGAGAAAGTGCCGGATTTTTGAATCAAAACGAGAGACTTCAAGGCGGAAACCGGGATTTCCAACACAGAAAGCTCTTGCTTTGGACAAAAAGACGGCACTTGCGATTTTTCAAACATGCCCTAGGTCCGCGTGAATAAGTTCCGTTTATCCGGCATTTGCGGTTAATTTACGGTTAGGAATATAGCCTCTTAGACCAGCTTTCCGTTTTCCAGCCGGAAATGCCGGTGGTAGCGGGCTGTCAGTTGGGGGTCTGGCTTGTGGCTCACGTGGATGACAGCGGCTGGCTCGTCCAGCAGAAGCTCTTCCACCAGGCGGGCTGTGGCGGGGTCTAAAGCGGAGGTGACCTCGTCCAGCAGGTAGAGGCTGGGCTGGCCTACCAGAGCCCTGGCCAGGGCCACCCGCTGGCGTTCCCCGCCAGAGAGCTTCTCCACGGCCTGGGGGGTCAGGTCCTGTCCGGTGCAGCGTTCCAGCAGATAGCCCAGGTTCAGCTGGCCAACCACCTTCTGATAAAGGCCGGGTCAATGTTCCGGCCCAGCAGAATGTTCTCCTCCAGGCTGGTGTAAAACAGGCAGGGTTCTTGAAACACTGGGCAGACCTGGGCGTAGTAGGCTTCCGGGGAAATGGACTCCAGGCTGGCCTGATTGTACAGCACCTGTCCGGTAAAGGCTTTATCCCCCAGCCGGGAGAGCAGGCCCAGCAAGGTGCTTTTGCCGCTGCCGCTCTCCCCGGTGATCAGGTATTTCTCCCCGGCCAAAAACTGGGCGGACAGGTCCCGCAGGATATCCACCCCATCCACAGAGCAGGTGACGCCCTGGACCGCCAGCTGGTGGAAGGGGATGGCAGCGGGCGCCTGGCCGGAGGACAGCCGGGAAACAGGGAGAGAGCCCGTGAGCTGCCGGTACTGCTTCAGCAGGGGCAGGGCCTGGCTGCGGGCCTGGAACAGATAGGCCAGCACCTCCATAGGCGCGCCGATCAGGGCAGCCAGCTGCAGCGCGGCAATCAGGCCCCCGGCGGCCAGGTCCCCCCGGCCCATCAGCCAGACGCCCAGGACCACCAGCAGAACGGTCTTTGTAATTTCCAGCAGGCCGGTAAGGGCATAGACCAGCAGCCGGCGCCGGACCAAAAGGGCCTCGGCCTGGGCGGCGGCAGCGTTCTCCTTTTCCAGCAGCCGGAAGCTCCAGGCTTGGGCCAGGTAGGCGCGCACCAGATGGACGCCCCCCAGAAAGGAGCGCAGCAGCGCGTTGTAGCTGCCCAGCTGTCTGGAATAGGCCTCTCGGGCCTGGCTGTCCCTGCTGCCCATCAGCCGGGGCAGCAGGGCGGTGAGCAGGCTGACGCCCACAATGACCAGGGCCAGCATCCAGTGGATTTGCAGCAGGGAGGCTGCGGAGAAGAGCAGCAGGCCCAGGCATTTGGCTATGTCAATAACGCCCGCGTAATATTGCTCTGCCAGGGTGGGCACATCGTTGTTGACAAAGGAGAGAAACTTGGCGGATTCCCCCTGGCCCAGGCCCCCGGTGCGGCAGAAGCCCTGAAAGCTGTTGGCCCGCAGCAGCTGTTTTAAGCGCAGCTTCAGGGTTTCAAACAGAAACATATCCGCTTGGGAGAGCAGTACCTGGGCGGCGCTGGCTCCCAGAAAAGCGGCTAGGAACAGCCCGGCGTTTTCCGCTCCCCTGGCAAAGGCGTCGATCAGCTGGCCGGAAAGGGAGGGGGAGACCACACAGGCCAGGGAAAAGGCCAGGCCGGTCAGGAGAGTGACAAGAAAAAGGGGCAGATGTTTTTCAATGGCTTTGATAAATGCTTTCAAATGGATTCCTCCTATCGTATCATGTGTCAGGCATGATTACGATAGGACCCTGTGGTCACCCAGCGGGTGGCAAAACGCCGCATAACAGAACCTCCTGTTCTTGTGTGGGATTTGAGAGTTGGCTGGGGAGGGCACAAGGAAAAAGTTTTGTCCACTTTTTCAAGAAGTGGAAGAGTTATGCGCTGCATAACTCTAGGCTTGGAGGCAAAGCCCCAAGGTCTTGCCGGAGTGCGCGAACTGTGCGCACGGAGGCCTTGCATGTGCGTCAGCCCCTTTTAGCCATTTTCTTTGAAAATGGCTAACTTTCCTGACGACGTTTCTGGCGCTGCCGCGCAAGGCCGTGGAGCGCTGCTCCACACCACGCAAGGGGAACCAGTTCCCCTTGACCCCTTTCTTGGCTGCC
>CAJUPK010000071.1 GCA_910588415.1 uncultured Oscillospiraceae bacterium | reverse complement strand
CTCCCCCGGTGATGTACAGCTTCTCCCGGACCACGCTGTTCCACAGCCTTTCGCAGGCCGCCAGCAGCTCTTCATCCTCTGTCAGCCGGGCCACATCCGCCATTCCGGCGTAAAGGTAGCCTGCCCGCACCGCATGGCCCACAGCCTCGTTTTGCTGGCGCACGGGCTGGTGGGCCTGGCAGTAGGCGTAGGGGGCCAGGTCCTCCGGGGGAACTGGCCGGCCCTCCCGGGCAGCCCGGTCCCGGTCCTCCTGGAGGAAGTAATGGGGGGACTGGCCCCGCTGGTCCACAAAATACCGGGCAAGCCGCAGATACCGCTCCTCCCCGGTGGCCTCGTACAGCCGTGCCAGGGCCATCTCCGCAATCTCGTGGCCTGGGTAGCCCTGGGCCTTGTCTGGCTCTGGTCCAAAGCGGGCGTCCACACAATCCGCAAAGCGGCAGGCAGCCCGCAGCAGCTTGTCTTTGCCCGTGGCCTCATAGTAGGCTACGGCCGCCTCTGCCAGATGGCCCAGAATGTACAGCTCGTGGTGGTCCTTCAGGTTGGTAAAGGCCTGGTCCATGCCGTTTAGGATATAGTACGTGTCCAGATACCCACTCTCGTGCTGAGCCGCGCAGACCAGGTCAATGGCCTCATCCACCACATCCTCAAAATCCGGGTCCGGGAAATTCATCAGGGAGTAGGCCGCCGCCTCCACCCATTTGTGAAAGTCTGAATCCTGGAACACAAAGCCGTAGAACCGGTCCGGGTCCGGATGGGCCGGGTCCTCCGGCAGGGTCTCAAAGCCCCGGAAGGTGTAGGCTGGTTCCTGAAACCCCGGCTGCCTCCTACACTCCATCTGCCGGGCCGCAGCTCGAAAGTTGTGTATGCAGAAGCTGGGGGCCGCGCCCTCCACCTGGTCGTTCAGGGCGCGCCACTGGTAGGGGATCACCTCCCGGCGCACGGTCTTCTGGACCTCATCATGCCAAAAGCTGTCTGTCAGGGCCACCTCCCGCGGGCTCATAGGCCGGCTGAAATTTTCTTTTTTCATAGCAGTCATCCTCCTCTTTTATGCAATCCCGCAGATTTGGTCAATTTGAGCCAGCTCTTCCGGCGAAAACTCTGTCCGGGACGCGGCGGCCGCGTTTTCCCGGATCTGCTCCGGCTTAGAGGCCCCAATAAGCACCGAGCAGACCTTGCCGTCCCGCAGCACCCAGGACAGGGCCATCTGGGCCAGGGTCTGGCCCCGGTTGGCGGCAATCCGGTCCAGGGCCTCTATCTGCTCCAGCCGCTCTTTGGTCAGGGCAGAGGCTTTCAGGAAGCGGCCGTCCCGGGCCATGCGGCTGTCCGCTGGAATACCCTTTAAGTATCTGCCCGTCAGCAGACCCTGGGCCAGGGGACTGAAAGCAATGACGCCCACCCCCTCTTGGGCGCAGAGTTCTTTCACCCCGTCCCGCTCAATCTCCCGGTTAAACAGGGAGTAGGCCCTCTGGTTCACCACAAAGGGGCAGTTCCTCTCCCGGAAAAAGGCGATGGCCCGGCGGGTGTAGTCCTCGTTGTAGTTCGAGACCCCGGCGTACAGGGCCTTGCCCTGGCGCACCAGGTCCGCCAAAGCCTGCAGGGATTCCTCCAGGGGGGTGTCCGGGTCCATGCGGTGGTGGTAGAAGATATCCACATACTCCAGGCCCATGCGCCGCAGGCTCTGGTCCAGGCTGGCAGTCAGATATTTCCGGCTGCCGCCGTTGCCATAGGGCCCCTCCCACATGTCATATCCCGCCTTGGTGGTAATGACCAGCTCGTCCCGGTAGGGAGAAAAGTCGTCCCGCAGCAGCCGGCCCAGGCTCTCCTCCGCCGCGCCATAGGCCGGGCCGTAATTGTTGGCCAGGTCAAACTGGGTAATGCCCAGGTCAAAGGCCTCGCGGCACATGGCCCGCATGTTGTCGTAGTTGTCCCGGCTGCCAAAATTGTGCCAGAACCCCAGGGACACCGCCGGGAACCGCAGGCCGCTTTTCCCCACGGGGTTATACGGCATGGCTTCATAGCGCCGGGGGTCCGCCTCATAAATATGTACGTTTGTCATAGTATCCATCCTCTCGCGTTACGGCCCGCGCCCGGGGGCGGCGGCGCCTTGTTCTATGTCCATTGTAAGAGCTATGGAAGAAAAAGTCAACGGATTCTTCCCCCCTTTTAAAAACTTTCTTCGCCCCCCGGTTCCCTATAGGGGCCCCGGGGGCATCCCCGCCCATATTTGGGGGTAGTTCCCCAAAGAAATTTCACAATACACAATATATGGTATTGACAACCAGCGGCCTATGGCCTATAATAAAAGGGCGACACAGATTGGAAGCCGCCATTCTTTTTTGAGAGGAGCCGTCATGCAATCCATGCCAAAGAAAATTATCAAGCGCAACGGCGAACAGGTCCCTTTTGATTCCGCAAAAATCCGGGGGGCCATCTTCAAGGCCAATGTGCGCATTGCCACCGAGCGTTTCAGCGACGCGGACCTGGACCAGCTGACTGCCCGGGTGGTGGACCAGCTGGAACAGCTGAAAACCACCCCCACCGTGGAGCAGACCCAGGATATCGTGGAGGAGAAGCTGATTGCCGCCGGATATGCCAAAACCGCCAAGGCCTATATTTTGTACCGGGCCCAGCACCAGCGTCTGCGGGAAATGGACGATGAGCTGGTGAAAATCTACTCCGCCCTGACCTTTGTGCCTGCCGAGGACGTGGACCTGAAGCGGGAAAACGCCAACATCAACGCAGACACCGCCATGGGCACCATGCTGAAGTACGGCTCGGAAGGGGCCAAAAGCTTTTACGACAAATACGTGATCCCCCCCCACCTGACCCGGGCGGACGAGGAGGGGGACATCCATATTCACGACAAGGACTTTTACACCCTGACCGAGACCTGCTGCCAGATCGACCTGATCAAGCTGTTTCAAAACGGCTTTTCCACAGGCCATGGCTACCTGCGGGAGCCCAAGGACATCCGGTCCTACGCGGCCCTGGCCTGCATTGCCATCCAGGCCAACCAGAACGAGATGCACGGCGGCCAGAGCGTGCCCAATTTTGACTATGCCATGGCCCAAGGGGTGGACAAGACCTTTCACAAGGAGTACCAAAAGGCCCTTACCCAGTTTTTCCAGCTGCGCCAGCTGATGCCCCACGGCCAGGCCGAGGCCATGATCCACATGGCGCAGGTGGCCCTGCACAACCCGGTGACCATGAAAAACGCCGACCAGTACGCAGAACGCTTTGCGGAGTTTCTGCCCCGGCACCAGCGGGACTGCGGCTTTCAGGAGGTAACCTGGGAGGAGGCCGCGGACGCCGCCGCCTACGCCAAGGAGACCGCCTGGCGGGAGACGGACAAGGCCACTTACCAGGCCATGGAGGCACTGGTACATAACCTGAACACCATGAACTCCCGGGCCGGGGCCCAGGTGCCCTTCTCCTCCCTGAACTATGGCACGGATACCAGCGACCAGGGCCGCATGGTCATCCGCAACCTGCTGCTTGCCACCCAGGCGGGCCTGGGGGACGGGGAGACCCCTATCTTCCCGGTGCAGATCTTCAAGGTGAAGGAAGGGGTCAACTATAACCCCGGGGACCCCAACTACGACCTGTTCAAGCTGGCCATGGAGGTCTCCGCCCGGCGGCTGTTCCCCAACTTCAGCTTTATAGACGCACCCTTTAACCTGCAGTACTACCAGGCCGGGGACTATGACACCGAGGTGGCCTATATGGGCTGCCGCACCCGGGTGATGGGCAATGTACACGACCCCCACCGGGAGACCACCTGCGGCCGGGGCAACCTGAGCTTTACCTCGGTAAACCTGCCCCGCATCGGCTTGGAAGCCCAGAGGGATGTGAAAAAGTTTTATCAGATTCTGGACCAGCGCATGGAGTTATGCGTGGAGCAGCTTTTGCACCGCTTCAAAATACAGTGCAGCAAAAAGGCCTTTAACTACCCCTTCCTGATGGGCCAGGGGGTATGGATCGATTCGGAGGCCCTGGACCGCAACGACTCCGTGGCCGAGGTCCTGCGGCACGGCACCCTGTCCGTGGGCTTCATCGGCCTGGCAGAGACCTTGAAGGCCCTCACAGGCCAGCACCACGGGGAGAGCCAGGAGAGCTACCAGCTGGGCCTGGAGATCATCACCTATATGCGCAAACGGATGGACCAGCTCTCCCAGGAGACCGGGCTGAACTTCACTTTGCTGGCCACCCCGGGCGAGGGGCTTTCCGGCACCTTTACCCGGCTGGACAAGAAAAAATTTGGCGTGATTGCAGGGGTCACGGACCGGGAATACTATACAAACTCCTTCCATGTGCCTGTGTACTACCCCATCAGCGCCTTTGAGAAGATACAGAAAGAGGCCCCCTTCCACGCCCTGACCAACGCGGGGCATATCAGCTATGTAGAGCTGGACGGGGATGTGTGCAAGAACATCGAGGCCTTTGAGAGCGTCATCCGCTGCATGAAAGAGGCGGGCATTGGCTATGGCTCCGTCAACCACCCGGTAGACCGGGATCCGGTGTGCGGCTACAACGGCATTATTGGCGAGACCTGCCCCCGGTGCGGCCGCCGGGCCGGAGAGGGCGTGCCCCTGGAAAAGCTGGAGGAGCTACGCAAAAAATATCATGACGTGCCGGACTACTCCAGCCTGATCAGTTAAACCCCAGGCAAAAGGCAGCGGACGTTCACCCGCACCTCGAGCGCGCATTTTCACGAGTTTAGGCACACTTTACATACAGGCCGCCAGGCCTGTCTTCCTTCAAAAGCAACGTAACCATTCGATTATCCAAACTATATTCATATTCCAGGAGGGATTCATCATGTCGAACGCATCTAAGAAAAACGCCAGCATCACTGGCACCGAGGAAATCATGGTAGGCGAGGGCCGGGACTTTGAGCGCATCCGCCGCATCACCGGATACCTGGTGGGCACCATTGACCGCTGGAACAACGCCAAGCGGGCCGAGGAGCGGGACCGGGTCAAGCACTCCATGGCAAAGGAGTCCCGTCTATGAACCTGCTGCTGGTAAATGACGACGGCATCCACTCCCCCAGTCTGTACGCCCTGGCCGGGGCCTTTTCCCGCAATCACGCGGTCACTGTGGTGGCCCCAGACGGCAACCGCAGCGCCATTGGCCATGGCATCACCCTGCAGTCCCCCCTCTTTGCCCACCGCACCGACTACCCCAAGGGCGTAGAGGCCTGGTCCGTCTCCGGCACCCCGGCGGACTGCACCCGCCTGGGCCTTTTAAACCTGGCCCCCGGCCCTGTAGACCTGGTGATCTCTGGCCCCAACCGGGGTCATAACACCGCCTTTGACGTGCTGTACTCCGGCACGGTGGCCGCCGCTTTAGAGGCCGCCATGATGGGCGTGAAGGCTATCTCCCTTTCCGCCCCCATTGGCGCGGACGACCAGCAGACCGTGGAGACCTTTCTGTGCATCTTCGGTATGCTGGACCTGGAAAACGGCTTTGACCAGGTGCTGAACATCAACCTGCCGGACCTGCCCCTGCAGGAGATCAAGGGCCTGCGCTGGTCCCCCCTGGGGGACAACCGCTGGCAGGGCGCCTATGAGCGGCGCGACGCCCCCAACGGCCAGCCCGCCTTCTTCCCCCCCTCCCGGCCGCCCCAGCACACCCCCGGCAGCCTGGACGACTGGAACAGCGTCAACGATGGGTACATCACCCTGACCCCCCTTTCCTACCGGCTGGAACAGTCCATTGAGGGCCGCCGGGAGATTCCCTGGCAGTGAGGGACCCCTATGGAGCTGAACATTGCCGGCATTGTGAGCGAGTCCATTGTGGACGGGCCGGGCATCCGGTACGCCGTGTTTGTGCAGGGCTGCCCGCACCGCTGCCCAGGCTGCCATAACCCGGAGACCCACCCCTTTGCCGGAGGACGGTCCGTGGATACGGACCAGATCTTCCAGGAATTTCAGGAGGACCCCCTGCTCAGGGGCATTACCTTCAGCGGCGGCGAGCCCTTCTGCCAGCCAGAGCCTTTGGCTGGGCTGGCCCGGCTGGTCCACGGCGCGGGCAAGGATGTGGCTGTTTTCACGGGTTATACCTACGAGCAACTGCTGGAACAGAACAGCCCGGCGGCCCGGACTCTGCTGGAGGAGACAGACCTACTGGTGGACGGTCCCTATGTGCAGGAGCAGCGAGACCTGGAGCTGCGCTTCCGGGGCAGCTCGAACCAGCGGCTGATCGACGTAAAGCGCTCCCTGGCAACAGGCCGGGCGGTCCTGTGGGAGGGCGGCGTCCCCCCAGAGTCCTGTTCCTGACCATTCTCTGGGAGAACCATGAAAAAATGGGCCTTTGGAGTTCCATACTATGAAGATGGGCACACCCGCCGGAAGGAAGCTGCTTTCCGGGCGGGTGCTGCTTTATTAGAGCCTGTTCTCACAAAGCGGTCGCACAGGTCTTTTCGGCGGATTTTGCCGGCTTCTGTGTTAAATTTTTTTGCCAGGTTGCCTGCAAAAATTTGCCTTGAATCCGACAAAACCCTCTCAAAAATCCCCACACTCGCTTGTGTGAACAGGCTCTAAGAACCGGCCAGCCAACCCAGATGGAAGGAGAAAGACAGCATGAACAGAATCCTGCCAAGAACCGGCTCAGCCATTGTCACAGCGGCGGTATTTCTTTTTGCGGTATGCTTGATCACAGACTTTCCTTTTGGCTCATATTTCGTCTGTATGTTTCTGCCTATTGGTTATATTATGATGGCAGCAGGGCTGCACTATGAAAGTTCTGAAGCCCGCCGTGTGGCCGCTAATATTGGGATGGCCTTTGCGGTGGTCTATGCCGTATTGATTTTTCTGGTATATTTTGCGCAGACCACCAGCGTCCGCTTTGGCGGCTTAAGCGCACAGGCACAGGAGCTTCTGGATTTTCAGCGCGGGGGGCTCCTGTTCAACTACGACCTGTTAGGCTATGCCATGATGGCTCTTTCCACATTCTTTATGGGCCTGTCTGTACAAGGGCACGGCAGAGCAGACCGATGGCTGAAAGCCCTACTGATGATTCATGGCGCTTTCTTTTTCAGCTGCTTTATCATGCCGATGACAGGCGTGTTTCTCCATATGGCAGATGGGAAAACAAATACCGGAGGCACGGCTGCGCTTGTGGCCTGGTGTGCATACTTTCTTCCCATTGGGATACTGGCATACAGGCATTTCGGGAAGAGAAACGGGTAATTTCCATTGGGAATTCTCCCCTACAGACACTTTCCCCGGGCATGTCCCCAAGGCTGCACAGAACAGAAAAGGCAAGGCAAACCACAGCGGTCTGCCTTGCCTTCCTGTCTTTATGAACCCTTCCCTTGCCGGGGGAATTTCTTTCCATGGGAGGAACCCCTTGGGAAGAGGCTCTTCCAGGGCTGAGGGGCTTTCCCCGCGCCCCTTTTCTTCCGCCGGACCGCCTGGCATCTTTGGGGGTTCAGCGGTTCAAAGCTCCCCCTACCCCTAGCTTTTCAGGGCCTCCTCCTGCAGCTGGTCAAACTTTGCCATGCAGTCCTCCACCGTGGCGCCAGCCAGCAGGTCCCGCACGATCAGGCAGGTGTTCCCCCACTGCTCCACTCTCATGCTGGCATTAGAACCCAGCACGTACACGTTTTCCTGGATGCGCTGGTTCAGGGGCTCCAGGGCCTTCACGCAGTCCACCTCCACATTTTTAGAGGGGGATATCACCCGGTTGGTCTCCGCATACAGCTGCAGGGCCTCGTCTGAGAGCATAACCTCCAGGGTTGCCAAAGCGTCCTCCTTGTGCTCCGCGTTCACGCCCACCCCATAGCCCGTCATGGGCATCACGGGCATCTGCCCCCGGTGGGTGGGAAAGCCAATGACCTCCAGGGTAAAGTCTGTTTTGCCATAGGCTGTCTCGGTGTTGGCCGCCCCCCAATAGGCCATGACAATGGGGGTCTTGCCCGCCAGAAAGTCCGGGCCCTCCCCGTCAATGGCCTCGCTGACCAGGGCCTTTTCGGAGTCTATATAGCCCTTATCTATCATCTCCTGCAGAAACTGGAAGCCAGGGCGCATATAGTCGCTGTACTTGCTCTCGCCGCTGTTCAGGGCGTCAATCTCCGCCTGGGTGTTGTCGCCATTATACAGGTCCGCATAGGCCTGGGCCAGCACAAATGTCTCCAGCCACCAGCGGTTGGCGCCCACAGGGGTGTCCACACCGTTTTCCTTAAACACCCGGCAGCACTCCAAAAACTCCTCCGGGGTCTCTGGCAGGTCCAGGTGGTACTCCTCAAACATATCCCGATTGACAAACAGGCCATAGGCCACCACCTCCTGGGGAATGGCCACCAGCTTGCCGTCCACGGTGTTGGCAGCCCGGATGATGTCCCGCAGGTTTTGGGCGCAGTCCAACTCAGAGAGGTCCGCCAGCTTATTCTCTTCGCCCAGCTGCAAAATCACGTCCGGATTCAGCAGGTACAGGTCATCCATATCGTGGCGGGCCCGGTCCAAGGTCACCTCGTCGTAGGTTTTGTCCTGATAGTCCTCTGCGGTATAGGTCTTGTAGGCCAGGGTAACGCCCAGCTGCTCTTCAGCCATAACCACGGTCTGGTCCATGGCGCTTCTGGCCAGGTTTTCCACATTGGGGTCTGTCTTCTCCATAGGGCTGAACAGGTTGACCACCCGCTCCTGCTCCTTGGTTACAGTGATCAGGCCGTTGTCCCCGCTGCAGGCGGACAGCGCGCACAGGGCCAGCACCGCCAGAAGCAGGGCGGCCAGGCGCTTTCTAAGGGGTTTCTCCATTTCCATTGGTCATTCCTCCTGTTGTGGGCAGCCCCTGGCCATTACCGGGGCTGAGTGTGCTGGCGGATGGCCCGCTTCAGCTGGGCAACGTCAATGGGCTTGGGCACATGGGCGTTCATGCCAGCCTCCAGGGCCGCCTTCTCGTCCTCGGCAAAGGCATTGGCCGTCATGGCAATGATGGGGATAGTCTGGGCGTCTGGCCGGGCCAGGGCCCGGATGGCCCGGGTGGCCTCGTATCCGTTCATCACAGGCATCTGCACGTCCATGAGAATGGCGTCATACTGGCCTGGCTCTGAGCGCTCGAAAGCCTCTAAAACCAGCTGGCCGTTCTCCGCCACCTGGCAGGCCGCGCCGTCCAGCTCCAGCAGGTCCAGCAAAATCTCCGCGTTGATCTCATTGTCTTCAGCGGCCAGCAGCCGCAGGCCCTGCAGAGAGGCCTCCTCTTCCCCGGCTGGGGCCGCTTCCATCGAACCGCCCTGCAGTTCCTGCAGCTTCTCTTTCAAGGAGGACACAAAGAAGGGCTTTGCCAGCAGGCTTGTGCCCGGCAACTCTAAGACGGGCTCCAGACCCTCGGTGCCAGAGGGGGCCAGCACCAGCAGCAGGGCCTGGGGGGACAGGGCCTGGCGCAGCTGCCGGGCAGCCTGCAGGGCCTCTGGGGCCAAGCTGTCCCAGTCCAGCAAAAGCAACTGGTAGGGGGCGGCCCGGCCGCTTTTCTCCAGGCGGTCCAGGGCTTCCTCCAAGCTGCAGACCGTGTCCACGGTTACGCCTGTGTCCTTCATCAAGGCCAAAATGCCCTGGCAGTTCTCCCGGCTGCGGTCCACGGCCAGCACCCGGCTGATCCCCTGGGCCTGCCAGAAGGAGGGATCGCCCTGGCCCTCCGGCACCCGGAACTCCAGCTCTACCCGGAACAGGCTGCCCTGGTTTACCTGGCTGGTCACCTCAATGGTACCGCCCATCAGCTCCACAATATTTTTGGTGATGGCCATACCCAGGCCCGTACCCTGCACCTTGTTGGTGGTGCTGTTCTCCGCCCGGGTAAAGGCGTCAAAAATGGTCTCCAGAAACTCGGGGGTCATGCCAAAGCCATTGTCCTCCACCTCTATGCGCAGGCGCTGGTACTGGCCGGGCCGCTGTTTCAGGCCGATAATCCGCAGCCATATGCTGCCCCCGGCCTGGGTATACTTCACGGCGTTGGAGAGCAGGTTGATCAGCACCTGGTCCACCCGGGTCTGGTCGCCGATCAGATTTTCATGGCGAATCCCTGTGACCTCTATGCGGAAATCCTGTTTTTTGGCAGCCGCCATGGGCTGGATGATGGCGTCCACTGAGGACACCAGGTCGCTTAGGGAGAACGGCTCCAGATTCAGCACCATCTTGCCGCTCTCAATTTTAGACACGTCCAGCACATCGTTGATCAGGCTCAGCAAATGCTGGCCAGAGGCTGTAATCTTCTTGGTATACTCCCGCACCTTGGCCGGGTCGTCCGCGTCCAAGGCCAAAAGAGTGGTAAAGCCCAGCACGGCGTTCATGGGGGTACGGATGTCGTGGGACATGTTGGAGAGAAAGGCCGACTTGGAGCTGCTGGCAATCTGGGCGGCGTGCAGGGCATCTGCCAGCTGCCGATTGTGGATTTCCCGCTCAGCCTCCCGCTCCCGGCGCAGCTTCTCCTGCTGCCGCTGGTTAAAATAGAACACCAGGCAGCACAGGAAAAAAGCCACCAGCATCACGGCCACCACAATGTAAATATTCTGGTTCACTGTGTCCCCCTCCTGCTGGATGGCCGCCAGGGGTACATATCCCACCAGGAAGAGGGTGCCATTGTTAATGGACCACATATAGCTCAGGGACTTTTTGTCCCGTATGTCGTGGTAAAACAGGATGCTGTCCCCGCCTTCCAGGCAGCTTTCCACCTCGGCCCGCAAAGAGGCGTCCTCAATGGCATTGGCCCGGTAAAAGTCCTCCAGATCCAGGTGCCCGGCGCTGCGCTCGCCCATTCCCTTGGGCTTCAGCACAAAGCGCTGGCTCTGGGCGTCCATAATATACAGCATGGCCCGCTTGTTGTAAAATCCGTTAGGCAGGGAACGGTCCAACGAGTCGTACACATACTCCACGTACAGGGTGCCAATCTCCCGGCCCTCCCGCTCCACCGGGCACTGGATGGTATAGGCCCAGGTGCCCATATAGTTCAGGTAAGAACGGGACACGGGCAGCCCGCCCACTGTTCCCCCGCCGGAAAAGTCCAGCTCCTGGGGGTCAAAGGCATCTCCCGTGCTGGAAATGCCCTGGCTTTTTCCTGCCAGCACCAGGGAGAGCTTGACCATGCTGGAATTTTTCTCATAGCTAAGGATATAGTCCTCTGGGTCCGGGGCCGCGGCAATGTCCCTGGCCACCAGGGTCTGGAACTCCGCCTCGTTGCGCAGGATGCTCTCAATGGTACACTGGATCAGGTCCAGGCTTTCGCTCAGGTTCTGTATAGCAGAGTCGGACATCTCCCGGGTGATCTTGTGGGACACCCAGAACACCACGCATCCCATCACCAAAAAGACCAGCACAATGGAAACCAGCAGGGAAACGCTTTTTTTCTTCCAAGCATTCTTCAATTCTTTTTTCATCCTGATCCCCCGATTCCTTCCGCCGCGCCAGCTTCCCCCTGGGCAAACCAGCGGGCCCGCCCCGTTGTTCTTGTCCCCGGGCCTGGAACACCGCCGCCCGCCGGGGCCCGCGCCGCTATATCCACGCCCGCCTATCTATTGATATATTATACCACTCGTTTTCTTTTGGTGTCAATAGGCCCTCCCAAAGAAGCTTTACTTACAGTCCCCACCGGACCCGCGCCCGCAAAAAAGATTTGACAAATTCCCCAGCCTGGTATACAATAAAGGAAGCAGGAAGGGTGCTTGAGAAAAACCGCCCTGTTTTCTATCCGCCTCCTTAGTTAAATGGATATAACACGCCCCTCCTAAGGGCGGGTTGAGGGTTC
>CAJUPK010000070.1 GCA_910588415.1 uncultured Oscillospiraceae bacterium | reverse complement strand
TGAAGGAAAAATAAAAATTCCCGCTGCCTGAGACAACACCGGGAATAAAACCACACGGAAGCGACTGGAACCTGCCGTCCGGTCGTTTCTATTTTACCATATGGCAGAAGAAAAATCAAATGGAAATGGGGAAACCAATTTGAGCTATACATCTACCGAGGTAAAACGCCGCTACAACAGCAAAACCTATAAAAGGTGGAGCGCTGACCTGCGCTTTGAGGATTTTGACAGGTTGGAGGAACTGCGGGGCGAGTTGAGCCGCGCTTCATTCTTAAAAAAGTTGTTGGAAGTCTATATCAATCAGACAGAGGCGGGCGAATAGCCCGCCCTTTCTATTCCTCCCGGACCTCCACAGTGACCACCGGGCACAGGGAGGCCGGGTCTGCTGGGTCAGCGGAAAAGGCCAGGTCCACAAAGCGGGCCCGGGGCTCCCAGTCCTCAATGGCCTCCTTAACTGCCACCTGCAGCAGGGCCTTGGCCACGGGCAGAGGCTTGTCCAAAAAGCTTTGGTCCAGGCCAAAGTCCCGGTACAGGGGGATCTGCCCTCTGGGCGTGGCCAAAATCAGGGCCACATTCTGCAAAACGCGGCGGGTTTCTTCTGTTTCGCCTAGCCTGGCTGCCTCCCAATCCCCTGGGCTGACTGTGTACAGCACCCCATCACCCCCTATTTGATATATTCCTGCAGCTCCACCGAGACTCCGGCTGTCAGCAGGCTGCCGTCAGGGCCATAGTTCTCAAACTGGACCGTATGGCTCACCAGGTTCCAGCGGTACTTGCCATACGCCTTGCTCCCTATCACCAGGGACAGGGGGAGGGCCTTGCGCTCGTACTCCCACAGCCGCACCAGCTGTTTCATCACATCCACGCCCAGCAGATAGGAGAAGGTCATCGCAAAGCTCATCTTGTCTGGGTCCAGGCCCGTGAACTCTGTCAGAGCGTTCTGCAAATGCCGCTGATGCACCGCATACCGGGCCGAGCCAGACCACTTCACATCCTGCAGGCTACTCACCGTTTTGCTGGACACTTCAAAGGCAATGTCCCCCAAACAGCCCACCACCGCCATCTAAATCCCCCCTAACACAAACCCGTCTCCGCCAGGCACAGGCAGGTACAGCACCAGCACCCGGTCATTGACCTGGGGCGTCCAGGGGCTGGTCCGCGTCCCGTGGCTGTGGCTGGCAAAGGCCGCCTCTCCAGACCCGCCCGAGGCATCCTCCACCACAACGGACGGCGGCGCCCGCAGCACCGTCAGCCAGCCAGAGGGAATCTCTGTGTCCGGAAACTTCACCCGCACCTGGTTCCCGCTGGCAGCTGTCACGGTGCCTGTCTGCACCAAATATCGCAGATCGTTCTCCTGCTCCTCCCGCATCATGATCCCAAGCACCTCCGCAGCTCAATTTTTGTGGTGTATCCATCGCCGTCCACTGTATGCACAGCCTGGGCGATCATGTACTTGCCGTCAAAGGCTCCCCAGCCCTCCAGCTCCACGGTGCTGCCAGCCAGAAGCACCGGGTCGCCGGGAAAGACAAAGGACCCGGTGCGGCTGAAGGTATTGTGCAGCCGCAGGCGGCTGGCGGCCAAGGCTTCTGCCTGGCCCTGGCTGCTGACTTTAGCGCTGACCTCCAGCTGCTGGTTGTTTTTGGCTTCTCCGTCATAGTCCTCGGACCGGGCCACGCCCTCTATAGAGCGGCCGGTAGATGGGTCTGTGTACCGCACCCGGCAGGAGGCGTATTGGGTCCCGGCTGTGCCTGTGGCCAGCTGGCAGCGGATGTAGTCCCTGCCCCGCCGGATGGTCCGCACAGGCGGCTTTTTCTCATAGACCGACTGGTCAAAAACCACCAGCTTTCCGTCGGTGGCTTTCAGGGACAGGCCCGCGTCCCTGCACAGCCGGGAGAGAAAGGCAATGTCGCTCTGCCTGCGCTGCTCCTGCCGGTCATATTTGGGGTCTGTCTTTGCGTCGTACAAGCAGCCCAGCCCTGCCGCCCTGGCCATCTCCCGGGCAATGGCAGACAGGCTGCAGTTCTCCCAGGCCCGGCTCTTTTGGGTCTGGCGGATCTGCCCGGAAAAGGGCAGGGCCGTGGCCTTGAGCAGCACAAGGGCAGGCGGACCGGAGACTTCCACGCTGTCCAGGTCAAAGGTGCCGCAGGTGAGCCAGCGGTCTCCCCAGCCTGTCCAGTCCCGCTGCACCAGCGCGGCCTTGAGCTTCAGGCCCTTGGCACTGGCCGCTGCCTGTATCATGCTGTCCAGCCAGCCCTCGGTCCAAAGCCCCTCCCGGTCCTGCAGAGCAAGCTGCAGATCGTCCGCCTCCCCGTCCTCGCAGTCCGTGTACTGCAGGCTCAGAAAATAAGGCCGCAGCTTACGGGTAACATTCACCCCGTCCACAGCGATTTCCACATCGGTGCGGCGGGCCAGGTTTTGTTCTGTCATGGCAGGCTGCCCCCCTGCTTCCAAGGCGGCAGGCCCTCGGCCGCAGCTTCTGCTTTGACTTTTGGAACCTCCAGGACAATGCCTGCCGGAAAGGTATAAACGTCCAAATACCTGCGGTTGGCCCACATAAGGCGGTCGGTCAGCAGCACGCTGCCCAAAGTTTTATGGGCAATGCTGTCCCACATGTCCCCCTGCTGTGTGGTGTAAGTCTTCATACAAACGCGCTCCTTCCAGGCTTCGTTCTCCATCCGGTTCAGCTCACAGCTGGCGCCAAGCCAGGTCCCCAGCTCCCCTAACGGCAGGGCCAGCAGGGCAAAGGGTGGGGTGTGGTTGTCCCGGGCAAAGCGCAGGGCCCACAGCGGCAGGTCCCGGGCCCAGCCCCCGTCTTCTGTCAGCGCGCCGACTGCAGCAAAAAAGCCCGGGCCCTCCCGGTAATGCGCCGGAATTCTGCCAAAGGCATGGCCCCAAGGGCCTCGCTGTCAATGACGGCAAAGCCCCTGCTGTCCCGCTGGGTACAGGCCCGGGCCGCAATGGCGCACAGATAGGGCAGGCAGAACGCGTCTGTCACCAGGGTGATTCCCCTGGCGTTGACCTCCTGCTCCGCGGCCATACAGTCCTGGCCGGTCAGGCCCCCAAAGTGGAAGGTCAGCTTCTCAAACTGTTTCCCGTTCCAGGAGAAGGGCTCCTGGAACTTATGGGTATACGACGTTATCCGGGGCGCGGCTTGGGCCGCCTCCTCTTCCTTTGCTGCCTGCTGGGCGGTTTCTTCCAGTTCCTGCTGGGTGGTCTCTGATAACACCTTTCCCTCTACTTCCGGTTTGTTCATGGTTGGCACCTCTCAAAAAAGTAAATAATTTTCTATAGACACTTGACAATACGTATTATTACGTGTATAATAGAGACATGAGGTGAGAGAAATGAAACGCAGGGACCTGGACCGGGCCTTAAAAAAGGCTGGATGGCAAATCTTTCACGGCGGCAGCCATGACTTAGCTGTTCACCCGAATAAGCCCGGCATACAGCTCACGCTTCCAAGACACACGGAAGTAAATGAAATAACAGCAAAATCCATCCTAAAGGCAGCGGGGCTGAAATAGCTCCGCCCCTTTGGGCACGATAAAACCAGGAGGTGACCGAATGGCTCAATATGTCTATCCCGCTGTATTCCATCCCAATGAAGATGACGGCTCGTATACCATCACCTTCCCCGACCTGCCTTGCTGTATTACGGAGGGCAAAGATTTGGCCGATGCCTTATATATGGCAAAGGACTGCTTGGAAATCTGGCTTTCCTACTCGGAAGATAAGCGCCAGCCCATTCCTGCGCCAACTGCCGCGCCGCAGGTGCAGGCCCCTGAGTTTGTCAATTATATTATGGCCGACACCACTGCCTGGCGGAAAAAGTACGACAGCCGGGCAGTGAAAAAGACTCTCTCCATCCCCAACTGGCTGAATACCCTTGCGGAGGATGCTGGCGTTAATTTCTCTCAAATCCTCCAAGACGCCCTGAAAGAGCGCCTGAACCTTACCTGACAGAAAAGCCCCCGGAGCCGGGGGGCTTTTCCTTTATTCTCCCATGGCCTTGCGGATGTCCGCGAAATAGTCCACGCCGCCCACCTTGAAGATCTGGTTAAAGGGGTCGATCTCCCACAGCTGCTCGCCGTTCTCATAGGCCGCGTAGTAGTACACGCTGTACTCCCCGCTGGCGTTGGACTCGTTCATGGGGGCCAGGTCCCCGGGCTTGGTGCTTTTGGGGGCTATCACCAGAGAATATTTCATGTGCCTGGTTTCCTGCCGGGACTTGGTCACATTCCACACCTGGGCGGCAGAGCGCAGGGTGACCCGGTGCTCTCCGGGGGCCATAAGCCTGGCGGTACTGGCCGCGCTGGAGAACTCCAGCCCCAGCCCCATGCTCTCAATCATGCCTGCCAGGGCCACGTCTACCGAGCCCATGAAGCCCGCGCCGGTCATGGTTACCACCTTGTGGGTAACCTCCGGCAGGGTCACCTTTTTCAGCCCCGGCAGTTCGTCCGAGTCCTCATAGGCCCGGAAGTTGATGTCTGCCAGAGCCCTGTACTTGTCCGACATGGTTCTCCCTCCTTTAAGCGGTCAGCGCCGCGGTCACATAGTCCAGGTCATATTCTAAAGTGAACACAATCTTCTGGGCCGGGAACGGCGTGGCCAGGTAAATATGAAATTGGATGATGCCCTCCAGCAAATCCGAGAGGGGGTTCTCCTCTGCCTCATAGCTCACCCGGGCCCCGTAGAGATACCCGGAGCCCTGCAGGCCATTGAGCCACTGGTTCACCCCGTCCACAATGTCGTCGGCCAGGCGGCGGGTCATGGGCCTGTCCAGACGTGCCCAGTAGTTTTGGACCAGGGTGTTGCCCACCCAGGTGAACATCCGGGCATTGGGGATGAAGCAGTCCTTGGGGTCCGTGTTCTGGGGATAGCAGGCCGTATAGCTGCCCTTTGCCTGCCAGCCGTTTTGGCCGAAATACAGGGCCGTGACAATGCCCTGATACCCGGCCATGCGGTTGGCCTGGTCAAAGGTCAGGCTGATTTCTGTGCCGTCCGCCAGGCAGCAGCCGTCTATTTTCAGGCTGTTGCCAGCCGGAGAGGCATAGGGCACGCCCCCGTTCTCCCCGTCCACCTGGGCCATCAGCGCGGCCAGGTGGGTGGAAAGGTGGAATTTCCTTCCGCCCTTGGTCCCCATGGGCCAGCAGGCGATCTGGTCCTTCTGGACGATCTCCTGTTTCTCCTTATATTCCAGCAGGTCCCCAGGGTCCGTGACGCCCGCTTCCGTGCTGTCGATATCCACCAGGGCTTTCGCGCCCAGCAGGGTGCTGACGCTTCCTGCCTTGACCGCCAGCAGGGCCGCAATGGCGGGTCTCTGAGACCAGCCGGGAGCCAGCAGCAGGTCTGGGGTCCGGCCCGTGCGGTTCATGCAGGCGTCCGCCTGGGCAATGCCCCCTGCAATGTCCGCCTCGGTCACTGACTCTGGGTCCACAGCCTCTGCCTCCACCGTCAGGGCTGTGGCGCTGTAGGCCGCGCCCTCCTCCAAAAGGGCAAGGACGCAGGACCCGGTGCTCTCGTCATAGAAGGCCGAATAGTCCTCCCCCTCCTTAAGAGCCAGGGCCTCTGCCCCCGGACCGGCTTTCACCGTCAGCCCGGAGAGAAGGGTCTCATAGGGCAGCAGGGCCTGGTGGTTTTCTGCCGGATATTCTTTGGCAGCAGGCCCGGTCTTGGCCTTCTCCGGGTCCAGCACATTGCAGAAGATCACGGGCTGGCAGCCATACAGCTTGAAGTAGACGTACATGGCCTCGCACAGGCTGTACTTCTCCCAGTCCTCCGAGTACCCCAGCTTCTCCACCGCGTCCTCCCAGCTGGCGCACAGCACCGGGACCCCAGGGGCCCCGGGCTTTCTGGCCGTGTGTACGGGCGCGGTGCCCACCACAAAGGCAATGCCGCTTTCCGCGGCCTGCAGGGGCCTCCCTTGGGTGGTTTTTTCTTTGACATATACACCCAGATCAGGCATTCATTCCCGCTCCTTTCTTCCGTTCTTTTGCCAGCTGCCGCACCTGTGCGCTGGCAGCGTGCAGGGCGCTGCCGGGCTCTTTGACCTTCCGCATAGCGGCGGCCAGGCGCTCTCCGGGCACCAGCAGGGTCTTGACCGGGGGCAGCTTCTCTATAGCGGGCCCGACGGCTTTCAGGGCTGCCTCCCGGCTGCCGGGGAACACGGCCCCGTGGCCAATCACCCCGCCCACGCTGGGGCCAAGGTAGCACCAGAACCCCGAAGCGCTTTTCGGGGTGTTACCAGTTGAAACCGTTTTCTTCATATGTGACCTCTCTTTCTACGGGGGGGAGCTTCCAGGTGGTGAGCATTTCCCCCGCAAAATAGGGCGGCAGCTGCGTGTCGTACAGGAGATACTCCACGCCCGCCGCGGTGTCCAGCTGAAACTGATGGGCCAGCCATCCCTGTGCCAGCAGGGAGAGGCGCATCCGCTCCAATATCTCCAGGGGCTGTTTCCTTCATCTGGTGGCCGTGGGCCGGCAGACCGGGGTGAGCCATGCGCCACTGCCCCCGAATCATCACGGGGACAAGCTTGCTCTGGTCATATGCGGGGGCTCCGGGGCTTGCCCCACCATAGCGGAACAGAGGTATCTTGCCTCCAGCAAAGGTGACAAAGGCCTGCACGCCCTGCTGATGGGTATAACGGACTGTTACCTTCTCATTGGAGCGGATATTGGCGGCGCTTATATCGTACTTTTCCCGGATTGCTTTAGCCGAATTTGTGCGCAGATGGGATGCCGCCCGCTGTGCCGCGGACCTGGCCGCTCGTTCTGCTCCTCCGGGAACGCCCGCCAGAAGGGCCTGCAGCTTGCCCAGCCGGCCCTGGTCCATCACCTGCACTTGAACCACGCTCATTTTTGTGTTTCCCTCCCCTCTTCCTCCGCGGCAAAAAGCCGTTCGGTTCTATCTCTGCAGGCGCCGCTTTGCCGGCCCCGCGAATTGGGTCGAGTTCGCTTTGCAAACTCGGCGTCACGCTGGTCACTGTGCAAACCTCCCCAGCTCTATGCGCACCATGCCCATCTCCACCCCAGAGCTGCCCACCTGGTACTTGTGGAAAAACCGGGGATGCCTCCCATCGTTGATTTCCAGCCACGTTCCCTGCTCAGGCAGCCTGCCGCCTAGGTCCTTCTGGGCACAGTAGAGCACGGACTTTGCCTTGAAGATGCCGGGCAGATGGTCGTCCTTCCTCTGCTGCCGTTCAGTCTGCTCCACGTCCTGCAGGCTGACGGGGATGTCCTCATACACCTTGCCGTCATACTTGACGGTGTGCCGGTCGGCGAACTCGTCCAGGTTGAGGAACACACCCCGCACGTCACGGGCGACGGTTTCCTTAAACGTCAGCAGTTTCATCCCGGCAGCTTCACCAGCACAAACTTATCGCTGGCCTCAGAGGGGGCCGTGGCATAGCCTGCCGGGGTGGTCGTGCCCTCCGCCGCCGTGGCGGTGATGCCCGCGCCGTCAAAGTACACAGCCGTGCCCATCTCAATGGCATCCGTGCCGGTCTTAGGGAGTTTGAACACCCCCACCATATGCAGGGAGCCCAGCTCGCCGGGCTTGATCTCGCCGCCGGTGACGCCGATCCTACCACCCACGACCACCACCGTGTCGCAGGGAATAGCGGAGTCCGTGGTATTCCTGTAGTCCAGGGTTTCGCCCCGCTGGACGTATTCAGCGGTCACATTGGCCTTTGCAGCCTCTTTTGCAGTTGCCATATCACTTTACCTACCTTTCTCACGCCAGCAGCGTGTTCTCGATTTTGATACCCGGATTCTTGATGGCGCCCCGGTAGTCCATGACCTGAATACCCCAATCCAGGTAGATGTCCCACACAAAGCCCAGCTGTCCGGCAGTCTCCATGCGGCGGATTTTGGGCACTTCTTCTCCGTTCAGGTAGTCCACTTCAATAAACGCGGTATCCTCCCTAGCGCCAAGCAAGAACCAGGGAGCCGCCCCTGCGCCCGCCAGCCGGTTGATCTCCGGGTCCTCCACCTGCTGCAGGCCGTAACGGTACAGGGGGTTCACCGCCTGGGTGTTTTCCGTGGTCTGGACGGTGGGGGAGTTGAACAGGGTGTATAGGTCAAAGCCCATGCCCACCGGCAGCACCAGCATGGCGGGCCGGATGGTGATGGCCTGCTTGAACTGGTCCTCTTGGGTGGAGAGGGCCAGGATCATGGCCTGCACCGCCTCTTTGGTGATGCCCGTGCCAGTCTTGAGCAGGTTCTTGTGGTCAGCCCCAAACAACGCTTTGTCATCGTAGATTTTGGGATTCTTCATGAGAATCTCATAGCACTGCCGGTTGATGGTGCGCCGGGCCGCCGCGGCGTAGCGGGCGGGCAGGCTGGTCACCAGGCCGATATCGTCATTGATGAACGCCTGGCGGGAAAGGGTGAACTGCTTGCCCCAGGTCTTGAGCTGCCGGGTGGGCAGTTTGGCGTCCACAGGACGGTCGTTCTTCAGCTCGCCGCCCTCCGGCACCTCCTCAAAGTCGCCAATGGGCCCGGCTACATATTTGTTATCATGTACTTTAAAGTCGGACAGGGTGCCCTTGCGGGCCCACTTGTCGAAAGTGACAGGCACCTGCTTGTGGCCTGCCACATAGGCTTTCTCAATGGCGTTGTCCAGAATGGCCGGGAACGCCGCCGTGGGGGTCAGGTACTGGCGCTGCATGACCGTGCTGAACAGCTCATCCGAGCTCATGCGCCGGGCTCCGGCCTCCCCGGCCCGCTCCAAACACTCAATAGCCAGGTCGCGCAGGCTCATGGCAGAGAACTGCCGGGCACCGTTTCCAGCCCCCTCGGGGGTCAGTCCGCCCCGCATCACCAGGCCGTTGGCAGCGTCCCGCCGGAACTCGTCCTCGCCGCTCTCGCCCACCGTAATGCGGCTGCCCAGGGGCGCGCCGTTCTTCTTCAGATGCTCCAGCACAGCGGCGCGGGTTTCGTCCAGGGTCTTGCCCTGGGTGATAAAGCTGTCCGGCTCCAGGCCGAACTCCCGGCACAGGGTGGTGATCTCCGCGCTGCGCTGGCGCTCCTCCTGCAGGGCCTCCTCCACCAGCTGGCGGGTGTTCGACCGGGGAGCAGGCTCCCCGCCCGGCTCCTTTTCCTCGGCCTCGATCTCACGGGTCAGGTCGTGGATCTCCCTCTGGAGAGAATCAAACTCTGCCTGCTCCTCGGCGGTAAGCTCCCGGTTCTCCTTCTTGGCGGCATCTACCAGCTGCTGCTGGCGCAGGAGCCTTGCCGCCCGTAATTGCTTTTTATTCATACCGCATTACCTCCAATGATATTTATATTTATTTGCAACTGCCGCTCATACACCGAAAGGGGAGCGCCAGCGGGGGCCGTTTCTAATTCCCTGCCTACACCAACAGTGCTGTCAGCGGGAACGCTCACGATACTGATTTCAAAAGGCTGCCACTTCTTCATGATGCGGCAGGGGCCAGTAAATCTGCCGTCCTCGGACTTCTTCCCAGCCCGGACGTCCTCCGACTCCTTCATGTTGACCATGTAGCCCACGGACACACCCTTGAGGGAGCCGGACTTCACTTTCTTGTAGATGGTGTCGGACTCCGCGTCCTCGTCAAATTCGACCTCCGCCTGCCCCCGGCCATTCTCGATCCAAGCGCGGGTGATTTTCCCGATCACCTTGTCCCGGTTGTGGTTGTAAAGCACACAGCCAATCGAGTTGAGCCGGGAGAGGTCAACAGCCCCCTCCGCATGGTCCAGGATCTCCGGGCCGAAGAACCGCTCATAGGGTTCTTCACTGGAAAAGGAGAGGGTCACTTTGCGCCCCTCTCCTTCCTCGGCCCGGATGGCTGAAACCAGCCTGTCCCTCCGATAGGGGCCGGGGGCCAAATCGCTGCTATGGTTCCTCTCCGTTTCCGCTGTGCTTGTCATCCGCTGCTTTGCCATCGCTGTCACCTCCTTCTGTAACCGGCGCAGGCTCGCCGCCCTGCTGGCCGAAAATCATGCTGCTTAGATCCAGGCCATGCGCCTCTTTGGCATACACCAGCACCTCCGCGATATCGTCCACCTGGTCCCGCCAGTCCTTGCCGTTCTCTGCCGAAATCTGCTTAAAGGTCTTTTGCCCAGAGCGCATAGCTGTCTGCGTGGCATTGGCCTCTTTGGCAGGGTCAATCCAGGGCTTGGGCGGCTTCACCCAGTGGTGGGTAAAATATGTGTTCTTCTGCGCCCAGAAGCCGGGGATGCGCACCTTGTCCGCCAGCACCGCCGAGATGAGAAAGCTCTCGTATATCTCATCAATGACCTCCACCAGCAGTTCCACCTCGTCCGCATAGGTCATGCCGTCCTCAATAAGATTCTGCCGGGTGGAGCTGTAGGTGCTGCCGCTCATGTCCCTTGCCACCGCCTCGTAGCTCAACCCCTGGCCGGAGGACACCAGCCTTTGCAGAAGTTTGATATACGTGGCAGCGTCTGTGGCCTGGCCCTGGGGGTTGATGAGCTGTATCTCATCTCCCGCATGTAACTCGGTGACCATGCCAGGGGTAAACATCTGCCGGGTGTAGCCCTTGTTTCCTGCTTTGTTTCCTGCTCCGGCGGCGGGGAGCCGTCCTGGGCCCTGGGGGGCTGCCCGCTTGATGGCCAATGCCACGCTGGCCTGCACCCGCTGCTTGGTGTCCTCTGCCACCATAAATTCGTTAGCGTCCCGGATGCGGGCCAGGGTCTGGGTCAGGTCGCTCATCTCCCGCAGCTGGCTGGGGCGGCGCTTGCTGAAGTAGAAGATCACGTCCTTTGCGTCCACATACACGGGCTCTGCGGCTGTGATGCCATCTATAGAATACTGCCGGAACCAGTAGCCCACGGGCTTGTTGTAGGGGGTGTACTCAATGCCGCCGCACACCCGGTTGCCCTTGTGGCGGGCCGCGAGGGTGCTGCTGTCCAGCTCGTCCACCTCCATGGCCTGCAGCTTAAAGGGCAGCAGCCCGTCCCCGGTGTACCGCTTGACAAACAGCATACCGCCGTCCACCTTTTTCCGGCGCACGGCCATGCGGAGCATCTGGCTCAGACTCTGGGTTCCGGTTACATCGCAGTTGCGCTTTTTGCACCATTGGGCCCACAGCTTTTCGATCTGCTGGTTGAGATCCGTGTCCCCGGTTTCCGCCTGAAGGGTAAAGCCCCCGCCCACCACATTGCGGACAAAGGCCCCCATCACCCCACCCAGCATATCCGAGTTGCGCTCCAGGTCGCGGGCCCGGGCCCGCACCGTGTCCCGGCTGTAGCGGTCGGTCTGTTCCGCACTGGTGTTGATGGCCCGCCAGTTGGCGTTGAGCCGGGAGTCGTCCCCCGCATCATAATGGCGCAGAGCATCCCGCCACGCCTGCCGGGCAAAGCCGCGCTGGGGGCTGAACCAGCTTACAACTTGGTCGATTATGTTCATTTTATCACCAACTTTTTTCGGAAAAGTATTGACAATACGTGTTGCACGTGCTATAATAATCTTGCAAGGAGGGAAGAACATGAAAGACAAAGACCTGCTGAAACTTCTGAAGAAAAACGGCTGGGAAGTGGTCAGAATACACGGCAGCCACCATGTTCTTCAAAAGGGAGAGGACACCACAGTGCTCCCCATACACGGTAAAGACGTTCCCACAGGCTTGCTAAACAAAATACTAAAGGACACGGGGCTTAAATAGCCCCTCCTTTAAGGAGGTATCTTATATGATGTTTGTCTATCCCGCTGTTTTTAATCAAGAAGATAACGCCTATTGGGTGGAGTTCCCCGACCTGCCCGGCTGCCAGA
>CAJUPK010000069.1 GCA_910588415.1 uncultured Oscillospiraceae bacterium | reverse complement strand
GATGTCGCTGATCTTCTCCAGGTTCTCCCGCTCTTTGATCTCCACCAGCTTGGAGATCAGCATTTTCATGGCCACATCCCGGTTCTGGTACTGGCTGCGCTCCACCTGGCAGGAGACCACAATGCCGGTGGGAATGTGGATAAGCCGCACCGCGGAGGAGGTTTTGTTGACCTTCTGACCGCCTGCGCCGGAAGCCCGGTAGACCTCCATCTTGATATCGTCCGGGTTGATCTCGACAGAGTTGTCCTCCTCGATCTCAGGCATGACCTCCAAAGAGGAGAAGGAGGTGTGCCGCCGTCCGGCCGCGTCAAAGGGGGAGATGCGCACCAGCCGGTGGACCCCGGCCTCGGATTTCAGGTAGCCGTAGGCGTTCTCGCCCTCCACCAGAATGGAGGCGGACTTGAGCCCGGCCTCGTCCCCGTCCAGGTAGTCCAAAGTAGTGACCTTAAAGCCCCGGCGCTCTGCCCAGCGGTTGTACATGCGGAAGAGCATCTCCGCCCAATCCTGGGCCTCTGTGCCGCCGGAGCCGGCGTGGAAGGTCAAAATGGCGTTGTGGCCGTCATACTCCCCGGTGAGCAGGGTGGAGAGGCGCATGGTCTCTATCTCGGCCTTTACGCCGTCCAGTTCCGCCTGGATTTCCGGCACCAGGGACAGGTCCTCGGCCTCGTCCCCCAATTCGATCAGGGCGGCGGCGTCCTCGCACCGGGAGCAGAGCTTCTGATAGCTCTCGTCCTTGGCCTTCAGTCCGGCCATGCGCTGGGTGATCTTCTGAGCGTTCTGCATGTTGTCCCAGAAGCCGGGCTCCGCGGACTTGTGCTCCAGCATCTCCACCTCTTCCCGCAGGCGGGGCAGGCCCAGGGAGTCCCCCAAAGCGGTCAGGGCCTCCTGCTGTTCGGCCAGCTGGCGGCCCAGTTCTTCAAATTGCAGCATATATTTTCACTCGCTTTCTGGTGTTATTGCTTACTCGGATGGCTGGCATACGCCTTTATTATACATGACTGGGGGAGAAATGTAAAGGACTTTGCGGGCAGGCCCTGCAAGCAAACCCCAGGACAGCCTCGCTGGCCCTGTGCCCGGTGAAGCGGAGCGCTGTGCGGGACAAATTTGTTAACAGAATGAAAATTCCCTGGGTTTCCGTTGCACTTTTCAGAAGAATCGTGTACAATAAGGACAATGGTAATCTATGAATGTGAATGGAAAAGGAATGGCTTTTGGCTATGATTGATTTTACCGGAATCAAATGCCCGGTTTGCGGCGTGGCGTTTAAAGAAGAGGATGACATAGTGGTATGTCCCCAGTGCGGCGCGCCCTATCACCGGGACTGTTATGAGAAGGAAGGCAGCTGTGTGTTCACGGATCTGCACCAGGAGGGCAAGGAGTGGAAGCCCCCCGCGCCGCCCAAACCGCCGGAGCTCTCGGCGGAGATTAAAGACAGGGAGTGCCCTGTGTGCGGCAGCCTGAACGGCCACAGCGCCTTGTTCTGCAACCGCTGCGGCAGCTCGCTGCTGGGCCAGCCCCAGCGCTATAACAACTCGCCCTACCTGCGGTCCTATCCGGGCAGCCAGGGGAGCCAGGACGGAAACGCGGGCCAGCCGGGCCAGGGGAAAAACCAGCCGCCGCCCTATGGGTCCTACAGCCCGCCCCCCCGGGGAAGCTATGGAGCGCCGCCCTTTGTTTTTGATCCTATGGGCGGGGTGAACCCAGCGGATGTGCTGGACAATGGGGTCAGCTATGGGGACGCCTCTAAGCTGGTGAAACAGAACACAGCCTACTATATGCCGGTGTTCCGGTACATGAAACAGACAGGCCGGAACAAGTTCAACTTTTCCGCCTTCCTGTTTTCCGGGGCCTGGATGCTCTACCGCAAGCAATATAAATATGGGGCCATTGTTACGGGCCTGATGTTTTTTATCTATCTGCTGTACCTGGCGGCTTCTGTTTTTGTGGCTACCCCGGCGCTGCTTTCTTTGATGGAGCAGGCGGGCATGGACGTTACCAGAGGATTTTCCCCCACCCATGAGCAGATGATTGTGATCTCCCAGCTGATGACCGAGGACCCGAGACTGTACCTGCATGTCTGTCTGCCCATGCTGTGCCTGTTGCTGATGCTGGCGGTCATGCTTTTTGTGGGGGTGCGGGGCAACAAGATGTACCTGCGGCACTGTGTACGCACGGTGCGGCAGGTAAAGTCCGCCGATTTGTCCAGCGAGCCCAACATGACCCTGGACGCCCGGGGCGGTGTGAACCCCTCTGTGGCGGTGTGCATGTTTGTCTGCTACTTTATTTTGGTGAATGTGGTGCCCCTGCTGCTTTAGCGGGAGGCTGGGGAGAGTAAGGCCGGACTTTATAAGAGGAGGGAAGACCCATGAGGAAAATACGCAAAGCTGTGATTCCGGCGGCGGGACTTGGCACCCGGGTGCTGCCCGCCACCAAGGCGATGCCCAAGGAGATGCTGCCCATTGTGGACAAGCCTGCCATCCAGTATATTGTGGAGGAGGCGGCGGCCTCGGGGATTGAGGACATCCTGATCATCACCAACCGGGGCAAGGGGCTGCTGGAGGACCATTTTGACCGGGCGCCGGAGCTGGAGGAGCGCCTGGCCGCGGACCCGGGCAAGGCCGGGATTCTGCAGCAGGTGCAGGGTATATCCCAGCTGGCCAATGTATGGTATGTGCGGCAGAAGGAGACCCTGGGCCTGGGCCACGCCGTAAACTGTGCCCGGAACTTTATTGGCGGCGAGCCCTTTGCGGTTTTGTACGGGGACGATGTGATCATTGGCCAGGACCCGGCCTGCGCCCAGCTGATCCGGGCTTATGAACAGCACGGCTTGGGCGTGGTGGGCGTGAAAGAGGTGAGCCGGGAGGCTATTCGCAAGTATTCCTCCTTGAAGCTGGAGCCCTTGGAGGAGGGGAACTTCCGCTGTACGGACATGGTGGAAAAGCCCCGGCCTGGGGAGGAGTTTTCCCTGTACTCTATTTTGGGCCGCTGCGTGCTGCCGCCGGACATTTTTGACCTGCTGGACCAGACGGCTCCCGGTGCGGGCGGAGAGATACAGCTGACCGACGCCATGAAGGCCCTGGCCCGCCGGGACAGCATGATTGCCGTGGACTTTAGCGGCAAGCGCTATGACATGGGCAGCAAGCTGGGGGTCATGCAGGCCGGGGTAGAGGTGGCGCTGGACCACCCAGAGATTGGAGAGGCCTTCCGGGCCTATCTGAAGGAGCTGGCAAAAACCTTATGAAGACGCCCAAGCGGCTGGTCATTGTAAACGGGACCATGGGCGCAGGCAAAACCGCCGTGTGCCAGGCATTGAAGCAGCTGGCGCCGCCCTGCGCCTTTTTGGACGGGGACTGGTGCTGGGACATGAACCCCTTTATGGTGACGGAGGAGACGAAGGAGCTGGTAATGGACAATATCGTCTCCATGCTGAACGGTTTTTTGGCGTGTTCTGCCTTTGAGACGGTGATTTTCTGCTGGGTACTGCACCAGCAGGCGATTATAGACGCTCTGCTGGCCCGGCTGGAGCTGAGCGGAGTGGAGGTGAGGCTGTTTACTCTGATGCCAGCGGAAGAGACTCTGCGAATCCACCTGGAGAAGGACATAGCGGCAGGAATCCGGGACCCGGAGGTGCTGGAACGGAGCCTGGCGCGCCTGCCCTTGTACGAGGGGCTGGACACGGAAAAGCTGCCCATGGGGGAAGAGGCTCCGGAGGAGATGGCCAGGGTGATTGGGAAGCGGGTCTTTGGCTAGCCTTTTTCCCCCTCGGGCCTGCTTGAAAATCGGAGAGAAGTGGATTTTTGGCAGGGACGAGGGCAGGATCAAGAAAAAACCGCAAGAAAGGCTGCCGTATTGCCGCCTTTCGAGGATTTTTGATGCCAAAAGCCCCCTTTTTGGTCAAAAACAGTCAGTATTTCGGGGGGCAAACAGGCTCCAGGATTTCTGTGAATATGTGGTCAAATCCGGCCAAAGGGCGAATACAAAGGGTCGGGAGGAGTTTAACTTTTCACACGCAACCCTGCCCACGGCTGAAGGGCAGGGGAATATCCTTCCGGTATGGCTCTTGGGGCCTGCCCCCCTGGGGACGGAGACCGGCGGACAGAGCAAAGAAAAAATCAGACGCGGCTGCATGGAAGCAGGAACGCGCCTGATTTTTAGCGTTTTATTTGGTGCAGGCCGCTGCAGCCTGGCTTATTGGCCGCCGGACTGCTTGCTGTTGATGATTTTGCTCAGTTCCTCCATAAAGCTGTTGATGTCTTTAAACTGGCGGTAGACAGAGGCAAAGCGCACATAGGCCACCTCGTCCACGCTCTTGAGCTTTTCCATTGCATAGGTGCCAATACGCTGGGAGGACACCTCTTTATCCAGGGAATTTTGCAGCAGCACTTCAATCTCGCTGACAATGTGTTCCAGGGTTTCCAGGGGGACAGGGCGCTTTTCGCAGGCGCGTAGCAGGCCGGTGAGAAGCTTTTGACGGTCGAAAGACTCCCTGGAGCGGTCTTTCTTAATGACCACAATCGGGATGCTCTCAATAATCTCGTAGGTAGTAAAACGCTTGGCGCATTTCAAACATTCCCGGCGGCGGCGGATGCGCTCGCTCTCGTCAGTAGGCCGCGAGTCAACGACCTTGCTCTCGGTATATCCGCAGTAGGGGCATTTCACGGTTGATAACATCCTCCCTTGATATTAGAGATTCTTTGATTATACACGAAACAGAAGATAAAAGCAAGGATTTCAGCGAAATACTTTACATAAATTAATGGAATGTCCATATGGATTTTACAGCTTGTTTTTGTGGACCTGGGCTGGTCCGGCCGGGAGAAATTGACAAACGGGGGGGATGTGCTATAATGTACGCAGAGCGTACATCAGGAGTTTTCCTCTTTCGTGCGAAGCGCTGGCTTTTTCCAAGGAAAAAGTTCGAGGAAAACTCTATAAGAGGATGTATGATTTTATAGTACGCAGAGCGTACATTAGGAGTTTTCCTCCTTCGTGCGAAGCGGCTGGATGATGTTTGAATGGATTTTTTGCCGCGGCTCGTTTTGCAGGCGGGTCCGGGGTGTGAAAGGAATATAGTATGGCGATACTTACAGTAAAAGACCTTTCCCTGAGTTTTGGAGAGGAAAAAATATTGGAATCCATCACCTTTGAGATGCAGAAAGGAGAACGGGTGGGCCTGGTGGGCGTGAACGGCAGCGGCAAGACCAGCCTGTTTAAGACCCTGACAGGGGAATATATCCCGGACGGGGGCTCTGTGGTGTTTGCCAAGGACACCTGCCCCGGTTACATGGAGCAGCATGTGTGCCGGGATTTTGAGAAGACCGCCTTTGAAGAGGTAATGACGGTTTTTGCGGAGCTGCTGGATATGGAGAGCGAGCTGGACCAGCTGGCCCTGCGGCTTTCTGAGAGCGGGAGCGGGCCTGAGCAGGAACAGCTGATTTTGCGGCAGGCGGAGCTGAACGACCGGTTTGTGGACCAGGGTGGGCTGACCTGCCGTTCTCGGGCCAGAAGCACCCTGATGGGCCTGGGCTTTACAGAGGAGCAGACGGAAAACCGGGTGGGAGTGCTCAGCGGCGGGCAGAAGGCCAAGCTGCAGCTGGCAAAGATGCTGCTGGGCGGAGCGGACCTGCTGCTACTGGACGAGCCCACCAACCATCTGGACATCCCCTCTGTGGAGTGGTTGGAGGGTTTTCTTCTGAGCTATTCAGGGGCCTATATCGTCATCTCCCACGACCGGTATTTTTTGGACAAGGTGACAGAGCGGACCCTGGAGATGCAGAACAAGACCGTGGATTCCTATAAGGGCAATTACAGCCGCTATCTGGAGCTGCGGGCGGAAAAGCGCCTGGCCATGGAGCGGGTGTATGAGAACACCAAAAAGGAGATTAAGCGCATTGAAGGCATCATCGAGCAGCAGCGCCGGTGGAACCAGGAGCGCAACTATGTGACCATTGCCAGCAAGCAGAAGGCCATCGACCGGCTGGAGGCCACCTTGGAGAAGCCCGAGGAGGACCCGGAGTCCATCCGCTTTCAGTTTCACGCCAGCCGCCGCAGCGGGGACGATGTGCTGACCGCCCAGGGTCTGAGTTTGTCTTTTAACGGCCAGCCGCCCCTCTTTCAGGATGTGGACTTGGAGATCAAACGGGGGCAGAAGATCTTTCTCATTGGCCCCAACGGCTGCGGAAAGACCAGCCTCTTTAAAATCCTGCTGGACCAGTACAGGCCGGACACAGGCTTTGTGCGGATTGGGGCGGGGGTGGACCTGGGATACTACGAGCAGTCCCAGCTCAGCCTGCACGACGAGAAAGAGGTGATTGACGAGATCTGGGACCTGCATCCCCGGATGACCCAGACAGAGGTGCGCAGCGCTCTGGCGGTGTTCCTGTTTAAAGGGGAGGACGTGTTCAAGCCTGTGGGGGCTTTGAGCGGCGGCGAGAGGGCGCGGATTTTGCTGCTGAAGCTGATGCTGTCTCAGGCCAACTTTTTGCTGCTGGACGAGCCCACCAATCACCTGGACATTGGGTCCTGCGAGGCGCTGGAGGACGCTCTTTCCGGCTATGACGGCACCCTGTTTGTGGTGTCCCACGACCGGTATCTCATCAACAAGCTGGCGGACAAGGTCTATGTGCTGGGCGAGGAGGGCGCGGAGCTGTTCCACGGCAATTATGACTTCTACTTGGAAAAGCGGGAGGCCCGACAGGCTCTGGAGGAAAAGCAGGCGCAGCCCAAGGTGAACCTGTACAAGCAGCGCAAAGAGCGGGAGGCGGAGCTCCGCAAACGCAAGGCAGCCCTGGCCCGGCTGGAAAAGGAGATTGAGGAGACGGACGCCCGCCGGGCGGAGCTGGAGGAACAGCTTGCGGACCCAGCAGTGGCGGCGGATTATGAGGCAGTGACAGAGCTGTCCGGAGAGATAGCGGCGCTGGTGGAGCAGTCGGACCAGCTGCTGGGCCAGTGGACAAGGCTCTCGGAGGAGCTGTCATGATAAGGGTGAACGGCCTGGCCCTGGGGCTGGACTTTACCGGGGAGGATTTGCTGCGGGCCGCTGCCAAAAAGCTGCGTCTGCCCGTCTCCGCGGTGAAGGACCTGCGGCTGGTCAAGAAATCTGTAGACGCCCGGAAGAAGACGGATGTACACTTTGTCTGCTCGGCGGAGCTGTCCATAGACGGCAGCGAGAGCCGTATTCTGAGCCGCCTGCGGGACCGGAATGTGCTGCCTGTAACCCCCTATCACTACCAGCTGCCCCAGGGGGCGGCGCCGGAGGTACCCCCCGTGGTGGTGGGCTTTGGCCCTGCGGGGATGTTTGCCGGGCTGGTCCTGGCCCAGTGCGGCCAGCGGCCCGTGATTATTGAGCGGGGCCAGCCTGTGGAGGAGCGGGAGCGCTCTGTGCAGGCCTTTTGGAAGGAGGGCCGCCTGGACCCGGAGAGCAATGTCCAGTTTGGGGAAGGGGGCGCCGGGGCCTTTTCTGACGGGAAGCTGACCACGGGCACCGGGGACAGCCGCATCCGCAAGGTGCTGGAGGAGCTGGCTGCGGCTGGAGCGCCCCAGGAGATTTTGGTGGACGCCAAGCCCCATATTGGCACGGACCGCCTGCCCGGGGTGGTGAAGAACATCCGGGAGCAGATTATTGCCCTGGGGGGACAGGTGCGGTTTTCTACCAAGCTGGTGGGCCTGCGGGAAAAGAACGGCTGGCTGACCGGGCTGGAGCTGGAGGGTCCTGGGGGAGTGGAATGGCTGCCCTGCCGCCAGGCGGTTCTGGCGGTGGGCCACAGCGCCCGGGACGTGTTTGCCCTGCTGGACAGCCTGGGCCTGCCCATGGAGCCCAAGGCCTTCTCTGTGGGAGTGCGCATCGAGCACCCGGCCAGTCTCATCAACCGGGCCCAGTACGGGAGCTTTGCGGGTCATCCCGCTTTGGGAGCAGCGGACTATAAGCTGCACCGCCGTCTGCCCAATGGCCGGGGGGGCTACACCTTCTGCATGTGCCCGGGCGGAACGGTCACCGGGGCGGCCTCTGAGCCTGGGGGCGTGGTCACCAATGGCATGAGCCCCTGGGCAAGAGATGGAGAGAACAGCAACTCCGCCCTGCTGGTGGGCGTGGGCCCGGAGGACTTTGGGGCGGAGGGGCCTCTGGCCGGGGTGGAGTTTCAGCGGTCTATCGAACAGGCCGCGTTCCGCCTAGGCGGGGGCGCTTATCTGGCGCCTGCCCAGCGGACCGCCGACTTTTTGGAGGGCCGTCCCACCACGGCTTTTGGAGGAGTGCTGCCCACCTATCAGCCTGGGGTGGCTATGGGAGAGATTGCGCCGTGCCTTCCGGCCTTTGTGGTGGAGAGCCTCCGACAGGCGCTGCCAGAGCTGGGCCGGCAGCTGAAGGACTTTGACCATGGGGATTCGGTGCTCACCGCGCCGGAGACCAGAAGCTCTTCCCCGGTGCGGGTGCTGCGGGATGAGAGCCTGCAGTGTCCGGCGCTGGGGGGACTGTACCCCTGCGGGGAGGGCGCGGGCTATGCGGGAGGCATTGTCTCGGCAGCGGTGGACGGTATCCGGGCAGCAGAAGCTGTAGTGAATGGCCATTGTATAGGATAGAGAGGATAGAGAAAGAGGAGCAGCCGTTAGGGCGCTCCTCTTTCTTAACGTATACTTTTTGAGAGCAAGGGGAAAAGTTTCGCCTTCTCACCTTCGGCTCGGTCGGCTCGGGACGGTCCCCACCGGGGACCCTCGCCCTTTTCAAAGGCTGCGAGGTGTGGAGCAGAGCTCCACGGTCTTGCGCTTTAGCGCCAGAAACGTCGTCAGGCAAGACGGCCATGCGATTAAACAGATAGTCCGGCCAGATATTCTTTCAGCTTTTCCATAACCGCAATCTCCCGCTGCAGCCAGGGCTGCGTATGGTCTGCCAGGCTTTGGTTGGCCTGAAGGGCCTTGTCCAGATTGACCCAGATGGGTGTAAAATGTTCGGCGGCCTCGTAATCATCCAGCTGAAGGGGAATTTGGCTATCCCCCACTTGGCAGAGAAAATAGTAGGAATCCATCTCTAAAATATCGGCGGTTCTGCCCTTGCGCCGCTCATGGGTCACAGCCCACAGTTGGGGCTCCCCGGTCAGCTCATAGCCAGTTTCTTCCAGTATTTCCCGCTGGAGGGCCTGTTCTAAGCTTTCACCGGACTCCACTCCGCCGCCAGGGAACTTGTAGTCCTTCCTGTCGGTGTGGATGGCCAAAAGCTTTCCGTCCCGAAAGGCGATTCCGCGGGCCGCAGAGCGCTGAAACACACTGCCGTTTTCCGGCAGGCCCCGCGCTTTTAAGGTGATCTCAATCATGGGCTGTACCTTCGCTGAGCTTCTCATGGATGGCCTTGGCCGCTGTTTTCCCCGCGCCCATAGCCAGAATGACCGTGGCCGCGCCAGTGACCGCGTCACCGCCCGCGTACACGTAGGGGCGGCTGGTCAGCCCGGTCTCCTCGTTGACAATAATGCCGCCCCATTTTTGGGTTTCCAGCCCATGGGTGGTGGACTTGATCAGCGGGTTGGGGCTGGTGCCGATGGCCATGATTACACAGTCCAGGTCCAGCACAAGCTCGGAGCCGGGCTTCTCCACAGGCCTCCGGCGGCCAGACGCGTCCGGCTCGCCCAGCTCCATCTCCAGGCACTCCATGCCCTTCACGCTGCCAGTCTCATCCCCCAGAATCTGGGTGGGATTGTGGAGCAGCTTAAAGACAATGCCCTCTTCCTTGGCGTGTTCTACCTCTTCGGCCCGGGCAGGCAGTTCCTTCTCTGAGCGGCGGTAGACAATGTATACCTCCTCGGCCCCCAGGCGCTTGGCACACCGGGCGGCGTCCATGGCCACGTTGCCGCCGCCCACCACAGCCACCCGCTTGGGATGCTGAATGGGGGTGTCGCTGCCAGGGAGATAGGCTTTCATCAGATTGACACGGGTGAGAAACTCATTGGCGGAGTACACGCCTTTGAGATTTTCTCCGGGGATGTTCATAAACCGGGGGAGGCCCGCGCCAGAGCCAATGAACACCGCCTGGAAGCCCTGCTCCAGCAGCTCGTCAATGGACAGGGCCCGGCCAATCACCATGTTGGTCTCAATTTTCACGCCCATGGCCTTCAGGCCGTTGATCTCCTTCTGCACAATGGCCTTGGGCAGGCGGAATTCCGGAATGCCGTAGACCAACACGCCGCCGGGCGTGTGCAGGGCCTCGAACACAGTCACTTCATAGCCCAGACGGGCCAGGTCCCCGGCGCAGGTGAGGCCGGAGGGGCCGGAGCCGATTACTGCCACTTTTTTTCCGTTGGACGCCGGACGCTGGGGAGTTTCGGCCCAGTGGGCGTTGTGCCAGTCCGCGGCAAAACGCTCTAAGCGGCCAATGGCCACAGGTTCGCCCTTGACGCCCCGGACGCAGTATTTTTCGCACTGGCTCTCCTGGGGGCAGACCCGGCCGCAGACAGCCGGCAGGGCGCTGCTTTGGGCGATGACCTGGTAGGCCTCCTCGAACTCCCCCTTGGCCATATGCTGGATGAAATCCGGGATAGCGATGTTCACAGGGCAGCCGGAGACGCAGGGCCGGTTTTTGCAGTTCAGGCAGCGCTGAGCCTCGTCCACAGCCTGGTCTTCGGTATAGCCCAGGGCCACTTCCAGGAAGTTTTTGTTGCGCACCTGGGGCTCCTGAGAGGGCATCTCGTTTTTCTTCAGGGACATATTAGGCATTTCCGGCCGCCTCCTTTTTGAATAGATTGCAGGTCTCCTCGTGGGCGTGGCGCTCGAAATCCTTGTACATGGCGCCCCGGGCCATGGCCTCGTCAAAGTCCACTTCAAATCCATCAAAGTCCGGGCCGTCCACGCAGGCAAACTTGGTGACCCGTTTGCCGTCCTGTATCAGGCTCAGGCGGCAGCCGCCGCACATGCCGGTGCCGTCGATCATAATGGGGTTCATGCTGACCGTGGTGGGTATGTTAAACTCTTTGGTCAGTTTTGTCACAAATTTCATCATGACCAGCGGGCCAATGGCTATGACCCGGTCATACCGCTCGCCGCTCTCAATGAGCCTGCGCAGAGCGTCTGTCACAAGGCCCTTTTCGCCCCAGGAGCCGTCGTCGCTCATTTTGCATAATTTGGTACTGGCGGCTGCAAATTCCTCCTCCAAAATTACCAGGTCCTTGCTGCGGAAGCCCACAATACTGTGGACCTGGCACCCCTGCTGGTGGAGCTTTTTGGCGATGGGGTACGCAATGGCGCAGCCCACGCCGCCGCCCACCACGGCCACTTTCTGAAGGCCAGCGGTATGGGTGGGAACGCCCAGGGGACCCACAAAATCCTGCAGGAAATCCCCCTGGTTTTTATGGTTCAGTTTCTCGGTGGTAGCCCCCACGATTTGGAAGATAATGGTGACGGTGCCCGTCTCCCGGTTAAAATCCGCGATGGTCAGGGGGATCCGCTCCCCGTTTTCGTCCACCCGGAGGATGATGAACTGGCCGGGCTCCGCCTTTTTTGCCACCGCTGGAGCGGAGACCTCCATCAGTGTTACCGCGGGGTTTAGGACTTTTTTCTTTATGATTGGATACAATTTTATCACTGTCCTTGTTAAAGTAGTGGGGTTGGAAATCTTTATATATTTACCTTATATATTCTGAAAGGAAATGTGGCTGGAGAATGGCTGTATGCTTGCATAGGAAAAATGTATCAAAGTATAGGTTTTGAGAATTTATTGCGCGGTCCAGGGGCGGGGAAGATTGCCAGCGGCAATCGTTCTGACCCGACCGAGCTGACAGGCGAGACAGGCCCCTGGTAGGGTGTGGGGTGAGCGTCTGCCAGTGGCAGACAAGCC
>CAJUPK010000068.1 GCA_910588415.1 uncultured Oscillospiraceae bacterium | reverse complement strand
GAATTTGACTGGCAGGATATAATTCAAAAAATGCAGCGGAGATTGTCATAGTCTCCGCTGCATTTTCGATGTTCAAAATCTATGTGTCCGGTGAATAAAGCGTGGTATTGTCAGCAACTCCGTTTAAATTATTGTGGTCTTGTCCATATCAGTGACGCCGTATTTTCCCTTTTGGGGATGGGCGCTCTGCTGGCTGCCTTAGGCTGCGGCTTTTGGGAGTGGCAGCCGGTTCTACCGGGTCTTCTGCCCCTTGGCGATGGCGGGAACAGTCTTGACGGTTCTTTTCGCGCTGATTTCCGGCATGGTCACTGGAAACCTAGCCGCTCAAATCAGCCTGCAGGTGGAGATGATGGTTTTCGGCTATTTCCTCTGGCCTCTCATGCCGCCTTTTATGGTCTCCGCGTTTCTTGGGGCCGTGGCAGAGCTCCTCCAGGAAGAGCTGGCCGTCCGGACCGAAGTCAGGCTTATGGCCCAGCAGAGCTATGAGGCCATCCGCCGGCAAAACCAGGAGGTCATGCTCCTGCGCCACGACATGGCCAAGCATTATGGTGTTTTGCGCCAAATGACCGGGCAAAGCTGCTGCGCTGGCCCCAAAAAGGATACCGCTGAAAAATGATAGGAATCCAAGTACACAGCAGCCAGATAGGTTCCGCCTGCCAGGAATCTCACGCCAGGAGCCAAGGAAATCATCCGGCACCCTAGCTGACAACCAGCATAGCCGATAAATTGCGGAGGCTGAAAAGGTATGACACTTCTCTGTATCTTGCAGACATCAGTCACAGTTTCTTCTGCATACGGGTTGGATATACGGTCTTTGTGCCAGGCAGCAATAGCCCTCGCAGGACGATTCGCTCGTATTGCAAACATTAAGAAAAGCCAGGAGGCCTGTTTCCTGGACCAGGACAACCTGGAACCGGGGATCTTATCCAAACACCTCGAAGGCGGAAATAACCTTTAAGGTCTCATAATCAAAATGCTCCCTGCCGTATGCGTCCAAAAAGTAATCGGTAAATCGATCTGTCTTCAGCGTATTCTGCAGGGACCAGACCACCCAGTACAAATCTATATGTCTGTCGCCTGCCCCGGACATGGAGAAGTCGATAAAACATGCAAACTGCCCCTGGGAGAACATCACATTGGACAGGCAGACGTCGCCGTGAATAAAAGTGTCTGGCTGCAGCAAGCCCCGGTTTGCCTGCAGGATTGCCCAGGCCTCCTCCTTGGAGTGGACAGGGAATCGGTCCATGGACACGGATTCATCATAATACCCGCCGGAAAAATCCCCGTCCGCTGCATCCATATACCGCTGATACCGGGAGGAAATCGGTACACCCGCAGTTTGCTGGCTATGCAGCACCCGCAGTGCTTTGGCCAGCATTTCACAGCTCTTTTTGGGGTCGTCCAAACAGCTGTCCAGGGGTTTTCCGGCAGCGCTGCGGGTCACAAGAAAATCCCTGCTTTCCGAGATATAGGCCGCCACTTCCACGCCAAGGGCCATGGAGTGGAACAGCCTGCCAAGCCGGGCCTCTTCAGCCAGCGCACCTTTTGCATCTATTTTTACATAGAATCCGGTATCACAGGAATATACCGTCGAGCTGGAGTGATGGCTGCAGTCATATACCTTTGCCCCGGTAAAAAAGCTGCGTACCGCAGAAGGAAATTGGCTTATATCGGGGCTGACCAGTTTAAACATACGGTCCACTTCCTTGCCTAATTTTCTGAATAAAAAACAGGCACTATCTCCCTACCAGCGGTATGAAAGATAGTGCCTGAATATGTGGTGGACCCGAAGGGGATCGAACCCTCGACCTCCAGATTGCGAACCTGGCGCTCTCCCAGTTGAGCTACGGGCCCTAATATTAACCTATAATAAGGAAGATAACTGCTCAATTATAAACTTCATACCAGCCGCCAAAGTTGCGAACCGGGCGAGAGCGGAACAGAGATACGCCCCCAAAATAAAATCTTAAACAGTAAGGAAAAACGTCCCGCCAAAACCATCGGCCAGTCCAAGCTTAGTTTTACAGGGCATCTCAGCACGCCCTACGCTGAAACTTTCATTATTTTAGCACATTTTTCCCCAAATGTAAAGAGGGAATTTTATTTTTCCAGGATTTTTTCCCCGAAACCAATTATTGGTTGCATTTTTCGGGCATATGGGATATAATCAAATATATAAGCGGCCGGGCAGGCCGGAATTCTGAATCGGAGGGAAAACGCTATGCTAGTTTCTGCAAAAGAAATGCTTACAAAGGCCAAAGAGGGCAAGTATGCTGTGGGCCAGTTCAACATCAATAACCTGGAGTGGACAAAGGCTGTGCTGCTTACCGCCCAGGAGTGCAATTCTCCTGTTATTCTCGGTGTGTCAGAGGGCGCGGGCAAGTATATGTGCGGCTACAACACGGTGACCGGCATGGTCAAGGGCATGATGGAGACCCTGGGCATCACGGTTCCCGTGGCTTTGCACCTGGACCACGGCAGCTATGAGGGCGCGCTGAAGGCCATGGAGGACGGCTTCTCCTCCGTCATGTTCGACGGCTCCCACTATCCCATTGATGAGAACATTGAGAAAACCAAGGAGATCATCCGTATTGCCGGGGAGAAGGGCATCTCTGTAGAGGCAGAGGTAGGCGCTATCGGCGGCGAGGAAGACGGCGTTGTGGGCAGCGGCGAAGTGGCGGATCCCGATGAGTGCAAGCAGATTGCCGACCTGGGCGTCACCATGCTGGCAGCAGGCATTGGCAACATCCACGGCGTGTACCCGGAGAACTGGACGGGCCTGAACTTTGACGTGCTGGCCAAGATTCAGGAGAAGACCGGCACCATGCCCCTGGTGCTCCACGGCGGCACAGGCATCCCGGAGGAGATGGTGAAACAGGCCATCAGCCTGGGCGTTTCCAAGGTGAATGTGAACACAGAGTGCCAGCTGAGCTTTGCCGCTGCCACCCGTGCGTACATTGAGGCGGGCAAGGACCAGCAGGGCAAGGGCTTTGATCCCCGCAAGCTGCTGGCTCCCGGCACTGAGGCCATCAAAGCCACGGTCAAGGAGAAAATGGAGCTTTTCGGCTCTGTGGGCAAGGCATAAACCAATACAAACAGGCCAGGCAAGAGGAAAAGGAGGGCGCTTCCCAGGGAAGGCTCTCCTTTTTGCGGCCTTTTTCCAAAAGTTTACAGTTTCCGCTTTACAAAGGCAGGGTTTTCATGTACAATGAAGAGGAGTATAAACGGGCGAAAGACAAGAACCATTGACTGGCCTGTAAGTCCGGCGAGAAGGGTTCTGACCCAGAGGCTGTTGTTTATTTAAGAAAAGGAGCGTGGTTTCGATGGCCCTGAAATATAAGCGGGTGCTTTTAAAGCTCAGCGGTGAGGCTTTGGCCGGTGCGGCTGGGCATGGCATTGACTTTGACACGGTGATGGATATTTGCCGTCCTGTGAAAATCCTGCACGAGATGGGCGCCCAGGTGGCCATTGTGGTGGGCGGCGGCAACTTTTGGCGGGGGCGCAGCAGCGGCAGTATGGACCGCACCCGGGCCGACCACATGGGTATGCTGGCCACTGTGATCAACGCCCTGGGCGTGGCGGACGGGCTGGAGCAGCTGGGGCTCTCCGTGCGGGTGCAGACAGCCATCGCCATGCAGGAGGTGGCGGAGCCCTACATCCGCAACCGGGCTGTGCGGCACCTGGAGAAGGGCCGGGTCATTGTCTTTGGCTGCGGCACAGGCAATCCCTTCTTCTCCACTGACACAGGCGCGGCCCTGCGGGCAGCGGAGATCGAGGCGGATATCATCCTAAAGGCCACCATGGTGGATGGGGTGTATGACAGCGACCCCAAAAAGAATCCCAACGCCAAGCGCTTTGACCAGCTCACCTTTATGCAGGTGCTCAGCGACAATTTGGCGGTGATGGACATGACAGCCGCCTCCTTCTGCAAGGACCGGGGCATCCCCTGGCTGGTGTTCAGCATGGCGGACCCGGAAAACATTGTGCGGGCCGCTGCCGGAGAACCAGTGGGCACGCTGGTGGTGTAACCAGCGGCTGTCTGCCGTAGGGGGACCGCAGGCTTTGGCAGCGGAACGGGGTTCCCCAAAGGGTGCGCCCCGTCAGACCCAGGGCGGTTCCCGCTGGCAGCCGTCGCTCTCCGGCCCAGGAGACCGTTCCCTGATCCGGGGCCATCCCCCCGTGTATGAGCATGACACAGAGCCAGGACTTGCCCAGAAAATCCTGGCTCTCTGTAAAGCTGACTTCATAAAAGAATCAACCCAATCCATAATGAAAGGACGTTTATCATGCCGGAAATGAAAGATGTATTCGACAAAGCCGAGCACAAGATGAAAAAGGCCATCGGCCATCTGCAGGAGGAGTACGCGGCCATCCGGGCCGGCCGGGCCAACCCCGCTGTGCTGGATAAGATCACGGTCAACTACTATGACACTCCCACGCCCATCAACCAGCTGGCGGCAGTGGCAGTCAGCGAGGCCCGGGTGCTTACCATCCAGCCCTGGGACGCCTCTGTGCTGCGGGCCATTGAAAAGGCCATACAGACCTCTGACCTGGGTGTGAATCCCCAAAATGACGGCAAGGTCATCCGGCTCATCTTCCCACCCCTGAACGAGGAGCGCCGCCGGGAGCTGGTCAAGGAGACCAGCAAGCTGGCGGAAGAGGCCAAAGTGGCCGTGCGGTCCATCCGCCGGGACGCCATTGAAAAGCTGAAGGACATGAAGAAGAAGTCCGAGATCACAGAGGACGACTTGAAGCAGGCAGAGAAAAAGATGCAGGACTTGACGGACAGATACGTGAAAAATACCGACGTCTGCGCCGCTGACAAGGAAAAGGAAATCCTGGAGATTTAAGGGGGAGCCATGGCAGAAAAGCGTTTGCAGCCCCCTGCCCACATTGGCGTCATTATGGACGGCAATGGCAGGTGGGCAAAAAAGCACTTTCAGCCCCGGTCCATGGGCCACCGGGCAGGGGCCCAGAACTTCCGCACCATCACCCGGTACGCCTCCCAGATTGGGGTCAAGGTGCTCACGGTCTATGCCTTCTCCACAGAGAACTGGTCCCGGCCCACCGAGGAGGTGGGCGCGCTGATGGGCCTGTTTAAGGACTATCTGCGGGAAGCCCTGCGGGACTTTATGGACGAGAACATCCGGGTGCGGTTCATAGGCGACGTAAGCGCTTTTTCTCCAGACCTGCGGGAGCTGATCGCAGAGGTGGAGGAGGCCAGCGCCCCCAAGACGGGCATGGTGCTGAACCTGGCCATGAACTACGGCGGCCGGGCAGAGATTGTCCGGGCGGCCAGGACCTTCGCGGAGGAGGTACAGGCAGGCAGGCGCTCCCCGGGGGATTTGGATGAGGCCCTGTTCGACCGCTATCTGTACACCGCAGGCCAGCCGGCCCCGGACCTGATCATCCGCCCCAGCGGAGAGCAGCGGGTGTCCAACTTCCTGCTGTGGCAGTGCGCCTATGCGGAGTTCGTTTATTTTGACATTCTCTGGCCAGACTTTAAGACAGAGGACCTGGACCGGGCCATTGCCATCTATCATTCCCGGCAGAGAAGGTTTGGGGGCGTTTGACGTTGCCTGTGGCAATCGTTTTGACCCGACCGAGCCAACCAGTTGGCATGTCAACTCGACAAGACAGTCCCCTTCCATGGTGTGGAGCAGCGCTCCGCGGTCTTGCGCTTTAGTGCCACGGAGTCGTCAGACAAACGGCGAGAGCCGCAAATGAGTTGGCTTTGCCAACTCATAGCCATTTTCTTTGAAAATGGCTAAAAGGAGCTGACGATGCCTAGGCCTTTGTGCGCACAGGTCGCGCACTCCGGCAAGACCTTGGAGGCTTTGCCTCCAAGCCTCCACCAGGGGCCTAACGCCCCTGGACCGCGCTATTGGCTCTCAAGGAGCATACAGTTTGCGCGGCCAAGGTGCGGGGAAGCTCCCCGGTCTTGATACCGTACATTCCATTCATTATAACTATGTCTCACAATGAAAGGCGGGAAACACAATGAAGCAGCGGGTGTTGTCCGGCGTGGTGCTGACGCTTTTTGCGGCGGCCATTGTTGTTTTCGACCAAATCTTTCCTCTGGCGCTGAACATTGCCGTGGCCTTGATCTCCCTGATGGCAGTGGATGAGCTGGCCAGGGCCTTGGAACTGCAGCGCAAGTGGTTTTTGTACATGCCGTCCCTGGCGGCAGCGGCGGCGCTGCCCTTTTGCGCAGAGAGCCAGTTCGTCTTTCTCACCTACTGTCTCTACACGCTGATCGTGTTTGCTGCCATGATCGTTTACCACCACGAGACCACCTTTAAAGAGGTGGCTGTGCTGTACAGCATGGTGGTTATCATTCCCTGCGCCCTGCACACGCTGGTCTCCCTGCGGGAGCTGAACCGGAGCCACGGCATGTTCTATGTGCTGATCGCGGTGCTGGCGGCCTGGGTGGCGGACATGGGGGCCTATTTTGCGGGTACCCTCTTTGGCCGGCACAAGCTGTGCCCAGAGATCAGCCCCAAAAAGACGGTAGAGGGCGCTATAGGCGGCACCATAGCGGATGTCGCGGTGATGCTGCTGTGCGGGCTTTGGTTCTCCCAGGTGTTTTACCACGGCACCGTGGAGGTGAACTACCTGGCCCTGTTCTTGGCTGGCTTTTTCGGCTCCTGGATCTCCATTCTGGGGGATTTAAGCTTCTCGCTGATCAAGCGCAGCTGCCACATCAAGGACTTCGGCCAGGTGATCCCTGGCCATGGGGGCATATTGGACCGGTTTGACAGCGTCATATTCACCGCTCCTTTTGTGTATCTATTAGTTAGCTTTCTGTCTCTGGCAGGAGGATGAAGCGGGCTGGCCATACAGCTCAATCTCCTGGGACCTGGCGTTAGGAGGACACAGAGCGGGGAAGATTCGAATTTTTTACTGTGTGGATATTGCGGAGGATTGGCAGGGCGAAGGCCTTGCCTCTCTGGTTATGGCCTGTTTTTTGGAAGATGGCAGGGCTATAGGTACGGGGAGGGCTATCCTCTCGCCAAGAGGGAGTATCCCTGGCAGCACTGGGGACCTGTCCGGCTGTACGAGAAATTTGGCTTCTCCTTTTTGCAGGAGGGGCAGGTTTTTTTCGTCTGCCAGAAGCCCCTTTGACAGACCTCTGCCAGGGGATAAAGCCAGGCTTTTTTGTCATAAATCCTCCATAAATTTGTGATATAGTACAGGGACTGTTCCAGCCGGTTCGCGCTATACCGCAGTACAGAGCCGCCGTGGGGCCGCGGGTGCGCTTGCGGACCGTTCTGCTCTGTTTTTAGAAAGGGGAAGGATTGGGAAATGAGATCGCTTTCACTGTTGGGGTCCACGGGCTCCATTGGCACCCAGACTTTAGAGGTAGTCCGGGATCTGAACACCCGGGGCCAGCGGCCATACCGGGTGGAGGTTTTGGCGGCCCATTCCAATGTGACGCTGCTGGAACAGCAGGTCCGGGAGTTCCGGCCCCGGGCGGCAGCGCTGTTTGACCCGGCTGCTGCCCAGGACTTCAGGGACCGGGTCCGGGATATGGACATCACGGTGCTCTCCGGTTTAGAGGGCCTGTGCCAGGCTGCTGCCTGGGAGGAGGCAGACCTGGTGCTTAACGCTGTGGTGGGTATGGTGGGCCTGCGGCCAACCCTGGCCGCCCTGGCCGCCGGAAAGACCGTGGCCCTGGCCAACAAGGAGACCCTGGTGGCCGGAGGCCAGCTGGTGATGGAGGCTGCCCGGAAGCAGAACCTGGAACTTTTGCCAGTGGACAGCGAACATTCCGCCATTTTTCAGTGCCTGCAGGGGAATACTAGATCCCAGGTCAAGCGGCTGCTGCTGACTGCCTCGGGCGGGCCCTTCTTTGGCTGGCCCCGGGAGAGGCTGGAGAAAGTCACCCCCCAGCAGGCCCTCAGCCACCCCAACTGGTCCATGGGGGCCAAGGTGACCATTGACTCGGCCACCATGATGAACAAGGGGCTGGAGGTGATGGAGGCCCGCTGGCTGTTCGGCCTGCCGCCCCAATGCATCCAGGTGGTGGTCCACCGGGAGAGCATTGTCCACTCCATGGTGGAGTACCAGGACAATGGGGTGATGGCCCAGCTGGGGACGCCGGATATGCGCCTGCCCATTCAGTATGCCCTGGCCTATCCGGACCGCCTGCCTGGCCCTGTGCGGGAGCTGGACCTGTTTGCAGCAGGGGCCCTGCATTTTGCCCCCCCGGACCTGGAGGCCTTTCCCTGCCTGGCCATTGCCCTGAAAGCCCTGGAGCAGGGAGGGCTGGCTCCGGCTGCGGTGAATGGGGCCAACGAGCGGGCTGTAGAGGCCTTTTTGAAGGAGCAGATCGGCTTTATGGACATTGCCCGCCTGGCGGAAGAGGCTTTGGCCGCCTGTCCCCAGGGGGATGCCGGCAGCCTGGAGGATGTGCTGGCGGCGGACCAATGGGCCCGGCAGCGGACCGGGGAGCGGATAGGGGAAGGGCTTTCCCCAAGCGCTTGGCTGTAAGAACCTGTAACCAGTAGGATTTTAGTATGGCGGCTTTCAAGATGCAGCGAAAAAAGCGCCCGGCTGCTCCTGTTGGCACAGGTTCTAAAGAATCACGGAAAGGAAGATGAGTCATCTTGCAGGCACTGTATATCGGGCTGTTAATTGTAATCGGCGTGTTTCTGTTTGGATTTGTGGTGTTTTTCCACGAGCTGGGGCACTTTTTGCTGGCCAAATTTGGTGGCGTCCGGGTCAATGAGTTCGCGGTGGGCATGGGGCCCAAGCTGTGGGGCTTCCGCCGGGGAGAGACAGACTACACCCTGCGGCTGCTGCCCATCGGCGGCTTCTGCGCCCTGGAGGGCGAGGACGGGGACAGCCCGGATGAGAACGCCTTTGGCCGCAAGCCTGTGTGGAAGCGGGTGCTGGTGATTGTGGCCGGAGGGGTGTTTAACATTGTGCTGGGCTTTGGGCTGATGATTGCCGTGCTGGCGCCCCAGGAGATTTTTGCCACCACCACCATCTCCCGGTTTGTAGAGGGCTCTGCCACCCAGGCGGCCGGCGCCCTGGAGGGGGACCGGATTGTAGAGCTGGACGGCTACGCGGTTTACACAGACCGGGACCTGTCCTTTGCCCTGGCCATGGCAGACCCCCAGGCTGTAACCATGACCGTGGAGCGGGAGGGCCAGCGGGTGTCTTTGGGCAGCTTTGCCATGCACACCCAGACCCTGGAGGACGGCAAGGAGGCTGTGGCCCTGGACTTCTATGTGGAGCCGGAGCAGCGCAGCTTTTGGGGCGTGCTGGGCCGGGCCGGGGCCGACACCTTCTCCATGGCCCGCATGGTGGTGGAAAGCCTGAAGGGCCTGCTGACAGGCCGCTTTGGGCTTAACGAGGTGGCCGGGCCTGTGGGCACTGCCCAGGCCATCTCCCAGGCGGCGGGGGCCGGCCTGAGCCAGGGCTTTGGCCAGGCGCTGAACAACTTAGTGGTAATGATGATTATGATCACCGTGAACCTGGGCATTGTAAACCTGCTGCCCCTGCCCGCCCTGGATGGGGGACGGCTGCTGTTTTTGCTGTGGGAGGGGATTACCCGCAAGCCGGTGCCAGCCAAGTACGAGGGCTATGTACACGCGGCGGGCTTTGTGCTGCTCATTGGCCTGATGGTGCTGGTGACCTTCCACGATATTTTCCGTATTGTAACAGGATAAGGGGGAAGCCGGGATGGAGAGAAGACAGGCCAGACAGGTGACGGCCGGGGGCGTAAGGATAGGCGGCGGCGCGCCGCTGACCGTGCAGTCTATGCTCAGCGTGCCGTCTACAGATATCGAGGGCAGCGTGCGCCAGGCCAAAGAGCTGGAGCAGGCGGGGTGCCAGATTTTGCGCATTGCCATTCCAGACATGGCGGCGGTGCGGCAGCTGATTCCCGCGGTGAAGGAGGCGGTCTCCATCCCCGTGGTGGCAGATATCCACTTTGACTATAAGCTGGCGCTGGAGTCAGCGGCCGCGGGTATTGACAAAATACGCATCAACCCAGGGAACATTGGGGACGAGAGCCGGGTGAAGGCTGTGGCGGATGCCTGCCGGGCCCGGAGTATCCCCATTCGGGTGGGGGTGAACGACGGCTCTTTGGAGAAGCACATTCTGGCCAAGTACGGGCACCCCACCCCCCAGGCCCTGGTGGACAGCGCCCTGTACCATGCCTCTCTGCTGGAGAAGTTTGACTTTCAGGACATTGTGCTGTCCATGAAGGCCTCCTCTGTGGACTTCACGGTCCAGGCCTACCAGGCAGCGGCCCAGCGCTGCAGCTATCCCCTGCACCTGGGCATCACCCACGCGGGTACGGCCCGCATGGGGCTGGTCAAGTCTGCCATTGGCATTGGCGGGCTGCTGCAGCAGGGCATAGGGGATACCCTGCGGGTGTCTTTGGCCGCGGACCCGGTGGAGGAGGTGCGGGCCGGGGTGGACATCCTGCGGGCCCTGGGGCTGCGGCGGGGCGTGAGGCTGATCGCCTGCCCCACCTGCGGCCGCACGCGGATTGACTTGATCTCCCTGGCCAACCGGGCGGAGGAAGCCCTGCGGGACTGTCCCCTGGACCTGACTGTGGCGGTGATGGGCTGCGCTGTGAACGGTCCCGGAGAGGCCCGGGAGGCGGACCTGGGCATTGCTGGGGGCAAGGGCGAGGGCCTGCTGTTCCGCAAGGGGAAGATTTTGCGCAAAGTGCCCGAGGCCCGGCTGCTGGACGAGCTGCTGGCTGAACTGCGCCAGTGGCAGCCCTGAGCCGGGCGCCGGACTGGCAGGTTCTCGTGGCCTCTCTGCCTGGTGGGCTGGACAAGAGGGAGCGCACCCGGCTGGAGAGCCAGGCTGCCTGGGCTCTGCTGGCCCTGGCCCTGGAAGAGCGGGGAGAACCCTGGGACAACCTGAAAGAGAGGGTCCGGCAAGGCCCCAAGGGGAAGCCGGAGCTGCCGGAGGGCCCGGCTTTTAATCTCAGCCACAGCCAGGGACTGGCTGTCTGCGGGATGGGGAGGTTTCCGCTGGGAGTGGACGTGGAGCGGGTGCGGGTGTTCCGGCCAGAGCTGGCGGAGCGGATCTGCACCCCGTTGGAGCGGGAGCTGACCGGTCGGAGTACGGACCCCCATCAGGCGCTGACTCAGCTGTGGACCTGTAAAGAGAGCTATATGAAGTATACAGGTCTGGGAATGGCCCAAGGCATTGGGGAAACAGCTTTCTCCCGACTGGGCACCCGGCCCTGCCTGGAGCGGGGGGCAGGCGTGTGGTTTCAAAGCCTGGCCCTGCTGCGGGGAGAGGAGCGCTTCTGGCTGACCCTGTGCGGGGAGGGCCGTCCCCCGGCTGCCGGGCTGGCAGTGCGGCCAGTGGCCTGGCAGGCTCTGAGGCCCTATCTGTCGCGCAAGACCGTGGAGCTCTGCTCCACACCTCGCAGCCTTTGAAAAGGCTGGCGAAACTTTTTCCTTTGCTTTCATCAGCCAATTCTCAAATCCTATAGGCAACGAGGCTCTAAAAGAAGGTGCCCCTCTGGAACCAGGCGCTTGGCCGCTCAGCGGAAAGACCTGGTTTTCAAGAGGTTTTACTGCACATAACTACATATCAAAAAAGGAGTGCTGTCCATGAGCCGCTTTGGCTTTGAGGAAATGCAGGCCATTCAAAGGGAACTGCAGGAAAAATATTTTGACCGATGGGGCGGGCTGCCTTTAGAGAAGGGCAGGGACACGCTGCTTTGGATGCTGATTGAAGCCGGAGAGGCGGCGGATATCATCAAAAAGCGGGGGGACCAGCCCATTGTAGAGGACCCGGAAATCCGCCATCACTTTGTGGAGGAGCTCTGCGATGTGATGATGTACTTTAACGACCTGCTGCTGATCTATGGCATTACTCCGGAGGAGCTGGAAAAGGTTTACCGGGAGAAGCACCAGCGAAACATGAGCCGCTGGTAGCGGTATCTCTCTGGGGCTGCGTATGCCTGTGAGCGGGAGTTGCTTGCAGGCATGGTGAAAGAAGTTTCCCTTTACGGTTGAAGTTCGGATGCTTTTGTGTGAAAAAACCGCCGCCTGGATTTCCAGGGGCGGTTTTATGGCAAAGGGACCTGGGACCCAAGGAAAGGGATTCCAGAATTTGGATGCTGGAGAACGCGTGGGATGCCCTGAGCCTGGCCGGGCAACAAAAATCCACGCACCTGCCTGTGCAGATACGTGGATTTGGGGTGTAACTATGTTGCTGGTGG
>CAJUPK010000067.1:5971-12366 GCA_910588415.1 uncultured Oscillospiraceae bacterium | reverse complement strand
TCTCTCCCGGGTCAAAGGGATACTGCAATTCTTTCATGGCTTCCTCCTTTGGGGCCAAAGCCGGGGTTTTTATTCGCTTTTAGGGAAGCGCCACTGTCTCCCCGGCGTTCTGGGTGATCAGCGTGTTGATGTTGTCCCCGTTGTCGCCTACCAGCGAGAAGGCAGACAGGGTAAACAGCACATCCGTGATGCCCAAATCCTTGGCAAAGCTTACTAGATTGCGCTCCAGATAGCGCACGTCCGCCACATAGATCTGCTGGAAGGACCCCACCAGGAAGGGCACCTCCGCGTTGCCATAGCTGTCCTTGATGATCAGCAGCTTGCGGCCGTTCTGCACCTGGGTGTCCACCTTGACAATATACTGGTCCCCATGCAGGTAATACTCGTAGGCGTTGTAGCTGTCCACCCCCTGGGCGAACAGGTCCGTGTCATCCAGGTCGGTGGGCTCCAGGGCCGTGGTGTAGTAGGTGGCCGTGTAGGGAGAACCAGGGGTGTAGTAGGTGAAGTCCTCCGGGTCGTTGAGAAGCTTGGCGCTCTCGCTGAAGGAGTACATGCTGCCCACAAAGCCCTCTACCTTTCCAGGGGTATAGGTGTTCAGGTCGTCAAAGGGCACCCCAGCGGCCTGGGCAAAGGCCTGGGCCGCGTAGTAGGCCCCCAATGGCTGCCAGTGATGGTCTGTCCGGCAGTAGATGGGCTCCTCCACATGCTGGGAAAGCACAGGGCAAATGTTGATTCCCTGGACCCCGTTCAGCTGGGCGTGGACCTGGTCAAAGCATTGGGACTGGTCCGTGGAGTATTCCGAGTGGCTGTCCGGCAGGTAGAACTGGCAGGCCAGAGGCGCGGGCATGGACCAGAGCTTCACGCTGTCTCCCAGCTGGGAGTGCAGCTGGTTCAGTCCGGCCACATAGCCCTCCGCCATGTCAGAGGTGCCATAGTAGGGCTCCATGCCCCGGTAATGGCCAGCCTGCTTCACCACAATCACCCCGTTGCCGCCATTGTCCACCTCGTCGGCCTGACGGAAGGGATTCTCCGCCGGGGGAGGCGTGGGAATCTCCATACGGCGGCCAGCCGCGCCCTCCAGAGAGGCGTCCATACCAGTGCCAATCTGGGACACCGCTGGTCCCGGGTCAGCCGGAGCGGCGGTAGACTGGGCAGGAGCCGGGCTCTCCCCAGGGGAACTGCCCTGGGCAGGGGGCTGGGCCTGACTGGCGTTGTCCCCGGCAGGCTTTTTGTCCACCTTCTGGATATTGCCCACAATCTCCACGGAGTTCTCAGAGGCGGGCAGGCCAAACAGAGCCTTGAAGTTGTTGCCCGCGTTTTTCAGGTCATCCCGGTAGGGAACCGTGTCGTCATAAAAAGTGGCCACGCCTGCGGTGAATTCCCCAGAGAAATAATTCTGCAGGGAGAACAGGGGAAAGGAGGCCAGCTCCCGCTTTTCAATCATGGATTTGGTGGACCGGGGCAGCAGGGCCAGCAGGGCAACAGCAGCAATAAAGCAAAAGCTCAGCAGGCCAGCCACCACCAGGGACAGGCGCTTTTCCAGCAGGGCCCGGCGGTCCGCTTTTTTCCGGCGGGGCTTGGCCTGGGCAGCCTGTTCCTCTCTCTGCTGGGCAGCAGGGCTGAACTCCCGCACAATGGCGGAATCCTCCTCCCCATAATCAGAGGGATAGGCCTCTTCCTCCGGTATGGCGGTATCCCTCTCCAGGTCCCCCAGGGAGTCCCTCTGGCTGGTTTGCCAGGTCCCGCCCCCGCGCTTTTTCGCGCCGGACCGGTAGATCTCCTCCCGGGGCAGGGTATAGGTCCGGTGCGTGGCCGGAACATATTCACGAATCAAGTCCGAGGGATTCTCCCGCTGGATGGTCCGGTTCAAATTCAAACTCATGGTCTGGGTGTAGTCCGGGCGGTACTGGCTGCGCAGGCGGTCCGAGTCCTGGCGGTAGGTCTTCACAGTCTGGCTCTGGGCATGGGTGGCCCCATAATTCTGAATATAGTTTTTGGTAAAATTCCGCGTACGGGCTGGCTGGGGAGACAGGGGACGGGTAGACTGGGTTTGGCTCTGGCTCTCCGTGGGCCGCCGGACCACTGTCGGCAGGGGCTGCTGAGAGGGACGGCGGGAGTTGGGGCTTTGCATGTGTTTGGTGTCCATGAAATCCTCCTTTTGGCAGGGCAGCTAGGCTCAGAACCGCGGTTCACAACCCAGGCGCTGGGGAAAAGGTCCCTTTCGCGTCAAAGGCTGTTCCCTTTGCCTGCCTAAAGCGGCACAAAAATTTCCGTACATAGGGCAGGGCGGGTCAAGGATACAGGTCTTAGGGTATGCAGATTTTTAAGCGGGTTCTTGGCGCGGGAGACGCCAAAATCTGTCAAAAAAAGCGCGCAAAACCCCCATAGAACTACATCTTAGAACCGCCAATATAGAAACACATTGTTGGTGGAGTCCACCAGCAGGATGCTTACAATAGCCAGCAGGCCCAGGCAGGCAGCCGCCGAGCCAATCCGCCCGGCAATATACAGCTTGTCGCTGGGGCTCTCCAAAAAGAAAGCCTTTACCTTGGGCAGCAGGGGCATACTGATCACCGCGGAGCCGCACACTAAAAACAGGTTGTTCAGGAAGGAGCTCCAGGTGATGGGGTCCCACAGGGGCACGGCGCCGCTCAGGGCGCTGATACCAAAGATGTTTTGGAAAAACAGCCCCAGCTGGCCCAGGTCCTCAAAGTAGAAGATACCGAAGCCAATGATAATAACCAGCTTGCTGTAAATATGCTTCCACCAGACAGGCCACTTCTTGATGCGCTTCTTGCCCAGCTTCTGCTCAAAAAAGATGAAGCAGCCAAAGTACAGGCCCCAGATTATGTAGTTCCAGGCGGCGCCATGCCACACGCCCGTGCAGAACCACACCAGAAACAGGCTGAGATATTTGCGGTTTTTGCCAAAAATAGGGACGTACAGCAGATAGTCCCGGAAAAAGGAACCCAGGGAGATGTGCCAGCGCTGCCAAAACTCCGCAATGGTCTTGCAGGCAAAGGGGTGCCGGAAGTTCTCGTCAAAGTGGAAGCCGAACATCCGGCCCAGGCCAATGGCAATGTCCGAGTACCCGCTGAAGTCAAAGTAGACGTACAGGGAGTACACAATCACCGTGTACCAGGTTCCCAGCATGGAGAGCCCGGCAATGTCCTTGCCGAAGAAGGTGTCCACAATCACCCACAGGTTGTTGGCCAAAATCACCTTTTTTGCCAGGCCCACAATCACCCGCAGAGCGCCCTCGCACACGTCCGTTATAGAGGCGTGGCGGTCCTCGATCTCGTCCTCCACTACGCTGTACCGCACGATAGGCCCGGCAATTAGCTGGGGGAACAGGGACAGGTACAGCAGAAAGCGGCTGTACCGCCGCTGCACCTTCACGCTCTCCCAGTAGCAGTCCAGCACATAGGAGATGGCCTGGAAGGTGAAGAAGCTGATGCCAATGGGCATCCGGAACTGAGGCACAGGCAGGGCGGCCCCGGTCAGGCCGTTGATGTTCTCCACAAGAAAGCCGCTGTATTTAAACACCACCAGCAGGGCAATGTCAATGACAATGCCCAGGGCCACAGCCGCTTTAGCGCCCCCGCTTCCTCGGCTGCGCTCAATCAGCAGGCCTACGCCCCAGTTCAGCAGGGAGCTGAACAGCAGCAGAACAATCCACAGAGGCTCGCCCCAGGCGTAAAAAACCAGGGAAAAGACAATCAGCACCCAGTTTTTGGCGGGCAGGCTGCGTGCCAGCAGATAGCAGAGCAGGCAGAGGGGCAAAAAGCAATATATGAAAAAGAGATCGGCAAATACCATGGTGCAGGCTCCTTCTCCAGCGGTCCCAAAGGAAAGCAGGGGGTGCGCTGGCGGAAATTCCCCCGGCTGCGGGGGTGCTCTGCCAAAAAGCCGGCGGGCTTCAGGCAGAGGATGGCAGAAAGGGCAGCGGCTCTACTGCCGCCAGTCGCTCCGGCTCCGGGTGGTCTTCTGGCTTTTATAGCCCCCGGCAGAGGAGCGTTGAGAGGACTTGATCAAAACCGTGGGACGGCTTTCATGGCGCAGCACATTGGTGCGGGAGGGGGTGATCAGAGAGGTGCGCCTATGTACAGTGTGGCGGGTGTTCCTTCTGGAGCGGCCGCTGCGGCCCGCCAGCAGAAAGACGGCTATGCACACCACAGCCACAGCTCCAGCGGAAACCCCCACCCACAGCAATACCTGGTTGCCGGTGTTCTTCTTTTTTCCCAAATTCGGTCCAGCAGGGGCAGGGCTTTTGCTGGGGCTCTCAGAGAACAGCTCCGGGTGGGCGGCACAATAGGTCTCCGCCTGAGCGGCGGCTTCCGCAAAAAATTTAGCAGCTCCGCTGTCATAGGCTTTTGCCTGAAAGTCCGGCTCCAGCTGGGCGTCCAGCAGGCCCTTCAGGGTGTCCGTGGTAAAATGGGGCTTCAAACGGTCCCCGGCCGCCACCAGATAGTCGTCGTCTCCAATGGCCAGGGCCAAAAGCAGCCCCCGTCCATCACTCCCGCCAATCTGCCAGCTGCTCATCACCTGGCGCAGATAGGCTACCCGCTGGCTGTAGCTGCCGCTGGGCAGGGCGTCTACAGTAAGAACCACCAGCTGCACGCCGTAGGCCTGGTACAGCTGGCCGTTCTTTTCCAAAATGGCCGACCGGGTGGCGTCACTGAGCACATTGGCCTGGTCCAGATAGTAGAAATCCGGTCCCGGCTGGGGAGGCTGGGGGGCGGCGCTTTCCGTACCCTCGGCCTGGACGGAGAAACACAGTCCACTACCATATAAGAACGCCAAAAGAAGGAAAAAGGTTGCAAGCTTCGGCAAAATGTGCCGGAAAAATTTCAGGCGGGCGGCGTCCGGCCTGCCTAACGGTACGGCTTTCACGGTTTCATCTACCTCTCCTCTGGCCCACGGCTCCGCATAACACCGGACGGGGGCCGAAATACCTGGATATTTTGCTGTATCTGCGCTAAAGCGTATAAAGCATATAACAACGTATAAGACGTATGGGAAAACAGAGGACGGCTTCCTGCCGGAGAGAGAAAGGTGTAGGAGAACCCCTCCCTGTTTCCGGGTTTCCAGGACTTCCGCTTCAGAAAGCACCCTGCTGGGACAAAAGCGCCGCTGTCCGTGTTTCAAACAGGCTCTGGGCTTTGACAAAATAACGAAAAGCAAAGGGTATAGGAGCATACACAGCGGACACAGACGAAAAGCGGAATTTGCCCTCTTTTCAGCCAGACGATTCTGCCCCCCGGCTGAAAGAATGGCATGTACGGATTTTTACGTGCGTTTCCTAATAAAGGCTGCGTACAAAGATAACCAGTTTTATTGTACACGCAAAAGAGGCCCCTGTCAAGCGCGGAACCAAGGGGAAGGACATGGAAAAGTAAAGTGAATAAAAGTTTATTTACAAATTCTGACAATTTTGAGCGGACCCAAATCCTCCCAATAAGATTCCGGTCCACTCAATAGGGTACAGGCAGACCCGCACAGGGTATACGGCTTTTGTACAGGATTTGCTTGCGCCTTTTCTGTCCTAAGGGTTATACGGCTCCAAGAAGTTTTTTCTCTCGTAGAGACCAGGCGCCGTCTCTGCGAAGTGCGGCCTGGCAGTGCCTATCGTTTCTGGCGCAAATAGAGCCCCGAAGGGCTCAGCGCGCCGAAAGTTCCGCTCAGGCAGGCCGCCTGGGCAAAGGCGAAACCGCCGGGCTGGGAGAGGGCAGCTTTTGAAACAGTATGACCCGCCGCAGCCCGCCCAGCTCATAGCCCTGGGCCGGGCCCGCAGAGACAGAGCAGCCGGCCAGCCCCAGGGCCAGCCCCAGCAGCAGTGCGCAAAGCAAAGGAAAACGCCTCATGGCAGTTGCCGTTCCTTTCTTCGGTTTTTACGCCGCGCATTGGGTGGCAGCGTTTTCCTTTAGCTTGCCGCTTATTCAGGAATATATTCTCTCACCATAAAATCTGCGCCCACACTCTCGGCCAGCTGGCGGCAGGCTTCCTGCTCTGCCTTGGGCATGGTGCCTACCACTGTCATGCGTACATGGGGCACGTTCAGCACCGCTGTACTGGTAAAGCGCAGAATGGCTGGCAGGGCCTGGGGGCCAAAGCGGCTGTGGCAAAGGCGGTCATAGCCTTCGGGCGTGCTGGCGTTCAGGCTGATGGACACCGCGTCCGCCCGGCCGTCCAGTTCCAAGGCGGCATTGCGTCCAGTCAGCAGGTTGGCCAGCCCGTTGGTGTTGATGCGGATAAAGTGAGAGCCGGCTGCGCGGATCTTGTCGCAAAGCCACATCATGTCGTCCCAGCGGCAGGCTGGCTCTCCATAGCCGCAGAAGACGATCTCCATATACCGGTTCAGGTCCTGGCGCTGCAAAAGCGCCCAAAACTCCTCC
>CAJUPK010000067.1:0-5961 GCA_910588415.1 uncultured Oscillospiraceae bacterium | reverse complement strand
GGGTCGGCTCGCCGCCCTTGTACCACAGGCTGTTGGCATACAAACTGCCCGTGCTGTTCTGCCGCAGACAGAACTCACAGCGGTTGGGGCATTGGTTGGTCATGTTGATGTAAAGATTGACGCCGTATTCGTAGACGGCGCTGGCCCCATAGAGAAGACTGGGCTGGGTACTCTGGTTTTCCATAGCTGAAATTAACTCCTACAGCGGGCCGTAAAAGCGGCTCCGCCTTTCGATATGAATTTGAGGCAGCACCCTGCAAAGATCGCAGGCGGGCTGCGCAAGAATAAATCATGGACCAATACTTCCGGTTCTTCCGAACAGGCCAGACGCCGCCCATGGAGCGGTTGGCAAGCGGAAGCGGTGCCCTATAGGAAACGCGCTTAAAGATTCAGTAAGGCCGATTTGTAAGCTGGGCGGCCATGCGGCCTGGCTCCCAAGAGGCAGAATCTCCCCCAAAGACCTGTGGGGCCCCTTTGTGTGAACAGCCTCTAGTACAGATGGGTCATGGGAGCGCTGCGGCGGGGGGGCGCGTCCAGGCCGAACAGCCGGCGGGTGTTCTCGCCGGCGGCCTCCAAAACGCCCTGGGTGGTATCGCCCCGCAGCTGGGCGATCTTCTCCGCTACCAGGGGAATATAGGTGGAATCGTTCCGGGAACCCCGGTGGGGGTCAGGGGCCATATAGGGCGCGTCAGTCTCCAGCAGTAGCCGGTCCAGGGGGATACTCTTTGCCACCTCGCACACCCGCCGGGCGTTTTTAAAGGTGACAGAGCCCCCAATGCCAATATACATCCCCAGGTCCACCAGTTCCTGGGCCATCTCCTTGCTGCCAGAGAAGCAGTGTACCACGCCCTGGGGCTTGTAAAGCTTCAGCAGCTCCAGCACATCCGAGTGCGCGTCCCGGTCATGGACGCACACCGGAAATCCCATCTGATTGGCCAGCTCCATCTGGGCGGTAAACACCTGGATTTGCCGGTCCCGGGGGGCGCTCTCCTTCCAGTGGTAGTCCAGGCCAATCTCTCCCACAGCCACCGCGCCGCCCTCCAGCCAGACCCGCAGGCACTCGATCCAGTTGTCCGGCAGGTCCTCGTCAATCTCTGTGGGGTGAATGCCCACGGCCGCGTGGATATAGGGGTTCATGTCCGCCAGGCCCATGGCCTCCGCGCAGGTGCGGATACGGGTGCCCATGTTGATGACGCAGCGCACGCCGTTCATGGGCAGCTTGTGTTCCAGCAGCCAGGCCCGGTCCTCGGCAAAGGCCTGGTCTTCATAGTGGGCATGAGAGTCATAAATTTCATAGTATTCCTGAGTGGGCATGGCGCCCTCCTTTCAGCTGGCAGGTCCTGCTTGCAAAAGACCCCTCCGGTAATGGCGGTATGATGGCAAGGATTATCCAAGCGCATGGACAGATAAAAAAGTGACTGGCAAGGGAAAGCAGATGTTTTGCAGGCTTCACAGGGAAAGTTCCGCTTTGTCCCAAAATCCGCAGGCTTTTGGAAGGCCGCGGGCTTTTGAGGCTGTCACCGCACCTTGGACCCAGCAGGGATGTCGTCCACAAAGATGACTTTTACGTCCTCTCCCGCGTCTGCTGCCAAAATCATGCCCTGGCTCTCAATGCCGCAGAGTTTGGCGGGCTTCAGGTTGCTGACCACAATCACATGCCGGCCAGTGAGCTCCTGGGGCTTGTACCAGGGGGCAATGCCAGAGGCCACTGTGCGGGGAGAGTCCGTGCCGTCGTCCAAGGTAAGGCACAGCAGCTTCTTGGCCCGCTTTACGGGCTGGCAGTCCACAATCTTGGCCACCCGCAGGTCCGCGGCCGCAAAGGCGTCAATGCCGATTTTAGCAATGCCCTGCAGCTCCTGGCCCAGACGGGCCCGCTCCTGGGCCTCCGCCGAGGCGTTCCCGCCATCCTCCTGGGCATACTTGGCGTTCAGGCGTTCCTGAATATCCGCCAGCTCCTGCCGCTGGAAGAGAATCTCCGGGGTGCTGGTGACTTTCCCGCCGTTGGTGGGGTAGTTGTGGGTGCGGTCCAGCAGGCTCCAGGGCAGGGGCACAGTGCCCAGCTGCCGCAGGATGTTCACGCTGGTGTCCGGCATAAAGGGGAACAGCAGGCTGGCGCCAATGGTAATGGAGTCCGCCAGATTGTACAGCACGGTAGAGAGTCTGGCGTACTTAAAGGTATCCTTGGCCAGCAGCCAGGGAGCGGTCTCGTCAATATATTTGTTGCAGCGCTTAAACAGGGCTATAATCTCGCCCAAAGCGTCGGCAATGCGCAGCTGGTCCATTTTCTCCGCCACCCGGTCCCGGCAGGAGGCGGCGGCCTGCTCCAGCTCCTGGTCCTCGGGCCCGGTCACGCCGCAGTTCTCCACAGCGCCCTGGAAATACTTGTTGATCATGGAGACCGTCCGGTTCACCAGGTTGCCCAGCACATTGGCCAGGTCCCCGTTGGTGCGCTCGTTGATGGCCTCCCAGGTGATGTTGCCGTCGTTTTCAAAGGGCAGCTCCCGCAGGATAAAGTACCGCACCGCGTCCACGTCGAACATGTCCACCAGGTCATCGGCATAGATCACATTGCCCGCGGATTTGCTCATCTTGCTGCCGTCCATCAGCAGCCAGGGGTGGCCGAACACCTGCTTGGGCAGGGGCAGACCCAGGGCCATCAGGAAGATGGGCCAGTAGATGGTGTGGAACCGGGTGATGTCCTTGCCGATCACATGCAGGTCCGCAGGCCAGTAGGCGTCAAACAGCGGGCCGTTCTCCCCGCCGCAGTTATAGCCCAGGCCGGTGATATAGTTGCTGAGTGCGTCCAGCCACACATAGATCACGTGCTGGGGGTCAAAGTCCACAGGCACGCCCCATTGGATGGAGGTGCGGGACACGCACAGGTCCTGCAGGCCGGGCAGCAGGAAGTTGTTCATCATCTCGTTGCGGCGGGAGACAGGCTGGATAAATTCCGGGTGGGCGTTGATGTGGTCGATCAGCCGCTGGGCATAGTTGCTCATCTTAAAGAAATAGGCCTCTTCCTTCTCCGGGTGGACCTCCCGGCCGCAGTCCGGGCATTTGCCGTCCACCAGCTGGCTCTCTGTCAAAAAGGACTCGCACTCGTCGCAGTACAGGCCCTCGTAAGCGCCCTTGTAGATATCCCCCTGGTCGTACAGCCGCTTAAAGATCTTCTGCACCTGCCGCACATGGTCCTCGTCCGTGGTGCGAATAAAGCGGTCATAGCTCAGATTCATCAGGTCGAACTGCTCCTTTACCAAAGCGGCGGTGCCGTCTACAAACTCCTTGGGGGACAGGCCCTGGGCCTTGGCCTTCTGCTCGTTCTTTTTACCGTGCTCATCGGTGCCTGTCTGAAAGCGCACCTCGTAGCCCTGCATCCGCTTGAAGCGGGCCAGACAGTCGGCCACCACCGGGTCGGACACATTGCCGATGTGGGGCTTGCCAGAGGTGTAGGCGATGGCCGTGGTGATATAATAGGTTTCTTTTGGATGGGTGATTTCCTGGTTCATGGTTTCCTCCCTGTTTTGCCGCGTGACGGGCACGCTCTTTATTGTAATGGTAAGGTGATGGGCGCAGGCGCCGTCCTCCACATTCGCCAGGAAAAGGCGTTGCGCTTGATATCCCTGCATATTGTCTCCATTTTGCACGCCCTTTCCGCCAAAGCCATGAAAAATCTGTGATCGGCCGGATACCCGATGGTTTCCGCAAAGCAGCGAAAAACAAACGGGCCGTCACCGGTAAAGGAGGACGGAGAAAACCGCCGCCAGCATCAGCAGGACCAGCAGGCCCGCCACAATGCGCACAAACAGGCCCCTTTTACTGCCATAACTCTTCATAAACGGCGCTCCTTTACTCTTTTGGCTGTAAGTAAGGACCATTTTACCATTTTTTTCGCCGTTTGTAAACACCAGGATGATTTTTTCTGCTTTTGCGGTAAAAGAACGGGAGTTTGCCCCCAAAATCGTGCATACTGGGCAAAAGGCCTATGGAAAATGGGAAGACCTCTGGGGCGCTGGCCCTGGCAGACTCTTGTGTTTTGACCCTTGCTGCGCTATACTATAACAATAAACACGATAAACACAGTAAATACATGGCTGGTGTTCCATGTGTTCCAACGGAATATAGTTCGGAAATATATTGGCTCTCTTATATGAGCGAATAGGTTGGACTGGAACATTTGGAACACCCCTGGAATTTGTTGGAAAACTCCGAACTGCGGAGGCCAGAAACCGTGCTTCCGGTGTGAAAAAATGGTTTTTCTCCGGTTTTCAAACAGTCTTTAGTGCGGTGCTGCCTGTATGTGTGTATAGACGGCGAATATAGGGAAGGAGGTTTTTTTATGTCCCCATGGGAGCAGCTTCCCGGGCCGCTGCTGGCCTGGTACTGGCAGAGCGCCCGCAGGCTTCCCTGGCGCAGCGATCCCACCCCGTACCATGTACTGGTCTCTGAGCTGATGCTGCAGCAGACCCGGGTGGCCGCGGTGCTGGAGCATTACCAGCGTTTTACCCAGGCTCTTCCCACTGTGGAGGCCCTGGCCCAGTGCCCGGAGGACCGGCTGATGAAGCTCTGGCAGGGGCTTGGCTATTACAGCCGGGCCAGGAACCTGCAGAAAGCGGCGCAGATGCTGGTTAGGGAGTACGGCGGGGCCTTTCCCCAGGAGCCCCAGGCCCTTCGGGCACTGCCCGGAGTGGGGGAGTACACAGCCGGGGCCATTGCCTCCATTGCCTTTGGGCAGGCTGTGCCCGCGGTGGATGGCAATGTGCTGCGGGTGGCCAGCCGGCTGACCGACGACCACCGGGAGATGACCAAGCCTGCTGTTAAGCGGGAGGTTACGGCCGCTTTGGCCCAGGTCATCCCCCCCGAGGCGCCGGGAGACTTTAACCAGGCTCTCATGGACCTGGGCGCCATGCTCTGCCTGCCGGGCGGCGCGCCTCTGTGCGCCCAGTGCCCGGCCAAGGGGTTCTGCGCTGGCTTTCAGGGGGGCACGGCCTCTCAGCTGCCTGTGCTGCCTGCCAAAAAGCCCAGGAAAATCCAGGAGCGCACCCTGTACCTGATTGTTTGGGAGAACAGGCTGGCCCTGCGGCGGCGGCCCGCCAAGGGGCTGCTGGCAGGGCTGTGGGAGTACCCCAACGAGAATTCCCCCTGGGAGTGCCCGGTGCCAGGCAGCCGGACCCCAGCGGGACAGGCCCGGCATGTGTTCAGCCATGTGGAGTGGCGCATGACCGGCTGGCTGGTGGAGGCGGCCAGTGATGAGCTGCCGGAAGGCTGGGTTTGGGCTGGCAGGGAAGAGCTGGCCGCTGACTATGCCCTGCCCAGCGCTTTCCGGGGATTTGGCGGCATTGTGGAGGAGAGGCTGGGATAAACAGGAAAGGCCTGGGGGCAGTGTGTTCTTCCCAGGGGCCAATTTTCTGTTTTTTCTATGCCCGCGGGCAGGAAGGCTTGCCTGAACATAGAGAACAGCGTATTTCTGGAAAAATAAGGTGTTCCTTGCCAAGTCATGGGAGTGTCCGAAACGCAGCTTATTAACGATGTTTGGGCCTCCGGGGGCTTCGCCCCCAAGACCTGCCACCTTTGAAAAGGGCGAGGGTCCCCGGCTACTTGGCTTTGCCAAGTAGAGGGACCGTCCCGAGCCGGCCGAACCGACGAATTGGTGTGCCAACTTGATGAGACAACGAAGCTTTTGGCTTTTTTGCTGTCGAAAGCTTTCGCGTTTAACAACTACGCTTGCAAAAGGACAGGGTTTGCTGTATACTGACAATATGCATCATACGGCTTGGCGCGTATGGGTACATGCAAAATTTTTAGGGCGTGTTCCCATAAGCTGAGTATGGGGATTTGGGAGCAAATTTTTGCCAGCTTCAAGGCAAAAATTTGCAGACGTACTCGAGTCTGTTTTAAAACTCGGAAATACTGTCTGTTATGGCCAGAAATGGAGCTTTCGGTGTCAAAAATCCTCGAAAGGCG
>CAJUPK010000066.1 GCA_910588415.1 uncultured Oscillospiraceae bacterium | reverse complement strand
TGAAGGCCAGCTGTCCTGTGGTTTTGTTCCTCTTCCCCTATTGTTTTGGCCCGGTCACTCCCCCCGCAGATAGGCCAGAATGTCCGCCGCGTTGGTATCCGGCTTCACCTTGGGCATCACCTTCTCAATCACCCCGTTCTCATCGATCACAAAGGCGGACCGCACCACCCCCATGCTCACCTTGCCATAGTTTTTCTTCTCCTGCCACACGCCGTAAGCCTGAATCGCGGTCAGCTCCGGGTCAGAGAGCAGAAGGAAGGGCAGCTCGTTCTTGGCGGCAAATCTCTGGTGAGAGGCGGCCGAGTCCTTGCTTATGCCAATCACCACTGCGCCCAAGCTTTCAAACTCCCCGTGGGCTTTGGCAAAGGCGCAGGCCTGCCGGGTGCAGCCAGGGGTGTTGTCCCGGGGGTAAAAGTACAGCGCCACCTTTCTGCCCGCAAAATCCTCCAGAGAGACCATGTTTCCGTCCTTGTCCGGCAGCGTGAATACCGGGGCTTTCATGCCAGCTTCCAACATTTCAGCGTCCTCCTTTGATGAATACGTATTGATTATCCGTGGATAAGGCCGGGTCAAAGCGATAGTCCAAGTCCCCAAAACCGGCTACATCCTCTCTTTTGTCCACCGCGTTTTCCGCCAGCCAGCGGACCATCTGGCCCCGGGCCATTTTGCACAGGGTGCCCTTTTCCACAACCTTCCCCTGCAGCCATTGGCCAAATGTGCAGGTTAAAACCCGGTCCTCCGGGAAAAAGGGCGTCACGGCCCGGCTGTACTCCTTAGAGGCCAGGTTCAGCACCCAGTCCGATTCCCCCGCCAGCTCCCTGGCCAGCCGGTCCCCCCAAAAGCCGTAGAGGTTCCTGGCTCCGCCAGCCGCCAGTCTGGCCTGCATTTCCAGCCGGTAAGGAGTCACGCCGTCAAAGGGCCGCAGCATCCCGTAAAACCCGGACAGGATCCGCAGGCGGTCCTGCAGGTAGGCCAGCTGCCTGGCTGCCATCACGCCCGGGGCCATGCAGCGGTACTGGATGCCCTCGTAGGACAAGACCGCTGGGGTCAGGCCCTGCCGCAGGTCCATAGAGGCCAGGCGGTCCAGGTTCTGCTGGGCAATGCTGCCGCTGCACTTCCAAAGGGCCTGCAGCTCCTGGGGGCCCATGGCCCGGAGCGCGGCCAGCAGCTGCTCTGTCTGGGGCAAAAACCGGGGCAGGCCCTCCACCGGAAGGCTGTCTGTGTCCACCTTCATCTTCTTGGCCGGAGAGACAATAATCCGCATAGAGCGCCCCCTTTCGTCCCTTTCAGTATAGCAGATTTGCCGGCAAAGCGCAACACCAGCCGCGTCTTTTTCCTGGGGCTTCCCTGGCCAGGCCGTCCCCTCCCAGGGGCCTGCTGCCCCCCTGCCCTCCGCAGGTTTTCACAGCCCGGCGTATGGCTGAAAGCGTCTATCGCTCATGCGTCCCCCAGAGGGGGATACGAATTTTGCGGCAGCAAAAAGGGAGGGGCCTTGGGTCCCTCCCGGTTTCTGTCAGTTTTCTCCCTCGATTACGGTCTGCGGGTCCAAGTAGGAGGAATCCCGGCGCACCTCCAGGTGCAGGTGGGGCTGGTCCGCGGATTCGCCTGGTACCGCCGTAACAGAGCCAATGGCCTGTCCCATGGTGACCACATCCCCTGGCTCTACCAGGAAGTTCTCTCCCAGGCCGCAGTAATAGAAGTCGTAGTCCCCGTGTTCAATCCACACCACATTGCCCAGCATATTGTCCGTATAGGTCTCCTTCACCATGCCGTTGCCGCAGGCCAGCACCTGCTCGCCGCTCTCAGCGGACAGGTCCGTGCCCGCGTGGATGCGCCAGTCCTTCATGGTAGCGGAGTACATGGGCGCGCCAGAGCTGTACGCTTTGGCCACTTCTTTCGAGGCCAGGGGGTAAATCATCTCCCCGCTGATCTCATACATCGGCGCGTTGACAGGCACCTGGGGCGCCTCCTCCTCCGGCTCTGGGTCCGGGTCCACAGCAGCCGGGGCCGGGGTTGCCTGGGGAGCTACACTGGGCGCCGGAGTAGGCGCGGCAGGCTGGGGCGTTGCCGCCGGGGCCGCTGTGGGGGCCGCAGGCTTGGTCCCGCTGGCCGAGGGCCTGGCGGTGGGCGCCGGGGTGCGGGGGGCCTCTGGGTCGTCGTCCACCGGAGTCTGGGATTCCGTGCCGGTAGCCGCCATGTACCCCTGCACCGCGTCAAAGGTACTCCAGGCGGCAATGCCTACTGCCACCAGGCAGACGGCCAGGGCCAGATAAAACCCGTTGCGCCGGGCCTTGCTTTCAGAAAAGCGCTTTCCGTTCATATTGATACCTTCCTTTCAGGTTGACTGGTGTGCTTGCAACCAGTATTCTGGCCGGAAAAGGAAGGCATTATGCAAAAACAGGGGTCCTGCCCATAAAAAACAGGGGCGGCAGGAAACCGCTGGGCATAAACCGGAGAGCGCCCGACGGAATACTGCCGTAGCCAGGTTCTAAACGCAGAAAAGAGCCGGACAGACCGGCTCTTCCCGTTGTGCTTGAGGGGTATTATTGAGGAGGGTAGAACATGTATCTCAAAGAAAAGGTGCGGTCCATTTCTTTCGAGTACGCTGTTATTATAGCGCAGGTTCCCTTTTCAGTTGTTACGGGCCTATGAATAAACCGGAAACATTTTCCGCCCCATTTGTGAACTTTTCCCAGCGTGTTCCAGGCGCGCTCCAGACCCAGCAGGGGCACGCCAGCCGCTAGGCGGCCCGCCTGGCGGTTGGTAAAAAATCTTTTCAATTTGCAAACATTCGTTTTGCATTTTGGGAGGAATTGTGGTATAATGTACACGGCAGGGACCGGGATAGTGAATATAGCTTATAGGGCCGTGTACAGGGAGTTTTCTCTCTTCGCGCGAAGCGCTCGCTTTTGCTTCGCAAAAGTACAGAGAAAACATCCCGCACCTTTGTGGTATAATGTACACGGCAGGGACCGGGATAGTGAATATAGCTTATAGGGCCGTGTACAGGGAGTTTTCTCTCTTCACGGCGACATTGCCTTCAGAAAATGCAGACGAAACTCCTACCCTGGTGGACCTATGGCAGCTGAGTGGTAGGATGTAGTGGTTCTATACTGGCTGCCGTCCAGCCAACATAGAACCGTCCCTTATACCACCCAGCTGCCCCAAAACCGCCTGGGTAGGAGTTTTCCTCGTACTTTTGCGCAGCAAAAGCGAGCGCTTCGTGCAAAGGTGGGAAACTCCGTGACTTGGGCGAAGCCCAATGTCAAAAGATGTTTTTTAAAATATGTACGGGAGGCCAAGTAATGGAAGGTTTGACGAAAAGCCAGCAAAAGGTGTATGAGTACATCAAAAAGACCACGCCCGGCGGGGTGCCGCCCACGGTGCGGGAGATCTGCGCTGCCACTGGCCTGCGGTCCACCTCTACGGTCCATGCCCATCTGAAGACTTTGGAGCGGCTGGGCTATATCGTCCGGGAGGCGGGCCTGAACCGTTCCATCCGCATTGAAGGCAGCCAGCCCACGGCCCAGGTGCCCATCTTAGGCCGGGTGACCGCTGGCGTGCCCATTTTGGCCGTGGAGGACATTGAGGGGTACATCCCCTTCCCCCACAAGGAGGGCAAGGAGCTGTTCGCCCTGCATGTGGTGGGCCTGAGTATGCGGGACGCTGGTATTCTGGACGGGGACTATGTGGTGGCGGAAAAGGTGCCCACCGCGGACGACGGGGAGATTGTGGTGGCCATGATTGACGACGAAGCCACCGTGAAGCGCCTGTTCCGGGAGCCGGACGGGGTGCGCCTGCAGCCGGAAAATCCCGACTTTGAGCCCATCTACTCAGACCACGCCTCCCTTTTGGGCCGGGTGGTGGCCGTGGTGCGATACTACTGACAGCCGGGAGCCATCCCAAAGCCAGGGAAACGTGCGCCGCTTTCCCCTTCTGCCTGGCGAAATCCCCTCTGCCCCACGGTGCCGCCTGGGCGGGCAGGTCAGCGGGGCTGGGGCTCCCTGCCAGCCAAAAAGTCCTCCAGGGGCTTCAGGGCGGCCCGGTCTGTTTTGTCAAAGGACTGCTGGATGTTTTGCAGCATGATCTTCTCCTTGGGGGAGCTGGCCTTTGCCTTCAGCGTCTTGCGGAAAACAGCCATCAGCAGCCGGTCCACGGGGTTCATGCCCCCATAGTTCAGGCCGCCCTGCAGGTAAAAGGGCCGCAGCACTGCCAGCTCCTCCGGGGTAAAATTCTCCCGTTCCAGCCGCAGCACGTCCGGGGCAGCTGGAGGCATGGCCCCAGTGAAAAACACCGCGGCCCGCTTGCCCCGCAGCTTAGGCAGCTGCTTTTTGAACCAGCCCAGCTTGTGGATCCTGCCAATATAGCAGCCAGCCCCAAAGGCCACAGCCTGGTATTGGGACAGGTCTGCCGAGGTCCTCTCGCGGAAGGGCACGCAGTCGCAGTCCAGGTCCTCCCGCAGCCACTGGGCATACTTGCGGGTAAAGCCTGTTTTTGAGCAGTAGATAATCAGAGTTTTCATAGAGTCTCCTTTTGCATGGGTAAGGGTTTCTTTGGGTGCGGATATTCCCGCCGGGCCTATAGGGCCTGCTGCTCTCTGAACAGCCGGATGTGGGCCAGCAGCCGGGGCTGAGCCTCCTCCCAGCTGCCGCACAGGTCAAGCAGCAGATAGACCCCGCCGTAAAATTCCAGGGCCAGGGCCTGGGGGTCCCTCCGGCAAAACAGCCCGGCGTCTGCCAGTCCGGCAAATATGGCTGCCTGCACCTGCATGGGGTACTGGCAGAACAGCTGGCGGTACAGCTCCCCGGCTTTGGCGTCGTGGAACCGTTCGATGGCCAGCAGCCGCCGGAACCGGGTGTTCCAGGGGTCTTGAAAAAAGTAACCGAAGGTTTGAAGCAGGGCCTCTTCCAGGTCTCCGCCCTGGCGGTAAAACACCGAGAGGTCCTCCTGGCCGGAAAAGGGCAGGCCGCTGCCATGGAAGTAGTCTTTCGCTTTTTGCCAGCAGATATCCACCAGCGCGTCGAAAATCTCCCGCTTTCCGGTAAAATGGCTGTACAGGGAGCTCTCCTTGATGCCCACGGCCCGGGCAATGTCCCGCACGGAAACAGCCCCATAGCCCTGCCGGGAGAACAGCTCCAGCGCTTCCCACAAAATCCGGTCCCGGGTCAGGGGCCGCCTGCCGCCGTCCTGTGAAGGGCGGCCTCTTTTTATGCCGCCAGCTGGGTGGTCCATGGGATTTCTCCTTTCCTAACAATCGATCGTTTTTATATTGTACTATCAATCGTTCGGTTTGTCAAGGCCCGCCCTCCCCTTTTGCGCGCAAAAAGCCCCCCGCCTGTCTATAGAGTCTGTTTTAAAACAAACTCTATAGACAGGCGGGGGCCCTTTTTGTCCTGTTTTACGCCAGCGGGCAGGGTTCTATTCCAGCTTGCCCAGCACCCGGCCCTGGCAGCGGAAATCGTCGTCCTCCTGAAGGGAGATGGGCCCATAGCGGGGATTCAGGGACACCAGCTCCCCGTGGCCCAGGCGCTTGATGTAGCCATCGCCGTTCAGGAAGAAAATGCCGATCTCCCCCTCGCTGACGCCTGTTTCCGTGCGCTCGACAAACACAATGTCCCCGTCCCGGTAGGCGGGTTCCATGCTGCTGCCATTGACCCGCACGCAGAAATGGGCCCGTTTGGGCACCAGCTCCTCGGGCACCTCCAGCCGGGTCTTGTAGGCGCTGTCTGTCCAGGGCTCGCCTGTGCCAGCGCTGACAGCCAGGTCATAGCAGTTGATGTAAGTGACCCAGCCCTGGGTCTCCCGCTCCAGATTTTCCCGGCGGGTCATGCGCTGGTACTCTTTATCCAAAACCAGCTGCACCAGCTCCCGGCCGTGTACGTCCAGCAGGCGGTACTTCCGCAGCCCCGCCAGTTCCTGGGGGGTGGGATGGTCGCCCGGGGCGGTTTCCAGCAGCTGGCCAGCGGAAACCTCCAGCAGCTGAATCATCTGCCGCAGCTTGAGCAGGTCCGGCTGGCGGCGGCCTGTCTCATAGCCCGAATAGGTGGTCTTGTCCACCCCCAGCTGCCGGGCCATGTGGGCCTGGGTTAAGCCAGCCGCTGTCCGGGCAGCCTTCAGTTGTTCCGGAAAACTCATAGAAGACCCTCCTTTAAGGTCGTGGGGCGCTGCCCCACACCCTGCCACTTTTGAAAAAGTGGACAAAACTTTTACCTTCGCTCCGCACTTCGTTTGTCGCGGAATTTTATATAAATAAAAATTGCGCGGTCCAGGGCGGGGAACTTTCTATGTTGTTATTATTAAAAAATTCCTATCAAAGCCTAATGCGATTGGAAGAAGAAAGGGGTCAAAGAACCACCCAGGCAGGAGTTTTGCCCGTATTTCCCAAAGGGAAACAAGCGCGGCGACTTGCCGAAGGCAATGTCGGGCGCAGGGACGAAACTCCGTGACTTGCCCCAGGCAATGTTAAGTACCCCTTGCGTGGTGTGGAGCAGCGCTCCACGGCCTTGTCCTTACCAGGCGGCGCAAAAGAAAGGGGGGGAAGCAGAAAGCCGGTGCCCTCTCTGGGCTTTTGTAGTCCGCCCTGGAGCGCCGCCCAGCCTAGCAGCGTCTTGGGCCCTGGGGGCCCAACAGCGGCCCGCACGCAGAAGTCCCCCGCCGTCCCCCGGCTGACGCATCCCATGCCCCGCAGACACGGGCAGAGCCCCCGAAGCCCTTACTTCCTTCCATCTTCCCCTTCCATAAAGCCTTATACTGCCCTATACATATTGCACACACCTGCACATACTTTCCCATACGCCAAGCCCGCCTGGTCCAAAAGAAGCAAAACTCCCCTTTGGAACTCTGTTCCCCTATAGTATACCGGATAAGTTGGCAAAATGTCAATAAAAGTATAAGAAAGCTCTTGACAAGATGTCAATTTGTCTCTATAATATAAATTAGTAGTCATTACGACAACTCATCTGTTGTGAAAGGAGTACATGCAATGGAACGAACCAGGCAACAGGAACCAAGAAGCGGCCTTTGGGCCAGCTTTGATTATGGACGGATGGCCCGGGAGGCGGCCCGGGAACAGGCGGCTTTGCGGAGGCGGCTGCAGGCCCGGCAGGAGGCTGGGCCCGCCAGCCCCGGCCAGATGCTGAGCTGGCAGCGGGAGAACAGTATGCTTTACGCCATGTATCTGGAGCAGAAGCACAACGCGCAGATGTTCCAGAACCGGGCCGGGCAAGCTGCCGCTGGCTGCCCGCAGCGTACATATCCGCTGTGAAGGAGGGGCGCATGGAGAGAAAAAAACGGACCCGCACGCCCCCCTATGACCAGCAGGCAGACGCCTACTTTGACCGCTGCCAGCAGGAGGGCCTGCACCCCTCCCTGCCAGGCCTGGCTCTGGCCCTGGGGCTGGACACCCGGCAGGAGCTGGTCCGCCAGGCCAACGGCGGCTCGCCCCAGGCACAGGCTCTTCGCAGGGCCATCTCCCAGGTGGAGGACGCCAATGTGCAGTCCATCTACAAAAAGGACCTGGCGGCCAGCGCCAAGTTTATGCTGCAGAACGGCTTCGGCTACTCGGAGAAGGCGGCAGCCCAGCCCCAGGAGGAGATCCGGGTGAGCATCGAGGAGGCGGGGCCATGAGGGTGTGTATCCCGTCGGAAGCTTTTAACCCGGCGTACCTGCCCCTGCTGCGGGACAGCAGCCACCGGTACCTGGTGCTGTACGGCGGCGCGGGCAGCGGGAAAAGCCAGTTTGCCGTGCAGCGCCTGGTGGTGAAGCTGCTGGAACAACCCCTGTGCAATGTGCTGGTGGTCCGTGCCACGGCCGCCACCCATAGGGATTCCACCTATGCCCTGTTCCGGCAGGTGATCGCCCGGTGGGGGCTGAGCAGCCTGTTCCAGTACGCGGAGGGGGATTTGCGCGTCACCTGCCGCAACGGCAACCGGGTGATCTTTAAGGGCCTGGACGACCCGGAAAAGCTGAAGTCTGTCACCTTTCCCCGGGGAGAGCTGACGGATATTTGGGTGGAGGAGGCCTCTGAGTTGCGGGAGAGCCAGTTTAACCAGCTGGACCTGCGGCTGCGGGGCCGGGGGGCCCACAAACAGATAACCCTGACCTTTAACCCGGTCTCCACCCTGCACTGGCTGAAGGGCCGCTTCTTTGACCGGGAGGACCCCCGGGCCCTGGTGCTGAAGACCACCTACCGGGACAATCGGTTTCTGGACCCGGACTACTGCCGCACCCTGGAGGCGTTCCGGCAGTCAGACCCCTACTACTACCAGGTATACTGCCTGGGGGAGTGGGGCGTGCTGGGCAAAAGCCTGTTCCATGCCGCCAACGCGGCCGCCCGGCTGGGCCAGGTGGCCGGGCCCCTGCGCCAGGGGGAGTTCTCCTTTTCCTGGGGCTATGACCAGGCTCTGGGCCGGGAGGCCATTGCCCCGGAGAGCATTGCCTTTTGCGCCGGGGAAAACGGCCCTGTCTCTGTGTACCAGGAGCCCCAGCCTGGGCGGGAGTACGTGATTGGCGGGGACACGGCGGGAGAGGGCTCTGACTACTTTGCGGCCCAGGTGGTGGACAGGCTCTCTGGCCAGCAGGTATGCACCCTGCGGGGCCGCATGGACGAGGATCTGTACGCCAGGCAGCTCTACTGCCTGGGCTGGTGGTACAACCAAGCCCTTGTGGCAGTGGAATCCAACTTCTCCAGCTATCCCCTGCGGGAGCTGGAACGGCTGGGCTATCCCCGCCAGTACACAGGGCCGGGGGGAAGCCTGGGCTTTCGGACCACAGCGGCCACCCGGCCTGTGATTTTGGCCGGGCTGGTGGAGATCGTGCGGGAGCACCCGGACTGGCTCAACGACCGGACCACCCTGCGGGAGCTGCTGACCTTTGTCCGCAGTCCCCGGGGACGGGCAGAGGCCCAGTCCGGCGCCCACGACGACTGCGTGATGGCCCTGGCCATTGCCTATTATGTGCGGTCGGTCAGCTGCCTGGAGGACGCCGGAGCCTGGAGCCACGCAGTGGCCAGGGGCGGGTGGTAAACAAGAAACAGATATACCAGAACACAGGGAGAATAGGAGGAATGACGATGCACATCTTGGGGACACATACAGGAGGGCTACTGAAAAACACGGTGCTGGCAGCCCTGGCCATGGGGGGAAGCGCTGCCCTGCAGGCCCTGGGGGGCTGGGACAGGCCCCTGCAGGTGCTGATGGCCTTTATGGCTGCGGACTATGCCACCGGGCTGGTTGTGGCCGGGCTTTTCCGGCGGTCCAGCAAAACAGCGGGCGGGGCCCTGTCCAGCCAGGCGGGCTTTCAGGGGCTGGTGAGAAAGGCCGGGGTACTGCTGCTGGTGCTGCTGGGCGCTTTGCTGGACAGCGCCACAGGCAGCAGCTTTGTCCGCACAGCGGTCTGCTTCTTTTTTATTGCCAACGAGGGGCTCTCGGTCCTGGAAAACCTGGGCCTGATGGGCGTGCCCTATCCCCAGTTTCTCCGGGCCATGCTGGAGGCCTTGGAAGAGCGGGCAGACAGCGGAAAAGAGAGCTAAGGCCACGCCGCCCTCCCTCTTGGGAGCCGTGCTGCCCGTGTTTCCTATATCCCCATGGGGATAAAAAAAGCTGGGGGAATCGTGCCAACGGATTCCCCCAGCTCTTCTTTTTGCTTGGCGCTGCATGTTTTGGTAGGTTTTGGCAGGGTCGAGTATGCTTTCGTGCGTTCTCGTGTGATCTGGGGGTGGTCCGGGTTTTCCCATTACCCCCTAAGGAAGTCCATTTTTTAACCACTAGGAAAGGTCGGACCACCCCGGATCACCTCCCCTAAAGGAGGGCTTGTTTGAAAAATCGAAAACGCCGTCTTTTTGCCCGATTTCGCAAAGCGAACATCGGAAGCAGCCATCTTCTACGTCTATGTAAGTCTATAGCCGCAAAGCATGGCCAGCTTAGGGGAATCTCTGTCCGTCCTCCTTGGGTCCGGTCCACAGGTGCTTTTCCAGATTGGCCCGGCCGTCCGGCAGAAAGGTGATCCCCTCCTGCTCCAGCATCTGCCGCTGAACCTCCTTGCCTCCAAAGGCCTGGTCGCAGCAGAGAGTACCGTCCCGGTAGATCACCCGGTGGCAGGGCAGCCCCTCGGGGGCGTGGAGCATAGCCGCCCCTACAATCCGCGAGGCCCGGGGCCTGCCCGCCAAAAAGGCCAGCTGCCCATAGGTGGCAAGCTTCCCTGCCGGAATACGCTCTACCAGCCCATATATCTCGTCCCGAAAGCTCATACAGGACCGCCCTTCTCTAAGGGGGAGTTTTTCTTCTCCAAATTCCGGAAAATCTGCAGCAGCATAACCACCGCCGCTGCTGCCAAAATCAGCTCAGCCACCAGCTGGGAGTAGGCCAGCCCATAGGGCGGGAAGAGCTTGTCCAGCAGAATCAGCGCGGGAATCTCCAGGATGATTTTCCGCAGCACCGCGAACAGCAGGGCCCGCCTGCCCATGCCGCAGGATTGGAACACGCCCACCGCGATGAAGTCAATGCACAAAAAGGGCTGGGCCAGGCAGAGCCCCTGTAAAAAGGCTGTGCCAAAGGTGACCACGGACTGGTTCTGGATAAACAGCAGGGTGAACCACTGGGCTCCAAAGAACATGGCCCCAGTGGCCACTGCCATAAAGCCCAGGGCTAGCTTGCTCAAAAAGCCCACCGTGTCCTTCATGCGCTTTACGTTGCCGCTGGCGTAGTTATAGCCAATCAGAGGCATAATGCCCTGAGAGCCCCCCAGGGCAATCTGCATGGCAACCGAGCTGATGGTGCTGGCAATGCCCATGGCCGCCACCGCGTCCGGGCCGTAGGCAGCGGTGAAGTTGTTGAGCACCATGCGGCTGGTCACGTTCAGCAGGTTTTGGATAGAGGCCGGGATGCCCACCCCGAAGATGCCCAGCACAATGGCCTTGCGGAACCCGAACATGGAGGGGTTCACGCACACAAAGGTTTTCCCCCGGCGCACAAACAGCAGCACGAAGAAGTACAGGCAGGCCGCGCAGTTGGAGAGGAACGTGGCCAGGCCCGCCCCTGCCGCGCCCATGTTCAGCCCCCAGGGCAGGATAAAAATGGGGTCTAAGAGTATGTTCAGGAAGCAGCCGCTCATGGTGCCGATGCTGGCGTGGAGGGACGCCCCCTCTGAGCGGACCAGATAGGCCAGCACCACATTAAGGATGGCTGGGGCTGCCCCAAAGGTCACGGTCCAGAACAGATAGTCGCTGGTAGCGGCAACGGTACTCTGCTGGGTACCCATCACCTGAAGCAGGGGCCCCCGGAAAAGGGTGAAGCCCACAGAGAACAGCACCCCGCTGAACAGGGAGCCGTAGAACCCAAAGGCAGAGCTCTTGTACACTGTGTCATAGTCCTTTACCCCCAGGGCCCGGCTCATCATGGAGGAGGTGCCCACGCCGAACAGGTTGTTTACCGCGTTAAAGGCCAGCAGCACCGGGCCGGAGAGGGTGAGAGCCGCGTTTTGGATGGGGTCGTCCAACATTCCCACAAAGTAGGTGTCCGCCAGGTGGTACAGCACCATCACCAGAGAGCTGAGCACCGTGGGGATGGCCAAAGACATCACAGCCTTTGGAATGGGCGTGCGTTCAAATAGTTCGGTTTTTTCGTTTTCAGCGGGCATGTATGCAGGTCCTCCTTTGCAATGGTTCTGTAGGGCGGGGGTTCACCCCTCTATAAAGTCATATAGGCCAAGACTGCTTTCCTTTCCATGGAAGGTGGCGAACACATCTTTGTTAGGCTCTGCGATGGCCTCTGCCAGGTGGTGCTGGAACTGCTCCTGGCTGCTGAGCATGGGCTCGTGGAAGAGGGGGTCAGAGTTTACATCCTGGATGAAGTCCATAGATTCGTCTAGGCCTGTCAGTGTTTTTATCATCGGTATAGCTCCTTTCCGGTGTTTGGGGTGAGGGGAGGAGCAGGATTGGGCTTTGCCCTGCATCCACCGCCCCTTGGAAAGGGCGCTCATTCCGCTTTCTGCTTCTTCATAGTCAGGGCAATGCGCTTTTTCTTCTCGTCCACTTCCAGCACCGTGACGTTTACAATGTCCCCCACCTTCACCACCTGGCTAGGGCTGCGCACAAAGCTGTCGGAGAGCTGGGAGATGTGTACCAGCCCGTCCTGGTGTACGCCGATGTCCACAAAGGCTCCAAAGTCCACCACGTTGCGCACCGTGCCTGTCAGCTTCATGCCGGGCTTCAGGTCCGCCAGGTCCATCACATCTGTGCGCAGAATAGGGGGCGGCAGCTGGTCCCGGGGGTCCCGGCCGGGCTTCTGCAGCTCGGCGGCAATGTCCCGCAGGGTGGGCAGGCCCACGCCGCAGGCCTCTGCGGCTTTTTCCGGGCCAAAGGCTTTCAGGCGTGCGTCCAGGTCCCCCAGTTTTCCCACGTCTGCCAATGTGTAGCCGCAGAGCTCCAGCAGCTTCTCCGCAGCCTGGTAGGATTCCGGGTGTACGGCGGTGTGGTCCAGCACCTGGGCGCTCTCCGGCACCCGCAGAAAGCCCGCGCACTGCTCAAAGGCCTTGGGGCCCAGCTTGGGCACCTTCAAAATCTGCTTCCGGGTGGTGAAGGGGCCGTTGTCCT
>CAJUPK010000065.1 GCA_910588415.1 uncultured Oscillospiraceae bacterium | reverse complement strand
TTGCCGTTTGTATAGGCTCCGTTGCCCTTGGCGCCGTTGGACCTGCCGCCGTTTGAATGGGTTCCGTTGCTGTGGGTTCCATCGCTGTTGTAGCCTTGGGAGTTGGTGCCCAAGGAATTTGTACCAAGGGAGTTGTTCCCGTAGGTTTTTACACCATCGGAGTTAGTACCATTGGATTTAGTGCCTTTGGAGCAGGTACCATAAGTTTTGGAACCGTTGGTCCTGATGCCATTAGTTTTGGAGTCCTTTGAGAAGGTACCATCCAAATGGCTGCCGTCGCCTTTGGTACCATTGGAATTCGAGCCATTTGAGCAGGTGCCATTGGATTTAGTGCCGTTTCCTTTCATTGCTGTAACACAGGTCCCATTAGAGCAAGTCCCCTTGGAACACGTACCATTGCTTTTCCCCTGGTAAGCCTTTGTACCATTGGCGTGGCTGCCGTTGGAATGGCTCCCATATGAGTCGGAACCGTTGGTGTTTGTGCCGTTGGCGCAGGTCCCATAGTTATTCGCCGCCGTGTTCCGGCAGACAATGGTGGCCTCCACGCTGGACAGGGTGGCCTCCACCCCCAAAGGGGTCAGCTCCCGCATCACGGCCCCCTGCACGGCCTGACCCCAGTCGGAATACTCTGCCAGCTGGTAGTAGGCGTCCTCCTTCATGCTGTCCAGCTTGTCCGTCAGGGGGGACACTTGGGCAGCCCGGGCCGCGCCGGAGATCTCTGGTACAGAGACGCCGCCCAGCCCGTGTTTGGCCAGAATGGCGTTCAGCCGGTCATACCAGCCTGCCACATCCTGCCCCTTGATTTGCCTCATAGAATCACCTCCCGCTACGACCAGACCGCCCCAACGGGCTTCCAGGTCTGGCTCTCGCTGTCATAGAACTTGAGAATATTTCCATTCGATGTGTCCACCCACAGAAGATTGGTGTTGCCGGGCGCCTCTGCCTGGGCTGTGTGGCCCCCCAGGGCAGGCAGCTGGCTTACCTTCACCGTGTCGCAGGCGCACATGATAAGAGAACCGCCGGACATTGCCACGCCATCCACAATGCAGGTCAGGGCTGTGCCCTTTGCCGCCAATTCGCGCAGGCGGTTGTGGATGAGAATAGATACCCCGGCATCGCCGCCCAGGCTGTTCATGCGGATGGTAACCGACTTGGCCCTGTTGATGCTGTCCAGGTCCGCCAGAAATTCACTCTGGATGATATAGTCCCCCGGAATGGGGTCGCCCCACCAGTTGGTGGGCTGTTTTGCCACGATTTGACCATACATCGTTATCTCCGCATTCCGGGCTTCGTCCATCGACATGGCATAAACGCCCTTGTCAATGGCAACGGGCTTTCTGAAAATACTAGGCATTGCCCTCATCTCCCTCCGTATCGTTCAAATTGATTTCCTGCCGGGACGAACCGCCCGCCGCTTCCAGCCTACGGTTTTCGTCGGCCAGCACTTCCACATTCTCGTCCCAGTCGCCACCGCCCATTTCACGGGCTACCTGTCCGTGGGTCTTAAGGCCATTCTGAATCAGCAGCACTGCCGCCTTTGCTTCCTTCAGCGGATCCAGACTGCCCTGCACCGGGCCGATCCAGCGGGCATTGCACCACGCTGCTCGGAGCAGCGGATCAGAGAAAAAACCTGGGGCTTTCACTCGCCCCAGGGCCACGGCCTCGCTGAGCCACATTTCATAGATCGGCTGGCAGAAGTCGCTGACGAACCAGGCCCGCTTCATGCGGAAGTCCTCCCAGGCATCCAGCAGCGCCGCTCGGGCGGAGGAATAGCTGGAGTTATACTCCTTTATCAGCACGTCATATGGCACGCCCAAAGTCGTTCATGCCGGTGGCATCGCAGGAGGCCTTATCGTTGGCCCACAGGGCGAACTCCCGCTCGGTGAGCTTCTGCCAGGTTTTGGCCTGCTGAGCGGTGAGGCCCAGGGTCTCATGGTCGATGGAGCTTTTCAGCGTCAGGCCCACGCCTACCACCTTTGTGCGGTTGGTATTGATGGCGCTGGTGGCCACGGGGCTTGACATATAGAGCATCCGGCCTCGCTGGCGCAGGGTGTAGTTATTCTGGTCGATGTCCTCACTGGGGGACGTACTGCGGGGGATGAAACTCCGCAAAGCCCGGCGGATGCGACTGGCCCCGGCCTCGCTGTAGCCGGAGGCTTGGGAGCGGGCGCTGTCAGGAAGAAAAAGGCCGGTTTTCTTATCCTGATACATGGTTATCACCTTCTTTTACACATATAAAAATATTCGTTTTGCACTTGACAAATACTTTTATATGTGCTATGCTATTCTTGTCAGGAGGGAAAGGAAGGATGAAAAGCTATTCGTCAAGGGAAGTCATTCAGATGCTCAAAGAGGATGGATGGTATGAGGTCAATACAGTAGGCAGTCACCATCAGTTCAAACATCCCACCAAAAAGGGCCGGGTCACGGTAAAACACCCGGACAAGGACATACCGCCAAAGACCTTAAAAAGCATCGAAAGACAGGCAGGGCTTAAATTCTAAGCCCTACCTTTCCCTACCAATTTTCAAGGAGGCTCCTGTATGAAAAAACCGGATAGATATGTTTATCCCGCCGTGTTCACCTATGAGGAAGGCCGGGAGATCGCCGTGGTTTTCCCCGATTTGGACGCGGCCACCAGCGGCGAAAATGACGAGGACGCCCTGTTCTCCGCCCGGGAACTGCTGGGGTGTGTTATGGCTGGACTGGAAGAGGATGGGGAGGACATTCCTGTCCCTACCTCTTTAGCGGCAGTCACTTGTGATGCAAATGAACGGGTGATGCTGATTGACGTGTATATGCCCTCCATCCGCATGGCCCACGTCAACCGCTCGGTCAACCGCACCGTCACCCTCCCCGCATGGCTCAACGCCGCCGCGCAGGAGAGGAACATCAACTTTTCCCAAGTGTTGCAGGATGGATTGAAACAGCGCCTGGGCGTGTGAGCCAATCGGCAGAAGCCCCCGGAAACTCCGGGGGCTTTTTCTTTACCAATCCCTGGGAATCACCGCCACGGCCTTGCGCCGCGCTCCGCCCGCCAACAGGCTTTCCAGCTCGTCCACCCTCTGCTCGGCCTCTTTGATCTCCTTGAACAGGCTGGGCAAGTCCAGCATGGTAAGCTCCCGGTCTTTGAGCTTGTAGGACTTCACCTCGCCGTCCAGCAGGGCCAGATATGCCTTGCGCAGGGCGGTCAGAGCCTCCCTCCAAAAGTCCAGCCTGGCCTTGGTTTCAGTCATGTCTGCCATTACCATTCCTCCATCCGCTGCTGCTTTTTTACTCTGGATCGGACCGCCGGGGGATGGGGCGGCTCAATATTTGTTCCAGTGACCGCCTTGCCCCGGGCCGCTTTCAGCCGCCGGTCGATGGCGTCCAAATCTTTGGGCAGCACCTTGAAGGCAGCGTTGGCATAGTTCCGGCAGTCCAGGACCTCGTTGCGCTCGTGGCCGGGTATCTTATCCCATTTCCAGGGGTGGCGGGCTGACTTTTCGTCATAGACCAGGTGCTCGGATAACAGCCCCGCAAGGGTGATGAGCCGTGTACATAGTCCGCCGCCCGCCCTGGGCCTTGACGGTCTTTTTGTCCTCCCCGGAGCGCACCGTCAGTATCTTGTAGTTGGCAAAAAGCAGCGCGTCCGACCATTCCTTTACCAGGGGGGCCACGTTCTTGCTCATCTTCATCTCCCAGCGGTCGTAGGCCCCGGTCTCCTCGGGCTGCTCGAACTTGCGCATCTTGGCGTGGGCGGTGCCCAACACGTTGATATCCCGGTCTATCACCTCGTCCAGCAGGTTCAGCAGGCGGCCGAACTCCTCGGCCACGTAGACGTAGCCGCGCCCATACCCAAAATCCTCGAGGCCCGCCTTTTGGGCTTTCGCGCATACGCTGTCAATGCAGAGGCGTTCGGCCCAGTCCAGGGTATCCAGTACCAGGGTCTTGCAGCTCCCTGGGTTATCCCGGATATACTTCACATCCTCCAGCAGCATGGTCCAGCTGGACGGTTTCGGCAGCCGGGCCACGTCTAGGTGCCGGGTGCTGCCCTCGGTGTCGATGAACACGGGCTCCGGGAACTTACTTGCAAAGGTTGACTTGCCGATACCCTCCGGGCCGTAGAGCACCACTTTCTGGGCTCCGGGCTGTTTTCCTCTCGTAATTTGCATTTAGAACTCTCCCTCCTGCCACGTGGGCTTGGTTTCAGCCGGCTTTTCCTCTCCGGCCACATAGCCGTCCTCGATGATGATGGAGCACTCCCCGCCAGTACTGACCCGTGTGGCAATGGCCTGCAGGCCCTCGCTCTCCAGCCATGCTCCGAACTCCCGCAGGGTGACAATATCCATTTGCTCCAGCTTATCCAGAAGCACAAACCCGCACTTGGGGTTGAGCCTGCGCACAATGGCCGTGCTCACCTTCAACTGATCGCTGCCGCTCATACTGTCCCAGCGCTTGCCGTTGTACGTCAGGGCCCCATCCTCCACCGACAGGCCGGGCAGGGGCAGCGCGGCACTGTTCAGCAGGGCGGCCTTTTCCTGACGAATCTTGTTCAGCCCGGCGGTAAGAGTCGCGTACTGCTGGCCGTAGTCGTTGGCGTCCATTTCGGCCTTTTCCTTGTCTAGATTGGCCCGGACTTTCACGTTGATGGCTTCGATATCCGCGATATTCCGCTCCAACTCAGCGGTAGACTGGTCTTGCAAGTCCTGGGCAGAGCGGGTGGCTGTATCGCAATCAGAGCAGAGGGCCTTGTACCGTTCTTCCAGAAGTGCCAGCTCTTTGCCCATGCGGTCCCGCTCCGCTTCCAGCTGGGCGGCAATCTGCCGCTTGCGCTGATTCTCCCCGTTCTGGGCAAGAATGGCCTGCTGCTGGCTGAGCAGCTCACTGATGGAAACCGGCTCTTTGGGCGCGTCAGGGTAGTAGGTCATCTCCTTAGCGAATTTCGCTTTCTGGTCCGCAATCTGCCCGATGGCCCGGCGGCGGTTGTAGGTGTCGCTCTCCCGGCGCTCCAGCTCCGCCAGCTTGTCCCCCACGCCGATGATCTGCAAGAGGGTGTCGCCCTTCTCCTTGTCGCCGGCCTGCATGAACCGGGGCAGGTCCAGGGCCAGCTGGGAGACGAACTCGTTGAGAAGCTGCTGCCCGCCCTTATTGCCCGCCGGGTCGGTGACCTTCAGGTCGCTGTTCTTGCCCCTGCGCTCCACCACCAGGCCGTTGCTCATGACGATATGCAGCCGGGGCAGGATGTTGGAGCCGTCCCGGGTGGCCGCGCTGGGCCGGTAGCGGTCGCCCCCCAGGGCCCAGGCGATGGAATCCAGCACCGAGGTCTTGCCCTGGTTGTTGTTCCCGCCGATGATGGTCAGTCCATTGGCGTTGGGTTCAATCTTCACGGCGCGGATGCGCTTGACGTTCTCTATCTCTAACTGGTTGATTTTCAGCATATAGCTGTCTCCTTTCCTTTTTCCGGGTGGCCTTTCTTCTTGGTCCGTATCACATACACGCACCTATCCGACCGATAGCAATCGAACACCTCCCGCAGTTCGTTATTTCTGCGAAAACGCTGAATGATTCTCAGGCGGTTGTATGCCTGCCTCTCATCGTCATATTCAAAGCACATATTCTGGTGCTTACAAGCGAGGAAACTCTTGATTTCCATAATCTCTGGCGCTTCTTTGGCCCCATTTTTACGACGCTCAGGCAGATACTCCACATCAAAACTGGTTTTCACTCAGCACACCTCGAAGTATGGGGTGTAGTCCAAGTTGTCCTCTGTCACCATGTCGGCCCAGGTGAGGCCCTCGGTGCCGGGTATGACTTCATCCAGTCTGATGGTCTGAATACGGCGGCTCTGCTTTCGCCGCTCATTATCTACCGCCGACCGCATTCCCTGCCAGGCAAGTGTGCTGAATTCATACTTGTACAGCTCAGGGCGGGCAAACCAATTTTTCACAGTCAGCAGGTAGCGGAACACTACCACATCCCACCAGTCATCTGCTGGGAGCCGGTTGGCCGCAAGGAACCGGGAAATCATGTAGGCGTTCCGCTCGGCCACCTCCCGCTCAATCGGGGACAGGGGGCGAAGCTGTGTTTTCACGAAAATTCCTCCTTGTGTTTCCCAGAGGAATGTGCTATACTAAATATAACCCTCCGGGGTGGTTGGGGCCTCTATCTGCGTTGCTTGGTCGGCGGAATAGTTAACACATACTGTGTTAACTATAGCGGATAGGGCCTTTTGCTTTGCTCTTCTTGAAGCGCTCTCAGGCGGGCCAGTACGGCCAGCGCCTCTTGGAAAGGCTGGGTCTGCGTGTGAGGGGCGTGTCCTTGCTCAAGCTGGGCGAGATAGCTGCCCAGGCGGGAGAGGGGCAGGTTAATATCATTTCGCATTGCTCTACTCCACCCACATCCTCTCCGGCACGGCCCACAGCAGGCGTTCAAACTCCTGCACCTCCTGGCGGAAGTCTTGAAAGCCCACCCCTTCGGCTTTCTCATAGGCGGCGTTTATGGCTTTCACGGCCTGGAGAACCGAGCCGCTCTCGTCCCGCAGCACGTCCAGCGTGGCCTGGAGGTAGTCGTACTTCTGCCGGACATCCAGGAAAGCCACCAGAATCCCCACGCTCTGGCCGATGGTGGAGAGCATTTCCGCTTTTGTGTGGCGCATGAGCCGCTTGCCCGCCTCAGACTCAGCCAGCTCCGTGTCATAGCCGGTGAGGGAGAAATAATCCTCCTGCAGAGTGTCAAACCCCACCAAGTCATAGCGGTTTCCAATCAGGGCCACAGTGCAGTCGTCGTACATCCGGGCCGTGCCCTCCGTGTCGTACTCGCCCACCTCATACAGCTGTTCCAGCAGCAGCCCCGCCTGGCCGGAGAGGTCGCCGCAGGCCAGCATAAACTCATGGGCTTCCTCATCGCTGCCGTCCAGCGCGGCGGTCAGCGCGTCACGGTCTCCGGCGAACCAGGCCACATCGCCGCAGGCTTCCACAATGTCCCCCAGCTCTTTTTGGATGTGCTCGTAGCCCATGCTGGCAAGTGCCGGGCGCTTGTACCGCAGGACGCGGGTGCGCTGCTCTTTGTCTACCGTCATGTTCCTTTGCCCTCCTTTATGTTCAGGATATCTCTGGCCACTCGGACTACCATCCAGTAGAGTACCGGCAGGAGCAGAGCAAACACCTCGCCGCCCAGCGCCTCATATCCCCGCTCTACAAGGGCCTGGGCCTGTCCGGTTCTGAAAAGCAGGATTCCGACCAGCGTCAGAGCGGCGTATTTGACTACAACAGCCAGCCGGATATGGCACCGGAGTAGCCGCTTGCGTTTCATCCGGAAAAGGCTCACCGGCTCGCGGCGCTCAATCTTCATCCGGGGCCTCACTTTCCGGGATGTGTACCTTCCGGCTGAGGGTGATGTGCTCCTGACAACGGGCCCCGAAATTGTCCTTAGTATACATCTCTGTTGCCTGGAACTGTTCCTCATTGTAGATGCCTGCACAGTTGGGGTGCAAGGGAGAGGCGTCCGGATGATACATCTTAAAAGCCGTACAGGCGCTGGGCCTGTCTGGGGCCTCCACTTCCGTCCAGCCGCCCTGAAAGGGGTAGGACGGGTCGGTGCCGTAGGTAAAGTAAAATTTTGGCATAGCTGGGCTCCCTTCATTATTCTTTGTAGCACTCCTGCTCAGAGTAAGCGTCAGTGGGAGAGAGGCACACATCACAGCCCACAATCTCCAAATGCTTATACTTGTACACCCATTCGCTCTCAGCACCGCAGACGGGGCAGAGAGGTGGGGCTGGTACGTCCGGGGCATTGGGATAGCTGCCCGCCCCCAGGCCTCTGGTCTCTATATTACCGGGCCACATTGGCGTTTCTCCTGGCAATCTCGGCCTTTTTGGCGTCCAGCAGCTCTCGACCGCCGGGCTTGCGTAAAATACCCAGCACCATATCCATTGTGGCTGCCGCCAGCTGGTCCCGAACATGGTTAGGAATGAGAGTGGTGTCAATATGTATTGTGTTCGTGTCCCTGGCCCCGTTGTTCATGGCTGCACCTCCTTGTGGGTTGTCCATTCCAGCAGCTCGTCCCAGCTGATGCCAAGGGCTGCCGCAGATAATTGGATGCCGTCCAGAATGTGGGACTTTCCCCGCGCCCGGCGGGCAATGGCCTGATAGGCCTTGTCCTCGCCATCATGCAGCAGCTCCTTTGCCAGCTCAGAAAGAGCCTGCCAGTCGCCGTAGACGTTCTCATAGGCTTTGGACAGCGCGGCCATAATTTTTTCTCGCTCCAAAAAAATTCCTCCTTGCCAGCCAGCAGGAGGTCGTGGTATAATACCCTTGCTGGCCTGTGTCGTTAAAAGTGTAGGTCGGCTTGCCTCGGCGGGTGTCGTTAGCACCTGCCGGGGCGTTTTTTGCTTATGTGGCGGCGGGCTCCGCCTGGATGGCCAGCTGCTCAAAGGGGGATACCCTAACAAAGTCCTCCGGCAGGCGGATGCCGAACTGCAAGCACAGCATCAGCACCATCTGGGAGATTGCCTCCGGCGGCTACTCGTTGTCCTTCATGGTGCCCGCAGGGCCTTAATGAGCTGGGCCACGCCGCTGGCGGATTCCGCCTGGAGGGGTGCTGACTGGAAATCGGGAATGTAGCCACCGGTCTTGCGGATGCTGGGGAGGACTTCGTGGGTGACCCAATTCGCAAACGGTTTTGCTTTAGGTTTGTCAGAACGGAAAATCACCTTGTAGAGGCCGTATTCGTTGATGGACAATACCTCTTGCTGCCCACCAGGGGTAGGAATTAAAGTCCGCCCCTTCTCATCGTTTTCCAAGCGGTCGGCAACCTTGTGAGGGCTTCCCAAATCCAACACATTGCACACGTCCTTTAAGACAAACCACGGCTCCCCATCCTTCTGGATGGTACGGATTTCCCCGAATTCGGGGTTGTTGAAAATTTGCAGGCTGTTCATTCTGTCTCCTTTCTGTTGCTCCCTTGTGCCGCCCTGTGGTATAATTTGGGCGGTAGGAGGGAGGTGGTCTTGTCTGCTCGTCCGCCGCTTACTGGGGCAGAGAGGGGGTGAAATTGTAATGGACATTGATAAAATCCGCGAAGTAACTAGAGACGTTGCCGAAAAGGTCAATAGAGAACATCCCTTGGTCACCCACGAAGGGATAGCGGATACTATCTCAAAAGCGGTCGCCGCCGCTTTTGAGGAGTACGAGAGACAAAAACACGAGAAACATTAATTCACACAGCAGAGGTGCTTTCCTTCTCAGCGGGGCGCCTTCTGCTTTCCTTTATTTTTGTGATGGCTTCACCGGATTCCATTTCATCCCAGGTTATACCGAGGCTTTCAATTTCATCCCATGAAACACCAAGACGCTCAAGCTCGTCATACGTTGTGCCAGCCATCTTGCTCACCTCCCTTCGCCCGCCGCGCCCTACGCCGGGCGGTCGCGCTGGTTTGGCGGCCTTTGCTTCAACCCCAGCAGCTCGTCTACCGAGCAGTGGTAAAGCTCCGCTATTTCCGGCAGCCGCTTGCCCGTTGGCCGGTATGCTCCGGATTCCCAGTAGTATACTGTAGCAAGAGACACCTTCAGCTTTGCAGCCGCCTGCATGGGCGACAGCCCCGCCCGTTCTCTGGCCTCTTTGAACCCCATGTTGCACCTCTCCTCTTTTTCAAGTTTTGCTTGACACCGCCAATTAAAACAGGTAAGATAGTGTTGTTGGAAACTATTTACTGCTTTCTAGGGCTTTGCCTCCTGGCTGGCCTTATTTCGTGTTTTGTGTGTCAAGCTGTGCTTGTATTATACTTGAAAATTTTCAAGTAGTCAAGTGATATGGTTAAATTTAGTTAATTATAGCGCTTTCACTAATTTCTTGAGGTGGTATTTGTGCTTCATGCTCAAACAGTATTAGATAGAATTGAATCATCCGGTGTGACATTATATCGACTTTCAAAAGAAACTGGCATTTCTCAAAGTTTATTTAGTAAGTGGAAAAAGAATCCAGATACTTTTATAACTTCACAAAATTTAGTTCTGATTGCAGATTATCTGGGTTGTTCCATTGACTACCTACTAGGACGCGATGAAGACCGGTTTCCCGATAAGAGCGCGTCTATCCCTTTTCGGCCTACTGGACAACTAAAAGAATTGGTGGATGTTTATTCATCCCTAGATAGCATACAACAAAACTCGCTGCTAACCTTTGCTAAGTTTCTGGCTGCGGGAGGAGCGCTTCCGTCCTCTACAGAAGAAATGCTAGCAGAGGCGAAGTGATAGATTTATCAGATTATTTGAAGAAGTGAGGACATAGGAAATGCCGGGATTCATCTTGTTTTTGGTTCTGCTTATTCCATCACTTATAGGTGTATTGGTACATTATAAGAGGAAAGAAGAAGCCCAAAAAGAACATGATAAAGCGCTGAAAAATGCCGAGAGGAAAATCGAACTACAACGCCAACTCGGTCAGCACTCTAATAGAAGCAGTGTCCCAACATCCCCCAAATTGATTAAGAGTGATTCTCGGTCACTATCAAGCCGCGATATTGGCCCGGTTACGTTTTCCATTTCAGCTGAATATCGTGTTTATAAAGACGAAACGCGTCAAAGAACTCCTGGCGTTCTTTCAGCTATGTCGTTAGCTAGCTGGGACAATTATGTGTCTCCTTCCGGCGGATTTGTAAACTATGCCCGCTTTGATGTGATTGGGAAGAATCCTGAAACCAAAAGAAAGAACAAGCGCTATATTGAAGCAAAGGACGAAGCAAGTGCCTGTCGGAGGATGGAAGAAAAAGGATTTATAGGGCCGTTTGAGGTTACAGTCCTCCCCATTGAGCCCCCAACAGAGAGGCAACTGGAATATGCCAAATCACTGGGGGCGTCCATTCCTGAAGGCGCTTGTAAACGAGATGTGAGTGCAATAATTACAAGAATAACTGAAAATGACGAGGGCCCTGTATCTGCTTCAAAGGCAAGGGCCGCTTTTGAAGCAGATTTGAAAATCTCCCGCTATTCTGGGACACATGAAATCATGTCTTTGGCAAATAGCCTGCCAGCAGACGAGTTTTCAAAAATACTCCGCGCCTAATAACTCTTTCTTTGAAAGGAGCTCTGGCCAATGCCTAAGCAACGGGCCTTGCCCTTATGCAAACAAAAAAAGCCCTCCGGCCGCAAGGGGCAGGGGGGAGAGAGTAAAAGAGGCGTAATCTATGCCCGCTACAGCAGCCACGCCCAGAAGGACGCCAGCATTGAGCAGCAGGTGGAGGAGTGCTTAAAGTTCGCCAAAGACGAGGGCATTACCATTGTGGAAACCTACGCTGACCGGGCTGTCTCCGGGAAAACCGACCGCCGCCCCAACTTCCAGAAGATGATGAAGGACGCCGAAAAGGGCGGGTTCGGCTATGTGGTAGCCTGGAAGTCCAACCGCATGGGGCGGAATATGCTTCAGGCCATGCTCAATGAAGAACGCCTGAACGAAATGGGCATCCGGGTGCTGTACACCGAGGAGGATTTTGACGATACCGCTGCTGGCCGGTTCGCGCTGCGCTCTATGATGAATGTCAACCAGTTTTATAGCGAGAACATGGCCGAAGACATCCGGCGGGGCCTGCGGGACAATGCCGAGAACTGCATGGTTACTAACGGGACGCTGCCCTTTGGCTATCGAAAAACGCCAGATTTGAAATATGAGCTGGACGAGCCAAAGGATGCTATTGTCCGGGAGATTTTCAGCCGGGTTGCCTGTGGGGAGCCATTTGTAGATATCGCGAATGACTTGAACGCCAGAAATATTCGCACGTCCCGGGGCAATCCCTGGGGAAAGAATAGTTTCCACGTTCTGCTCACCAATGAACGCTATACAGGCACATATATATATGGAGACATCCGGGTGCCGGGCGGCATTCCGCGAATCGTCAGCGACCAGCTCTTTTACAAAGTCCAGGAGGTGTTGAAAACGAAAAAGAATCCCCAAGGTCGGCACAGAGTGAACGGCGACTATATCCTGACTGGAAAGCTGTTCTGCGGCAAATGCAAAAGTCCTATGGTGGGTATGAGCGGCACCAGCCATACCAATGAAAAGCATTATTACTATGCCTGCCAGAAAAAGCGCACGGAAAAGTCCTGCAATAAAAAGAACGTCCAGAGGGACGTCATAGAAGAAGCGGTGGCCAGAGCCATCAAAAATTATGCCTTGCAGGACGAAATTATCCAGTGGATTGCGGACAGCACGGTGGAGTATTTCCGAAAGAAGGAGGAGGAATCCCACGTCTCCATCCTGGAGGACGAGCTAGCCGAGGCCAAGCGGGCCGCGAAAAACATCATGACGGCCATTGAGCAGGGCATCATCACCCCTACAACCAAGAGCCGCCTGCTGGAGGTGGAGGAGCGGCAGGCTCAGCTTACCGCTCAGATTGCCTCTGAACGGGCCGACATTATAGTGGTGAATCGCGAGGACATGATTGCCGGCCTGGAGGTGTTTCGAGAAGGGGATATCACTGATAAAAGATTCCAAGCTAAGTTGTTTGACACCTTCCTGGTGGCTGTGTACCTGTATGACGATGACATGAAACTTATATTCAGCTTCTCCGGGGATAAGAACACCCTGCGGCTCAAACTGGATGCGGAAATGGTAGAGAAATCCGGCGCCAATGGAGCGCCGGAAGGTTCGCGTAAGGTCTCTTTTGAGCCACCA
>CAJUPK010000064.1:3574-12671 GCA_910588415.1 uncultured Oscillospiraceae bacterium | reverse complement strand
CAGGCCCTTCCAGGGGTTAGAGGTCATCACGCGCAGCACGGTCTCCAGCTTGCCGCCCACCATTTTCTCCAGACCCGCGGAGAGCACGTTCATTCCGTACAAAAAGAACGCAAGCCCTCCAAACAGGGTGAAGATTGAAAAGATGTCCATAATTTGCCGCTCCTCACATTCCCTCGTTTTCTGTTTCCTCTTTAAAAGGAAGCAGCTGTACCAGCAGGCTCTTGGACCAGCCGCCGGGGCAGGCTGGTCTCAGGCCGATTCAAAACAATAATAGCATATAGCCTGGTGACAAAGCAACAGGTTTTAAAAAATAAGAAGAATTTTCTGGAATTTGCAAAAAAGCGGGTGGAAAAATTTTCATTTCTGTGCTAAGATGGGGGCAGGTTTATGCGGGCGCATTTCCTTTGTGCCGGCATGGAAGGGAGGCATCCTATATAATAGAAAAAACAGGACTGGATACAGACAGCCCCATGGCCCAAACAGAGGGTCCCGGCATGGAGGGGGGCTTCGGCGGGGTGCTGGTAGCCGCAGGCAGTTCCTCTCGCATGGGGGGCGGGCGCTCTAAGGTGCTGGCCCTGCTGAAAGGCCGCCCGGTGTTCTGCTGGAGCCTGCAGGCCCTGCTGGACTGTGAACAGGTGAAAGAGATCTGCGTGGTGTGCCGTCCAGAGGACCAGGAGGAACTGGCCCGGCTGTCCCGGGGGCTGAAGCAGCCCTCTGGGGGCAAGCGGGTCCGCTTCGCTTTGGGGGGAGATACCCGCCAGGCTTCTGTGTACAACGGGGTGCTGGCCCTGGAAGGGGATTGGCCCTATGTGGTAGTCCACGATGGGGCCAGGCCCCTGGTACGTCAGGAGACTTTGGAGGCAGTGTGCCAGGACGCGGCGGCCTTTGGGGCTGCCACAGCGGCAGTGCCCAGCAAGGACACCTGCAAGCTCTCTGGAAAAGACGGCTTTGTAGAGAGCACCCCGCCCCGGGAGCGACTGATGGCTGTGCAGACCCCCCAGGCGTTCCGGCGGGAACTGTACCTGTACGCGGCGGAGAAGGCCCGGCAGCGGGGAGAGAGCTATACAGACGACTGCCAGCTGATCGAGGCTGCGGGGGGCCGGGTCAGGTTCACGCCCAGCGGCTATGAGAATTTCAAGCTCACCACCCCGGAGGACCTGCTGTTCGCCCGGGCCATGGTGGGGGAAGGGAGGGGACAGATGGACATGCGCATTGGCAGCGGCTACGACGTACACAGGCTCGTTGCGGACCGCAGGCTGATCCTCGGCGGGGTGGACGTCCCCTTTGAAAAGGGCCTTTTGGGCCATTCCGACGCGGATGTGCTCTGCCACGCCATTGCGGACGCCCTGTTGGGCGCGGCGGCCCTGGGGGATATTGGCTGCCTGTTTCCGGACAGCGATCCCCAGTACAAGGGGGCCGACAGCCTGAAACTGCTCTCGGCGGTCTGCCGGGCGGTGGAGGAGGCCGGGTACCGGATTGGCAACATCGACGCCACGGTGATGGCCCAGCGGCCCAAGCTGGCCCCCTATGTTCCCCAGATGCGGGAGAATATCGCTCGGGCCTGCGGCATAGATGTGAGCCAGGTCAGTGTGAAGGCCACCACGGAAGAGGGCATGGGCTTCACGGGCCGGGAAGAGGGCATGGCCGCCCAGGCGGTGTGCCTGCTGGACAAGGAGGGATAAGCAATGCTTCATTTAGAACCTGTTACAAGAGAGAACTGGCGGGACGCGGTGTTTCTTACCACAGACCCAGAGCATGAGAATCCCCTGGACCAGCAATGGGTGACCAGCACGGCGTTCTCCATGCTGCAAGCGGTGTATGAGAAGAACTGGGACTGCCGGGTGGTTTACGATGACGAAACAGCCGTGGGCTTTGTGTTCTACGGCCTTTGGAAGGAGGACCGGCCCCTGTTGTGCCGGTACACGATAGACGTGGACCAACAGGGCAAGGGGTACGGCCAAAAGGCTTTGCCGCTGGTTGTGGAACAAATCAGCCGGCAGTATGGCAGCCGGAAGGTGTGGGTCACCCTGGAACGGAAGAACCAGCGGGCCGTGCATTTGTATGAGAAATTCGGCTTTCAGGATACCGGCGAGACAGACGAGGGTGAAAGCGTGTTTTTATACGATTTTGATAACAAGATTCGATAGGAAGATTTGAAAGGAGTACGACTATGTATCAGTTTAACCGCCAAGAGTACGAAAAGCGCATGGAGTGGTTCCAAGAGGCCCGCTTCGGCATGTTTATCCACTGGGGCCTCTACGCCATCCCCGCCCGGGGCGAGTGGGTGCGCAGCAGTGAGCAGATGCCCGAGGAGGAGTACCTCCCCTTCTTTAAGGAGTTCAATCCTGTGGACTATGACCCCAAACAGTGGGCCAAGGCCGCCAAAGCGGCGGGCATGAAGTACGCGGTGCTCACCGCCAAGCACCACGACGGCTTCTGCCTGTTCGACAGCCAGCTTACAGACTTCAAGTCTACCAACACCCCCTGCGGCCGGGACCTGGTTCGGGAATACCTGGACGCCTTCCGGGCCGAGGGCCTGAAGGTGGGCCTGTATTACTCCCTGCTGGACTGGCACCACCCGGACTATCCCCACTTTGAGGACGCCTATCACCCCATGCGCAGCCATCCGGAGTGCGACAATGAGAGCCGAGATTTCAACCGCTACCTGGACTACCTCCACGGCCAGGTCCGGGAGCTATGTACGAATTACGGCAAGCTGGACATTCTCTGGTTTGACTTCTCCTACGGCGAGGGGGAGAAGACCATGCGGGGCGAGACCTGGCGGGCTCATGAGCTGGTAAGCATGATTCGGGAGCTGCAGCCCGGCATTATTATCGACAACCGGCTGGAGGTCAGCGGCGAGGGCTTTGGCTCCATGTGGGAGGGGGACCCCAAGCCCTACCACGGGGACTTTGTCAGCCCCGAGCAGATCATCCCCCCCAACGGCCTGCAGGACAAAGCGGGCCGGGACCTAGTCTGGGAGGCCTGCGTCACCATGAACAACAACTGGGGCTATGCGGCCCTGGACCACTTTTTCAAGCCCGCCTCCATGCTCATCAAAAAGCTGGTGGAGTGCGTCTCCAAGGGCGGCAACCTGCTGCTGAATGTGGGCCCGGACGCCCGGGGCAATATCCCGGCTGAATCCCTGGCCATCCTGGAGAAGATTGGCCAGTGGATGGACAAGAACTCCGAGAGCATCTATGGCTGCGGCAAGTCCGGCATGGAGAAGCCAGACATGGGCCGCATCACCCGCAAGGGCAATACCCTGTACTACCACCTGTTTGAAAACACCATTGGCTGTATGCCCCTCCAGGGCCTGCGGCAGGAGCAGGTCAAGGCGGTCCGCTGGCTTTCCACCGGGGCAGAGGTCCATCTGGCCAAGGGCTGGATCTATGACAACTACCCGGACGTGGTTTTCGCAAACCTGGGCCCAGACCCGGTCCTGCCTGACCCGGTTGACACGGTCCTGAAAGTGGAGCTGGCCGAATGAGCAGCCTAAAGGAATCCCTCCAGGCCTATGGGGAGGCTGGCTGGCAGGCCAGAGAGGCCCTGTGGCAAAAGCGGCGGGCATATCCAGAGGCCAGGGAGGCCCTAACTGGAGAGGAGAGAGAACTCTTTACCTTTCTGGCAGGCACGCTGCCTGCAACAGACCTGGGGGACTACCCTCCGGCCCTGCTGCTCTCTGCGGTGCAGGAGGCCCTGGCTGCCCGCCAGGCCTTTCCCTGGTGCGCGGCCCTGCCGGACCCGCTGTTTTTGCTGTACGTGCTCTGTCCCCGGGTGAATAACGAGGCCCTGGCCCCCTGCCGGGAGCATTTCCAGGCCCAGCTTGCCCCTCGGGTCCAGGGCCTGCCACTGCCAGAGGTCATCCTGGCGGTGAACCGCTGGTGCGGAGAGCAGGTGACCTACCGGACCACAGACAGCCGCACCTCCTCGGCCTGGGATATCTATAGCCGGGGCTGGGGGCGCTGCGGGGAGGAGTCTGTGTTCGCGGTAAACGCTCTGCGCAGCGTGGGCATTGCCGCCCGGCAGGTCTATGCCCCCTGGTGGTCCCACTGTGACGACAACCACGCCTGGGTAGAGGCCTGGGACGGCTCAGCCTGGCGCTTTCTAGGGGCCTGCGAGCCAGAGCCCGCCCTGGACAGGGGCTGGTTTGTCCCGGCGGCAGGCCGGGCCATGCTGTGCCATGCCAAAGCCTTCGTGGGCCAGGGGGAGGGCTGGCAGGAGCTGTTCTTTTCCTCTGCCTCCCCCCTGGACTTGGACCGCAGGGAGGGCGTGGCATATGAGAGCGTTACCAGCCGGTACGCGGCAGTCCGGCCCTTCCGCTTTACGGTGCTGGACCCGGCAGGCCAGCCCGTCAGCGGGGCGCAGATACAGCTCTCCCTGCTGAACGAGGGCTCCTTGGGGGAGGTTGCACGCCGCACAACCAACAGCCAGGGCCAGGCCAGCCTGCACCTGGGGCTGGGCAGCCTGTGGGTTACCGTCTGGCAGGGGGACCAGCGGGCCGAGGTCCTGGTACACACCGGGGAGACGGACCAGCTGACCATAACCCTGCCCGGCTCTTCCATCCAGGAGGGCAGCTTTGACTTTTTCGCCCCAGAGGATGGGGGCCGGGTAAATCCGCCCCTGTCCCCAGAGGAGAAGCTTCGCCGCCGCCAGGTGCTGGAACAGGGGGAAAAACTGCGGAGCAGCCGCCCGGCCCAGAAGCCCTGCCATCCCCCAGAGTACCAGCAGGTGTGGGAGACCCTGACGGACAAGGACCGGGCCGGAGACATTCCCCTTCCCGTGCTGGAGGAGAGCCAAGGCGTCTTAAACAAAGCCCAGGGCTTCCCCTCCCCGGTGTTCCGCCAGGCGCTGCTGTGCCCCCGGGTGGATACCGAGCCCCTGGCTCCCTGGAGGGAGGAACTGCAGGGAACTGTGCTCCCAGGGCCGGAGGGGCTTTGGAACTGGCTGCAGGAGAATCTCCCGGCTGTAGAGAGCTTTCCGGACCTGCCCCAAACCCCCGGCGGGGCCTGGGGCCTGGGCGCTGCCCATGAGCCGGGACGGCGGGTGCTGTTCTGCGCCCTGTGCCGGGCCCAGGGCATACCAGCCCGCCTGGGTGCGGACGGGTCCCCGGAGTTCTGGCAGGACGGGGCCTTCCACCGGGCGGACGGCCTGCCCTTGGGCCAGGTGACGGTCAGCTGGCCCGAGGAAGAGACAGGCAAGCTGAGCCTGCTCCGCTGGGCAGAGGGCTGGAGGCCTGTGACAGGCTTTGCCAACGGAGAGCCCCTAAGGCTCGCGGCTGGCTTCTACCGGCTGCTGACAGCGACCCGCTTGCCAGGAGGCAGCCAGCTGGGTGCAGTGAAAGATTTTCACCTATCTCCTGGGGAGTGCCTGGCCATAACAGCGGCTTTCCGCCAGGCGGACAGCCAGCAGCTTCTGCAGCGGCTGCCCCTGCCAGAGCTAGGCTTCCCCCCCCAGGACTTGGAGCTGCTCTGCTGGCTGGAGCCAGGGGAGGAGCCTACCGAGCACCTGCTCAACGAGCTGGCCCCTGTGGCCCGGCGGCTGGAAACCCTGGGCTGCGGGCTGACCTTCTTTGCCCCCGCCCCCTGGCAGCCTGGGGGAGAGCTGCAAAAGGCCTCTCTGCGTCCCTGGGACGGGGATCTGGCTGAAGCAGCGGCCCGGCGGCTGTACAGAGAACCCGGCCGGATGCCCTTGGTGGTGCTGGTCCAAGGGGGCCAGGCCCGCTTTACCTGCGCTGGATACAATGTGGGATTGGGCGAGCTGACTGTAGCTCTGGCAGAGGCCCTGGGGAAAGAGGAAAAGCACAGCGCGGCCCATCCATAAAAAGAGCAAGCCGTACAGAGAAACATGATCCGAAAGCGAAAGGAGTCAGAGCTATGAACGATTGCCAAAATAATCCCGTATTGGAAGCCCTGCTGACCAGAAGAAGCGTGCGCAAATACCTGTCAAAGCCCCTGGACCCCCAGGCCCTGGAGGCCGTGCTGCAGGCTGGCACCTATGCCCCCACGGGCATGGGCAAGCAGTCGCCGGTGATTGTGGCAGTGGAAAGCCCAGAGGACAGACAGGCCGTGCAGGCCCTGAACCAGAAAGCCCGGGGCTTTGCCAGCGACCCCTACTACGGCGCTCCGGTCATTCTGGTGGTGTTGGCGGACCCGGAGCGGGGCACCTGTGTGGAGGACGGCTCCTGCGTGCTGGCCACCATGATGATCGCCGCCCATGCCCTGGGCCTGGCTACCTGCTGGATCCACGGGGAGCAGGAGATGTTCCAGCTGCCCGAGGGCAAGTCCCTGCTGGAAAAATGGGGCCTGCCCACCAGCCTGCGGGGTGTGGGCTCCGTGGCCATTGGCTATGGAGACGGCCCCGCACCGGAGCCCAAGCCCCGGAAAGAGGACTATATCCTCCGGGTGTGACCATCCAGAAGAGCCATCCGGCAATCTCGGGAGAAATTTCCCGGATAAATTGTGAATAATCCATAAATTACAGGCCGCCAGGAAGGATATTGTTCCCAGCGGCTTGTATTTTTTCCAGAAAAAAGCTATAATAACCATGTATATAGGTACGTGGGAAATCAACTGGTTTCAAAGAACAGGCCCGGAAAGCGCCTGCAAAGGACAAAAACAGCCGGGCATGGTTTGCCATAACCAGATAAGATTGGGAAAGGCGGAGAGCGCGTGAAAAGAGGAACAAGGCGGGGCCGGGGCCTGCTGTGCCTGGCCATGGCCGGGTTGCTGTGCCTGGGCGGCTGCAAAGAGGAAAAGCCTGTGGTGTATGAGACAGAGACCCTGCCGGAGAACAACGGCCAGCCAGCCCGGCTGGTGGTAGAGGTGCCCGGAGACCTGGAGAACAGGGATATCTACCCAGTGCTGGAGGACATTGTCAAGCGCTACCAGGCGGACTATCCCCAGACGGAAATCCAACTGACAGATTCCCCGGAGGAGGAGCCGGACCTGGTGCTGGTGGAGAACAGCGGAGAGGGCAGCCAGCTGACAGGCCTGCTGGACCTGGCGGAGTACACGGACTTTTGGAACAACGAGGGCAGCCTGAGCGCTGGGGCCATCTTTGTGCTGCACTGCACGGCGGGCAGCCCGGTGTATGCGGTGCCCGTGGATATGGAGCAGCCCATGCTGTACTTCCGCCAGGACTGGCTGGACCAGTTCAACGGGGACAAGACCACTGCCGCGGAAAAGGCCCGGCCAGAAAGCTGGAACCGCCTTCTGGAAATCCGCTCCAAGCTCAGCAGCCAGGGCCGGTTTGCCATCAGCCGGGAGCGGCTGACAGACTGCTTCCACTCCATTTTGTGGAGTACCCTGGGGGCAGGAAGCCTGGCCCATCCCGCCGCCGGATATATGGGCGTCTATGACCCTCTGGAGGGGGATCCGGTGACGGTTTTCTCCTATGAGAGGGGCCTAAAGGCTGTGGAACTCTTCGGCCAGCTGTTCGACGCCTCCATAGAACACGGGAACATGACCGAGGAGGAGGCCATCCAGGCCTTTGTAGACGGAGAGGCCGCTGTGCTGATTGCCAGCGGGTCCGCTGCCGCCCGGCTGAAGGCCTCCATGCCTGCGGGTACCTGGGAGGCCCAGGGCCTGCCCCCCGGAGACAGCGGCACGTCCATTGTGCCCTGCCGCTGGTGGGGCTGGGGGATCAGCGAGACCAGCCAGGATCCGGAAAAGGCCCTTCATTTTCTGTGCTACCTGACCAACGGGGACAACAACACCCACATGGCCGCGGTCTGCGGCACGCTGCCCATCTATAAAGAGGCCTCCGCCATGGAGCCCTCCCTGCTGGAAGGGGACCGGGCGGGGGAGATCCGGCTTTTAAGCGAGGGCGCCTATCGGTACGGGGCCAGCGCCCGGGGCTATTGCACAGAGGACGGCCAGCAGCTGCCCACGGAAGAGACCTTCCGGCAGCAGCTGGAGGAATACCTGAACGGCCAGCTCTCTGGAGAGGCCCTGCTGGCCTATATGGACGAGGTCACCCTGGCCCAGTACAGCCAGCTGAAAGAAGCGGGCCTGGTCTTTGACTGGGAGGTAGTGGAGGAGGAAGAGGAGAAGAAGTCCTCTTCCCTGTCTTCCGGCAGCGCATCCGAGAGCGGAGCGGATCAAACCAGCAGCCAGACCAGTCAAGAGGGGGAGTAACCATGAATGTACAGCTTTTGGCCTGCACGCCCCAGCCAGAGCGCACCGTGGCCTGCGCGGCCAAGCTCTGCTACGCGGCGGCAGATATCAGTACCGTCTATGAGGGATTGACCCAGGAGAAGACAGCGGGCTTTTTGGACATGCTGGCGGAGATCGGCCACGAAAGCCCCATTGAGCACGCCAGCTTCACCTTTGGCATCGAGGGGGTCTCCCGGTCCCTGCTGGCCCAGCTCACCCGGCACCGCATTGCCTCCTACAGTGTGCAGAGCCAGCGCTATGTGAAGGAAAATCACTTTGACTTTGTCCTGCCCCCAGAGATCGAGGCTGTTCCAGAGGCCCGAGAGGAGTTTCTGGCCGCTATGGAGGAGGACGCCCGCCATTACCAGCGGCTGGCGGAGCTGCTGCAGGAAAAGCATAAGGCGGCCTTTCTGGCTCAGGGATGGGACGAGAAGGAGGCGGCCAGAAAGGCGGAGAAAAAGGCCATTGAGGACGCCCGGTTCGTGCTGCCCAATGCCTGTGCAACCAAGCTGATCTGCACCATGAACGCCCGGGAGCTGCGGAACTTCTTTACCCACCGCTGCTGCGGTAGGGCCCAGTGGGAGATTCGTGCCCTGGCCACAGAGATGCTGCGGCTGGCAAAGGCAGCGGCGCCCCATCTGTTCCAAAAGGCGGGTCCCCCCTGCCTGCGGGGGGAGTGTCCCGAGGGGAAGATGAGCTGCGGAGAGGCCGCTGCAGTGCGCCAGCGCTTTGCTCAGCTGGAGGTCCAGCCATGAGTCTGATTGTGCTGGAGGGCCTGGACGGCAGCGGCAAAACCACCCAGCTCCCCCTGCTGGAAGAGGCACTCAGGCGGCAGGGCCCGGTAAAAACCATCTCCTTCCCAGACTACAGCTCTCCCTCCTCGGCTCTGGTGAAGATGTATCTCTCCGGAGAGTTCGGCAGCGCGCCGGGGGCCGTGAACC
>CAJUPK010000064.1:0-3564 GCA_910588415.1 uncultured Oscillospiraceae bacterium | reverse complement strand
ACCCCTATGCGGCCGGGGCCTTCTATGCGGTGGACCGATACGCCAGCTACCAGAAGTTCTGGCGGCAGGACTATGAGGCGGGAGTGACCATCCTGGCAGCCCGGTATGTCACCTCCAACCTGATCTACCAGATGGAAAAACTGCCAAAGAGCCAGTGGGAGGACTACATTGCCTGGACCGAGGCCTTTGAGTATGACCGGCTGGGCCTGCCCCGGCCTGACCAGGTGATTTTCCTGGACATGCCGGTGGCGGTGTCCCAAAAGCTGCTGGAAAAGCGGTACCAGGGGGAGGCGGAGAAAAAGGACCTGCACGAGCGGAACGTGGCCTTTTTAGAGAGCTGCGCCTCCTGCGCCCGTTTCGCCGCCCAGCGGCTGGGCTGGACGGTGGTGTCCTGCGCCCAGGAGGGCGAGCCTCTGCCTGTGGAGGAGGTCCGTCAAAGAGTGGAAAAAAGCCTCACCGCGGGCCAGCAGCCAACTTAAGCACCAGCCAAAAGCGCGAATCAAAAGTTTCGTCAACCTTTTCAAAGGTTGCGGGGTGTGGGGCAGAGCCCCACGGCCTTGCCCTTAAAGGCGGCGCAGTAAGCAAAGAAGCGAGGCAGCAGCTTGCCACCCATACAATAGCCAGGACAGGGTAAAGCTGCGCCGCCGGATTCAAAGCCAGCGCCTTTGACCGCAGGTCAAACAGCGGCCTGTCCGCTGTGGGTTTATGCAGAAAGAAGGCCCCCGTATTCCTTCCGAATAGAAAGTGTCAAAATAAAAAACGAAAAAAACTCCAAAAGGAACCTCCAAAGAAACACCCCGTCAGCCCCATTCCAATACACCCCAGACGCAAAAGGAGGTACCCCATGAACAAACTAAAGCAAGCGGCAAGAAAAATCAACTGGAAAATCGCCAACCTGGCCTTCTGGGCCGAACTGCTCATCACCTACCTGATGCCCCTGGCCAGGGAGGACGCCTCCGGCCAGGCAGGGTTCCCCTTTCCCTTTCTGACTGTGTATGAAAAACATCTGGGCGTCAATCTTTTCAGCTCTGTACAAATAAGCATAGGCGCGCTGCTGGGGGATGTCATTGCGCTCTATTTCCTGCTTCTGGGCTGCCGCGCCCTGTACAGAGGGCTCAGGCGTTCCCTGAAAAAGGGGAATTTATCAAAACAAAAAAATCTTATGTCAACACAAAAGGAGAGTTGATTGTATGGTATACGTATTGCTGGCCGAGGGCTTCGAGCTGGTGGAGGCCATGGCCCCGGTGGATATCCTCCGCCGGGCCAAGGTAGAGGTAAAGACCGTGGGCGTAACAGGCCTCCGGGTAAAAGCGTCCAATGGGGTAGAGGTCACCGCTGACCAGGAGATTGCCGGGGCAGGGACAGAGGACCTGGACTGTGTGGTCCTTCCCGGTGGCCTGCCCGGCACCTTGAACCTGGAGAAATCCCCCCAGGTGCAGGCTTTGGTGGATTTCTGTGCCCAAAAGGGCAAGCTGCTGGCAGCCATCTGCGCCGCGCCCTCCATTCTGGCCCATAAGGGCCTGCTGAACGGCCGGGAGGCCACGGCTTTCCCCAGCTTCCAGAAGGATGTGGAAGAGGGCGGCGGCAGGCTCAGCAGCCGCTATGTAGTCCAGGACGGCCCCTTCATCACGGCCCGGGGCATGGGGGTCTCCACCCAGTTTGGGCTGAAGCTGGCAGAGGTCCTGGCCTCTCCCGAGACCGCCCAGGAGATCCGTGCGGCCATTCAGTGGGAGGCCTGACCCCATGAGCTGCTTGGGAAACGCCCTATGGTTCCTTCTGGGCGGGATGTGGCAGGGGCTGGCCTGGGGACTGGCAGGAATTCTCTGGTGCGTCACCATCATCGGAATCCCCATAGGGCGGCAGTGTTTCAAGTTTGCCAGCCTGGCCTTCTTCCCCTTTGGCAAAAGCGTCCAATACGGGGGCGGCGCAGCGTCCGCGCTGGCCAATCTGCTCTGGCTGCTGCTCAGCGGCATACCCTTGGCGCTGGCAGCCGGGGTGAACGGCCTGCTGCTGTGCGCCACCATTGTGGGCATCCCCTTTGGCAGGCAGTGCTTTAAAATCGCCAAACTGGCGCTTATGCCCTTTGGGGCAGAGATCATTGGACCACAATAAGCCTTCCAAAGCGGCAGGCAAGCAGAGCCCCCCTTAGGCGGCTATCAACAGGAAAGGAAACAGAAGACTATGGAGCAAAAACCACAGCAGAACAGAGGAAAGCCCAGTGGGGAGAAGGGACCGGCCACGGGCGGGTTTAAGGTGAGCATTGACGAGCGGGACCTGATGACCAGCAGCATGGAGCTGCCCCGCCAGCGCCGGGGAGAGCCAGAGCGGTACGTAGAGCCCCACTCGGTGAAAAAAGCCGCCCTTACCAACAAAGAGCTGCGTGCGGAGAAAAAGGCCCACAAAAAGCGCAACCGGGTGAAGGCCCGGAAAAACAAGCGGGTGTTCTCCTTTATGTGGCTGTGCATGGTGCTGCTGATCTCCTTTACCTTTGCCAGCTATCTGATTGGCGGCTCCAACGACTTCTTTGGGGCTGGCCGGCGGGAGGGCAAAGTGGACGTCACCATCCCAGAGGGCAAGCTTACAGAGGAGGGCCTGGCGGACATTCTCTACCAGGCGGGGGTTATCAATAAGCCGGAATTTTTCGCCCTGTACTGCAAGATCAAAGAGGACATGGACGACTTTCCCCGGGGCCTCCACTCCCAAATCGACACCAATATGGACTACGAGGCCCTGATCAACACCCTGCAGTGGGGGGACGATGACATGGAAGTGGTAGAGGTGGTGTTCCCAGAGGGCAGCACGGCCCTGCAGATCGCCAATCTTCTGGAGGAGAACGAGGTCTGTACGGCCCAGGACTTTTTGAACGAGCTGAACGCAGGGGACTACACCAAGTATGACATGATCAGCCAGCTGGGAGAAACCAGCGGCAAGTATTATAAGCTGGAGGGATACCTGTTCCCAGACACCTACCAGTTCTATAAGGGGGAGGAGCTGGACTCGGTAATCGGAAAAATGCTGTGGAACTTCCAGGGGAAAATGGACGACAAGCTGCAGGCCAGGATTGCCGAGTCCAATATGAGCATGGACCAGGTGATCACCTTGGCCAGCATTATCCAGGCAGAGGCGGCCAGTACCACAGACATGTTCAGCGTTTCCGCGGTACTGCACAACCGGCTGGAGTTTGGCGCGGACTATGGCATCTTTAACTTGGAGTGCGACTCCACCTCCTTCTATCCCTATAAAAACGCCAAAGAGCTGGACGAGCTGGGCGGCACTTTAAGTCACGGGGCCTATGACACGTACACCTTCAGCGGCCTGCCTGCTGGCGCCATCTGCAACCCGGGCCTGGAGGCCATCAACGCGGCCTTAAAGCCCAATGCCTCGGAGGAGGCGGCCAGCTACCTGTACTTCTGCCATTCAGATGACGGAGTGGCCTACTATGCCTCTACCGCCGAAGAGCACGAGTACAACAAGGAGCTGGCAGGGCTCTCTTGACATTGGGCTTCGCCCAAGTCACGGAGTTTCGCCCCTGCGCGCGAAGCGCTTGTTTCCCTTCGGGAAATA
>CAJUPK010000063.1 GCA_910588415.1 uncultured Oscillospiraceae bacterium | reverse complement strand
TGGGGGACGCTGTCCCCCAACCCCTGCAACCTTTGAAAAGGTTGACGAAACTTTTAAATTAATTTTCTATTTTTTTATATTTCTATATTCAATTCTCTATTTTCCCAAACTTATTATCTGTACTGTATATTGTTTAGCATTGAATTACTCGCTCTTTATAAACCCTGGGGCTTTATTGAGCTATGCGGACAGTTTTTGGTCAGCTGTCTCAAAGAAGAGCCGGCACTCATAGCCGCTGGCTGTCCTGCTTACCACAGCAGACCGGACTGCCGCTCCCCTGGGCAGGGGTTCATGCAGGCGGGCCTTGACGGCTCCCAGCTTGGGCAGCCGTAGCACACCTTCATCCAGCCAGATTGTGGGCCCGGAACGGGTCTGCTGGCAATAGGTGGTGTAGCTGTTCAGACTGGCCAGGGTCTCCGGCCGAGGGTAGTCGTGGGGGTTGTACTGGTGGTCCTGAAAAGCCTTCTTCAGGCTTTGGTGCAGGCTGGCTAGGGCCAGGCTGTCCACTTCTTTCAGGGCTGGCGTTTCCCGCTTATACCTCGCCGGGGTGGGGATGAAGTGCCGCCCCAGTTCGGCCTGTAGTTTCTGTTCGTCGGCTATCATGCGGTTCCACAGGAACTGGCAGCAGGAAAAGGTTTTCTCCAACAGCTCTGCCTGGGCATCTGTAGGGGCCAGCCCTATCCGAATCTCACCCATGGGCCGCCTCCGCCTTTTTGGCTCCCTCGCGCTGGGAGACCTTCCCCCGCAGCACCGGAATCTCCCGGGGGGCCTCTATGGCCAGCTCCACCGAGTCTCCGTTCTGCCGGTATACCTGTACCCGAATCCCCTCGCCTATGGTCAAATATTCTCCTGTTTTTAATCGTAGTGACAGCATGGGCTCCCTCCCAGCAGGCAGCTTATTTGCCTTTGTTCGAAAACCTATACATTTCCAAACCAACGCTCTCTTGCTGCCTACACCTGTATATTCGGCTGTATAGAAGAAAAATTAAGAGCTAATTGAAAAAAATCTCCCCAAAAACTTTATTTCGAAAATGTATACCTTTTCAAACCAACGCTCTCTTTGTATTTTTGCCCCCGTTTTGCCTGATTTTGCGCAAAAAAAGAGGACAGCCCGCAAGCTGTCCTCTGCTCTATTTATTTATGAATATATCCGTATACCCTTCTGGTCAGTCCAGCAGGGCTTCATAGGCCAGACGCTCCGTGCCGTCCTCTACATGGATGACGCCCCGGTACTCCAGGCCGTTTTTGGCCATTACCCGCTGCATGGGCTGGTTGTCCCGGTGAGTGTCCCCCCGGATGACTGCCACGCCCCTGGCTTTGGCCTGGCGCTTCAGCTCCTGGAAAAACAGCCCGGCCGCGCCCCGGCCTTTGGCCTTGTCTGCCACGGCCACCCGGTGGAGAAAGCCATATTCTCCCTGGCCCAGCCAGGCCCCCTGCTCTATCGCGTTGTAGGTGGGCTCTATGCCAAAGCCCAGGCAGGCCGCCGCCAGCACCTGGCCGTCCTCTGCCAGCACATAGGCCATGCCCGCCTCCACGTCCAGGCGGGCGTCCTCTTCGTTGGGGTAGCCGTCCTGCCACTGGTCAATGCCTGCCGCGGCCATGGCCTCCCGGGCCTGGTCGTACAGGGCTCCGATGGCAGCAATGTCCTCTTCTCTCGCTCTGCGTAATTCCATCATAGGGCCGTCACCTCCAGCTGTCCCTCTGGGGCGGACACCAGCACCTGGCCAAGGCCCCCCTCGCCCCGCTGCACCAGCAGATTGGCGATGGGATCCTCCACCTCCCGGCGAATGGCGTTGCGCAGCTCCCGGGCCCCGGACTTGCCCTTTTCCGCCTCTTTGGCCAGGGCCTGGCAGGCGCTCTTGTCATAGGTAAGCACAATGGCCTTTTCCTTCAGGGAGCCCACATATTCCTCCAGCATCAGCCCGGCAATCCTGCCATAGTCCTCCCCTGTCAGAGGCCGGAAGATGACCACCTGGTCAATACGGCTTAAAAACTCTGGCCGCAGGAACTCCGAAAGAGCCTTCTGGGCCTTCTCCCGGCTCATGTCCTCCGCGGTTTTGGCAAAGCCCAAAGCCCCCTCCTTCTTCTCGCTGCCCGCGTTAGAGGTCATCACAATCACGGTGTTCTCAAAATTCACCGTGCGTCCATGGGCGTCTGTGACCCGTCCCTCGTCCAAAATTTGCAGCAGGATATTCATAACGTCAGGATGGGCTTTTTCAATCTCGTCAAACAGCAGCACCGAGTAGGGCCTGCGGCGAACCTTCTCTGTCAGCTGGCCAGCCTCGTCATAGCCCACATAGCCGGGAGGGGAACCAATGATCCTGGACACTGAGTGCTTCTCCATAAACTCGGACATATCCAGGCGGATCATGGTCTCCGGCGTGTCGAACAGCTCCTCGGACAGCACCCGCACCAGCTCGGTCTTGCCTGTGCCTGTGGGGCCCACAAAGATAAAGGACGCGGGCCTGCGCCGGGGGCTGATCTGCACCCGGCTGCGGCGCACGGCCGCTGAGACGGCCTGCACAGCCTCCTCCTGGCCGATGATCCGCTGGGACAGGGCAGCCTCCAGCCCGGCCAGCTTCTGCAGGTCCCCTGCCTCTACCTTGGCCGCGGGGATCCCTGTCCAAAGCTCGATCACATAGGCCAGGTCCTGCTCCTCCACCGGGGCAAACACCCCTTCAGAGCGCAGCCGGTCCAGCCCCTCCTCCAGCGTGGCGATCCGGTAGTGGGTTTTGGCCAGCTCCTCATAATCCACGCTCACGCTGTTGGGGTTGGAGAGGTCCTGTTCCCGCACCCGCTCCCGGTTCAGGTTCATCTCCATCTCATCGTACTCTTCCAGCCGCTTATTGCGCAGGGCCGCGCAGGCGCAGGCCTCGTCCAGCAGGTCGATGGCCTTGTCGGGCAGATAGCGGTCATTGATATACCGCTCTGCCAGCACAGCAATCCGCCGGGCAATCTGGGGGGACACGGTCACCCGGTGATAATTTTCATAGTAGGACTTAATGCCCATCAGCACCTGCACCGCGTCCTCCAGCGAGGGCTCGCTGACCGTCACTGGCTGAAAGCGCCGCTCCAGGGCCGCGTCCTTCTCAATGTACTTGCGGTACTCGTTAAAGGTGGTGGCTCCAATCACCTGAATCTCGCCCCGTGACAGGGCGGGCTTCAAAATATTGGCAGCGTTCATGCTGCCCTCCGCGTCCCCGGTGCCCACCAGGTTGTGGACCTCGTCGATGAAGAGGATCACACTCCCGTCTGCCCGCACCTCCTCCACCAGGCCCTTGATGCGGCTCTCAAACTGGCCCCGGAACTGGGTGCCCGCCACCAGGGCGGTCAGGTCCAGCAGCTGCAGCTCTTTCTGGCGCAGCTTGGCAGGCACTTTCCCCTGGGCAATGCGCAGGGCAAGGCCCTCGGCCACAGCGGTTTTGCCTACGCCCGGCTCGCCGATCAGGCAGGGATTGTTCTTGGTCCTGCGGGAGAGGATCTGCACCACCCGCTCAATCTCCTTCTCCCGGCCGATGATCGCGTCCAGCTCTCCCCGGCGGGCCCGGGCGGTCAGGTCTGTGCAGTAATTTTGGATATGCTTGCGCTTTTTCTTGTGAACGTCCTGGCCGTTCTTCCTGCCCCGGACCCCAGCCCTATCGGACCAGCCGCCGTTTTCTCCCGGTCCCCCGCCCAGCATCATCTCTGTGGGCAGGGTGGCCGCGCCGCCAGGGGAAAAGTCATCCTCCTCGTCCTCTCCGGCCTCTTGGGCGTCCATGCGCATCATCTGGGTCATCTGCTCGGTGGCCTCCTGAAACTCCTCCTCGGTCATGCCGGTCTGGCGCTTCAGGGTGTCCATCATGTTGTCCATTAAATCGTTTACCGGCTGGATGCCCAGCTCCTTGGCGCATACAAAGCAGTAGCCCTTTATGTCCTTACCGCTGGCCGACTGGGACACAAACACCGTGGCCGGCCTCTTATGGCATCTTGTACAAAGCATCATCATGTCTTTTTCCTTTCTTCCCCACCGCCTTCTGGGGACAATATCCTATAGGAAACGCGTCTAAAACCAGTACGCGCCGATTTGTAAGCAAGACCGCAAGGCTGCCTGGCCGAAAAGAGGCAAAACGCCTCTCCGCGGCCCCCTTAACTATAAAACGCGAAAGCGCACGCTCCCGCCCGGGGAGAGATGCGCCGCCGTATCTATTCCAAGTCTTTTTCTAAAGTCCTTTTGCCGCAAGCCTTTGTCCGGCTTTTTCCCCGCAGCAGGAAGATCCTCTCCCTGCCCCGGGCCACATAAGGATTTTACCACAATTCCGCTCCTAATTGATTAACAGCCTTTAAACATTTGGGCTGCCAGCTGGTTTTTTTCCGTCAGAAAAAAGGCTTCCCCGGGAAAAGGGACATATTCTGCCTTTGTCCACCCAATGGATCTTTCCTATGTGGGAGAGCTCTCCGCCTGCTAAAAATATGGCGCTGTTATCCTCCATGGCACAAACAGGCAGTTCCCAGGAAACCTGCAGCAAATCTGCCAAAACCTGCTGGTTCTCCCGCTCAAAATGGGGCTTGACCGTAATGTCCGCCAAACCCAGGCCCTCATAAGGCGCCAGGGATTCCTTGGTGTCCAGGGAGCGCTTCGCCATGTTGATGGCCCCGGCGCTGACCCCCAGCACCACGGAAGCGGACCCGCGAATGGCGGCCTCCAGGCCCGTCTCCCGTATGAGCTGCCGCTGCAGACCAGGGTGCCCGCCCATAAGAAACAGGCAGGAGGCCCCTTGGACCAGCTCCGCCGCCCGGGAGGCCTCTGTCCGGCTGTCAATTACCGTATGCTCAGCGAAATCCAGGCCATATTCCAAAAACATGGCGTACATGCCTTCTGAATCGCTGTCATTTCTCTGGTGGTCCTCTGGCCAGGCGCTTACAAAAACAAGGCTCTCCCGGCAGGCCATTTCCTGGCCAAGCCGCTCAGCCACCTGGCGGGGAAACCGGCGGCTGGGAAATCCGCTGAAAAATCCCAATAGACGGTGCTCCATATATACTACCTCTTGTGTGCTGTCTTCTGATTTTTCTTCTCAAAAAGCGGGTCTTCCTCCGGCGCACGCAGGATGGACAGGAAGATTTGAAAGTACTTCACCGCCGCATAGGCCATCATAATGCCTGTCAGCCCCAGTAAGATATAGGCCGTCAGATTAAAGGCGTCAGACTTTACAAGGCCGATGCCGTCCATGGCCACAATGGCGGATACAGAGGCGTAAAACATCACGGTGGCCACCTTGCCATACCACTTGGCAGCGCAGGGGCGCTTGTGCTTTTTCAGCAGCACCACCGCGCAGCAGAGCATGAACAGCTCCTTCAGAATAAACAGCAGCAGCAGGGGCCGGATGGCCGGAAAACGGATGGCAATGCACAGCGCCACCACCCCCTGGGTCAGCTTATCCGCAAAGGGGTCCAGCATTTTGCCCAGTTCTGTAATCTGGTTAAACCGCCGGGCAATCAGCCCGTCCAGCATGTCTGTCAGCCCAGACAGCACCAGCAGCGCCACTGCCCCCGGAACATTCCCCCCCAGGTAAAGCGCCGCGAAAAAGGGCACAATCAAAATGCGCAGCACAGACATGGCGTTGGGCACGGTGGCAATCCGGTTGGAAGTCCTGTTTTCCTGGGGCATGGAAGTTCCCTTTCTCTTTCCTAAATCTCTTTTTCCTGAATCTTTTACCATCATTTCCATTTGCTTTTTCCTGTGTGTTTTAGGCAACACCGCACAAAGACGGCCCGCGGGTTGCGCAGTCAAATTATTTTGTCCAAGTGTACCGATTGGCAAACTGTCCCCAAGGGGCTACGCAAACATCCCGCTGAGAGGATTCAGATCCACAAATTTCCCGGCAATCAGCGAGCTGTCCAGGGCCCCCTGCACCTGGGACTGGGTGCCGCTGTCCAGCATGGGCATAAACACCAGCAGGGCGGCAATCACGATCCACACCGTTACCAGGGCCAGCAGGAACCCGAAAATTCCCCCCAGCAGGCCGTCCAGCTGGCCGAGGACAGGCAGCCGGAACAGCCGGCCCACCAGGACCGCCAGCGCCCGCACCAGGGTCATAAACAGGAAGAAGAGCACAATGACTGCCAGCACCTTCAAAAAGTTTACAAGCACCGGGGCCAGATAGTCTGTGATCATCTGGGCAGCCTGGTCCGTGCGGGAGCCAATCTGCCCCCCCACAGCGGACATGGTCACCCCGGCCTCCTCCAGGGCCCGCACCAAAAAGTCCGGCAGGCTGGCAAGCACCTGTTCCAAAGCCGCTGTGGCGTTGTCCGCTCCCAGGCTCTGCAAGGTCTCTCCAATCTTCTCCACCAAAGCCCCCCGGAAAAAGGCGTCGAACAGCCACTGGGCCAGGGCCCCGCCCAGCACAGAGGCCAGGCAGGCCGCAATAACCGACCCCAGAAAATGCACAACCGACCGGATAAAGCCCCTCTGCACGCCGATCAGCACACAGAGCAGGCATATGCCCACAACCACTCCATCCAAAATATAACCCATTCGCCGCTCCTCCCAAAAATTTTCCTATCTTAACCGGGGGAAAGCCCCCGCGTCTGTCCATAGAAAACCGCTCCCAGCCGGCCCGCTATCCGGCTGGTTTGTACACAGCCCACAGGTTTTGTTTATCTCCTTGGTTCGTGCCGTACATCCCCCATCAAAGCTCGGGGAGTTTGCTCCGTATTTTGCGTAGCAAAACTGTCCGCTGCGCGGACGGGGAGAAAACTCCCGTACACGGCCCACAGGCTTTGTTTACCTGCTGGGTTTGTGCCGTGTACCAATCATATCACATTTTCATCCATTCCACAAGCCCAAACCCCTTACAGTTCTCTTTCATTCTCCTTAAAACGCCTTCTCATCCCCTAGCTGATCTCTGCCACCCGTATCTCGCTGACCCCCAGCACATAGGCCCGGCGCTCGCTGGCCAGGGCGATACTCTTGGCGTCCGCGCCAGCCTCTGTCCGGCCCAGCTCCACACCGGTGCTGTAGTCCCAAAACACCGCCTGCCCTCCGGCCAGGGCTGCCACTGTTCCCCCTGAGAGGGAGATGGCCTCTATCCGGCTGTCCAGCTCCGCCCGCACCGGATTGTCCTCGCCATAGGCCTGGCTCCCGTTAAACACCAGCAGCGTGCTGGCCCCTCCGTGCTCATAGGCGGAGATGGAGAGAAAGGCCCGGCCTGCCCCCAGGGCAAAGGCCGTCAGCTGCCTGCCCTGGTAGTCGTATTCGCTGAACACAAAGTCAGAGGAGCTGCCTGTCACCAGCGCCGCGTCTCCCACGCCGTAAATCACCCCGTTTTCTCCCCAGGCAGCTCCCCACAGCAGGTTGCCGCGGGTCTCAAACTGGGCCACAGGCTCCGGCTTGCTGAAGTCCAGCACGGTCAGCCGGGAGACCATCTCCCCCTTTTCACTGCGTGCGGTACACACCGCCCCAAAGGTGCCGTCATAGTTCATGGCCACGGCGGTTATGTAGTCGTTGGAAAAAGGATACTCATACTGCAGGCTGCCGTCGCCCATGTAGACCTCCAGCCGGGAGGCCCCATAGCTGCTCTCCAGGCCCAGGGCAAACTTGCCGTTGGGGGCCACACAGGCGGTCAGAATGTCATGGCTGGCCGCTGCCTCCACCACCTCCCTGCCGCCGGAGACCAGGCTGTAGCCTGTGCTGCCCGCGTTGTACATCAGATACTTGCCCCCTGCGGCCCGCAGTATGGGCTGGTTCAGGTTGTGGCGGACAGACAGCTCCTCCTTCCCGTTGCTGTTGGTCACTGTAAGCGCTGTATTGCTCAGCGTCACCGCTGAGCCGCCATAAGCCAAAAAATTGGACCCGTACACATCCGTGCCTGTGATCTGCACGGGATACCCGTCGCCGCCCTCCGGCCCTCTGAGCTGCACGCTGACCCACTCCTTCAGGTTGTCCCAGGTCAGGTATTCCCGGTTCAGCCACAGGGAAAGGCCCAGCACCACGGCCAGCAGGGCCAAGGAGATGTGGTACACGGCTTTGGGCAGCCGGAACGCCTCCTTCTTTTTGGCCACAGGCCCCCCGGCCTCTCCAGGCCCCTCGTCATATTCATACTCCGCTACCGGCGGTTCTATGCTCGGCCCCTGGGGCTCCTGATAGTCCTTCAGGCGGATAATTTTTGTCTCCTGCTTTTTGTCATGCTTTCCCATACAGTTCCCTCTCCTGCCCCATGCTTTTCTGCTGTTTTCCTGCTCCTCCCTTATCCCCCAGGTCCCCGGGCTGTTTACTCTCCGTCCATGCCCTCATAAAACACCCGGTTCAAATACAGCCCGCAGGCAGGGGCCGTGGGCCCGGCGGCTGCCCGGTCCTGGGCGGCGATGATCCCCGGAATATCCCCAGGGGCCAGCTTGCCCTGCTGCACCCACAGCAGGGTGCCCGCCATGATGCGCACCATGTTGTACAAAAACCCGTCCGCCGCCACTGTAAACACCACCAGGTCTCCCCGGCGCTCTACCCGGGCAGTGGTCACAGTCCGGGCCAGGTCCCCCTTCTCCCGCTTGTCCAGGGTGCAGAAGGAGGTAAAGTCGTGCCTGCCCAGGTACTGCCCGGCAGCGGCGTTCAGCAGGTTTTCGTCTATGGGATGCCAGTAGTGCAGGGCACGTCCCCGCAGAAAGGGGTCCCGCATGGGGTGGTTCCATATCTCATAGCAGTATTCTTTGCCCTTGCAGCTGTACCGGGCATGGAAATCCTCCGGCACCTCCCTGACAGCCTTCACGGCCACGTCCTCGGGCAGCCAGTGGTTCAGGGCCGCCGCCATTCGCTCTGGCGGGATGGGGCTTTCGGTCTTCAGGCTCACCCGAAAGTCCCTGGCGTGAACCCCTGTGTCCGTGCGGGAGCAGGCCTTCAGGTCCTCCCGCAGTCCGGTGACCTTATACAACGCCTCCTGAAAGACCTGCTGTACGGTCAGGGCGTTCTCCTGTATCTGCCAGCCATGGTAGCTGGCGCCATCGTATGCGATTGTCAGCAGCAGGTTGCGCATGGCGTTTTTCATCCTTCCTATGCCTCTTGCAATCGTATCAGAAAGCGCCGCAAAGAGAGGCGTTTTCCCGTCTCGGTCTCAAACTCATCTACACCCTCCTGCGAATACGCAAATTTCTCCACCAACCGTATACTGCTTACATTCCGGATATCTGCCTCATAGGCCAGCCAATCTTTTCCATACTGGCCGGCCACATATCTTACCACCGCGGCCAGGGCTTCATGGGCATAGCCCCTGCGCTGAAACCCCTTGCTAATCCATATTCCCACCTCTGGGCACGCCTCGTTCAAGCCGTTAACCTCCACGCCGCCCACAAAGCCGCCTTCTTTGTCCAGTATGGACAGGAAAAGCATCTCTCCCCGCTCCATGGCCTCTAGAAAACCTTGCAGCCTTTCTTTCGCGTCAGCCAGCGTCTCAAAGGGCTCAGGATATTGGTACCGGGTGATCTCTTCATCAAATTCCTGGTAGTACTCCTGGGCAAGCTCCATTTTAAAAGGCGCTATGGTAAGCCGCTGTGTCCTGATTGCAGTCATTCTTTTCCTCCTCTTTCCCGCATCTGCCGGAAGCGCCCTATAGGGCTGGATCCAGTTTGAATATCTGAACCAGGCGCTTTCCCACTGCCTGCTTTTCTACCCTTTGGAAATGCTCGGACCGGAACTTCTGGGACTTGTCCGAGCATATGGCGGCCACCCCCCGGTCTTTCAGCACGGGCAGCAGCTGGTCCAGCAGATTGACTTCCTCTCCGCTCTGGTTCCGCCACTCCACCAGGTTCCCATAGGGAACATCCGTGAATACGAGATCCGCTTGAAAGTCCCGGCTGAGGTGAGGGGACAAAATGTCCCCTTGGAACACCTCGTACCCAATTTCATGGGTGGATCCGGCCAATATGTCCATCAAACGCACGGCGCTTTCCAGGGCCTCCCGGTGGGAATCCTTATTGTGCAGCCGCAGCAGCCTGTCCAGCTGCTCCATTCTCCGCTCCAGCCCGTCCCTGTGCAGCAGCGACAGATTCTCCCGGGCCAGCCGGACCGCTTCCCCGTCTATGTCGGAGGCCACGATTCTCCCGATCCTCTCTGGGTTCAGGAACCCCAGCACAGCCAGCAGGTAGCCGCCGCCACAGCAGGGGTCATACAGGCAGACGCGGCCGGCGCTGTCCAGGTGCCCCAGGCACCGGCAGAAGATCTCCTGGGCCAGCCTCACCGGGAAGTTGGGGTATCCGGTCCTATGGAGGATCACCCTCCCGCTGGCAAAGTCCTCAAAATTTCCTTTTTCACAATATTGATACACCATGGGCCCTACCTGACAATACTGGGCGGCAGCAGCGTGTTCAGCGCGATAAAGGCCCCCAGGGCCAGCGCCGCTGAGCCGAGAATCAGCCAATCCACGCCCCCAAAGCGCAATACCTTCATCTTGGTGCGGCCCTCGCCCCCGTGGTAGCAGCGGCTCTCCATGGCCGTGGCCAGATCAAAGGCCCGCCGGAACGCGGACACAAACAGGGGAATCAGCACGGGCACCAGGGCTTTGATCCGCTGGACCACCCCGCCGCTCTCCATGTCCGCCCCCCGGGCCTTCTGGGCGCTCATGATCTTGTCCGTCTCCTCCAGCAGCAGGGGCACAAAGCGCAGGGCAATGGTCATCATCATGGCAAACTCGTGTACCGGCACCCGCAGCCTAGAGAGGGGCCGCAGCAGCCGCTCAATGGCGTCTGTCAGCTGGGTGGGAGAGGTGGTAAAGGTCAGCACCGAGCTGGCCAAAATCAGCGTCACGATCCGGATGGACACAAACAGGCTGCTCAAAAGCCCGTTTTTGGTGACCTTCAGAAAGCCCCACTGCCACAGGGGGGCTCCGGTGCCGTAAAAGATATTCAGCACGGCTGTGAACACAATGATGAACAAAATGGGCTTCAGGCTTTTCAGGTACAGCTTCAGGGGGATTTTGGACAGCCCCATGCCCAGCAGGATGTACCCCACTGCCAGGGCCAGGGCATAGAAATTCCCGGCGGAAAAGATCAGCACAATGGCAAAAATGGTCAGGCAGATCTTCAGCCTGGGGTCTGCCCTGTGCATGGGGGACCTGGCCGGGAAATACTGACCCAGTGTGATATCAGAGAGCATCCCTGCCACCTCCTCTTGTCTGCCTTGTCTGGCTTGTTCGGCCTGCCTGGCGGCCCCTCTCCTTCAGGTAGGGAATCAGCTGCTTCAGCGCGTCGTCCACGGTCAGGGCGGAGGGGTCCATGGGCCAGCCCATGCCCTGCAGCTCCTGCATGATTTTGGTGACCTGGGGCACCCGCAGGCCCATTTCCTCCAGCTCTCTCCCCCGGGAGAAGACCTCCTTGGTGGGGGCCAGGGCCGCCAGCCTGCCGCTGTTCATCACCAGCAGCCGGTCCGCTGTGCGGCCAATATCCTCCATGCTGTGGGACACCAGCAGCACGGTGTTGCCCCGCTCCTTGTGGTACTGGCTGATCTGGGCCAGCAGCACGTCCCGGCCCCGGGGGTCCAGCCCGGCGGTGGGCTCGTCCAAAATCAGCACCTCCGGGTCCATGGCAATGACCCCGGCAATGGCCGCCCGCCGCTTCTCGCCGCCAGAGAGCTCGAAAGGGGACTTCTCCAGCAGCTCCTCCCGCAGGTCCGTAAACCGAGCCGCCTCATAGGCCCGGTCTCTGGCCTGCTGGTCTGAGAGGCCCATGTTCTGGGGCCCGAACATGATGTCCTTGAGCACCGTCTCTTCAAAGAGCTGGTACTCTGGGTACTGGAACACCATGCCCACCCGGAAGCGCACGGCCCGAATCTTCTTGGGCTCTGCCCAGATGTCCTTTCCGTCCAGCAGCACCTGGCCGGAGGTGGGTCGGATCAGCCCGTTCAGGGTCTGTATCAGGGTGGACTTGCCGCTGCCTGTGTGGCCGATGACCCCGATGAACTCCCCCTTCTCAATGGAGAGGGACACATCCTGCACCGCCGTCTTCTCAAAGGGCGTGCCCTGGCCGTAGATGTAGGTTAGGTTTTTGGTCTCAAGTATTGGCATTTACAATCTCTCCGCTCTGTATAGCAGTATCGTCCCACAGCTGGGCCTCCATGTAGGAATAGGGCTTCGCCGCCTCCTGCAGAAAGGCCTCCACACTGGAAAAGCCCTCCATCCGGGCCAGAAGCTGCTCCAAGGTCAGCTGCCGGATGGTCCCGGTCCTCTCATACTGGGCGCAGCTGTCTCCCAGGGTAAAGCTCACGCTGTCCGGGCAGATTTTACTTAGCCGGACCCTATAGGAGGGGCCGTTTCCGAACCATCCCTCCAAATACCCGCAGTCCTGCAGCACAAAGGAAAGCGGGTGCTTTTCCTTAGGCTTTCCCCCCAAGCGCAGGAAATTCTCATATAGGAGCCTGTCCACAGCCAGCCTGCGGGGGTAATAATTTGCAAAGTCCGCGAAACGGCCAAAGGCGGTGGCGCCGGGGTTCTCCCTGGCCAGCTTTTCAGCCAGGGAAAAGGCCTCGTCTTTTGGCAGGCGCATGATATTCTGAAAGGGCTTGCAGCTGGGGTGGCAGTAGTGAACCAGGAACAGGCTGTCCGTCAAATCCGCCAACCTCTGCTTTCGCCTATCCGTCCTCTCCATCTCCATGGCAGCAGGTCCCTCCTTGTTTTTATGACAGCGCTGGTCTCTGTTACGGCTCGATGGGAAGGCCATGCTGCTTTAAAAAGGAGAGCTTGTCCCAATAGCCCCGCTGGAAGAGGATCTTTCCATGGACCACATGGAAAAAACCGCAGCCCCGCAGTCCCAAAGGGTCTCTCCACTCTAGGATGGCCCACTGCCCATCCTCAAAAATATTTTCTACAATACAGACCATGTCTGCCGCCGAAAACTCCGCGGCAAACATCTCCCGGATTGCCGCAAGCCCCTCCACAGGCTCATTGGCAACCTGGTGGTTGACCGCGTTCTTGTCGTAGAGGCGGACAATCCCCTCCACATCCCCAGCGTTGAACGCGTCTACCCATTGATGG
>CAJUPK010000062.1 GCA_910588415.1 uncultured Oscillospiraceae bacterium | reverse complement strand
CCAGGCCGGGGCCCAGGGGCACATCCGGGTCCTCGATGTCAATGGGAGGCTCCGGCGTGGCTATGGGATCATCCGTCACAGGCACGTCAGGGGTAGGCCCAAGAGGAATATCGGGCTCATCAATATCGATATCAATGTCCGGGGTGGGGCCAAGAGGAATGTCCGGGTCCTCGATATCAATGTCCGGGGTGGGCGTGGGCGTGCCGGGGCCCGGGTCCGGGTTGATGGGCGGGAAGGTGGGATTGGCGTCATAACTGACAGTATACTCTGTATATGCCGTAATCTTTGTCCCTGCCTTCGGCCAAGTCTGGTTGAATCTGGGCCCGCTGCTGCCAAAGCCGCTGTTGGGTCCATACTGGGCAATCTGCTCAGCACTCAAGGTGCCATAGCCGTTCTGTTCCTCCAGCTTATTTTTGTCAGCAAACAGTGGCTTGCCATTCTCGGTTATCACATTGCCATCGGCGTCATGCTGGTACAGCGTGACGGTGGTGGTCAACGTGTTGACCCGCTCGCCGTTCTCCAGCCAAACCTTACCATTACTGGCTTTGTAGGACACCTGCACCTGGTATTTGTCGGGAATCCCATCGCCAGGAGTTGTGGTTGGGTCAGGACTGGTGGTGGGATCCGGGCTTTCGCTGGGATCCGGGCTTTCGCCCGGTTCAGGTGTGACGCTCGGGTCAGTCCACGCATCCTTGGTGTATTGCAGGGTCAGCACGTTCTTCTCCGGATCCACACCAATGGTCAGTGTCTCAGGCGTGGCAGTCTCAAACATATAGTCCTGGATGGCAATTACTTCATCATCAGCATTGATAGTATCCGCAAATGCAGCAGTTGCCGTCTTAGACTCATGAAGCTTGTTGTCCGCCTCGTCCACATAATGCACGGTGTAGGTCAGGTCGGTGCGCTTGGTGTAGTAGAAGTTGATAACATTCTCCTTTTCATCAGCGCTGATTGTGATGGACCGATTCTGCTCACCAACCAAGTCATATCCGGTAATTTGCTTCGCAGTCTCCTTATAGGTTTCCCCGAAAGTCTTACCAGTTTCGGTCTTGGCAGTATCCAGCACTTTGTTGGTGTCCTGCTCCAGATAGTTGACAGTGTAGCTCAGGTCGCCACGCTTCTGGAAGGTGTAGGTGAAGACATTTTCCTCGCTAGGCTTCAGGTTTTCGGCTGTGGGCGTTCCGCTCCACGTGCCCACAGAAGCATAGCCAGCGTCCGGCTTCATTCCAGTCGGTACCTTGAAGTCAATGTTCTTAGCATCCTCCCACTCACCAGCCGCATTCTTGGTCTTCAACGTCACCAAAACGGTCTTATCGTCCGTGTCGCCGTCGCTCCAAGTGCCGTTCTCTACCTTGTAGGTGATCTCGGCCTGGTAAATGTCGGGGATGCCGTCACCAGTTTCCTTGTCAGGTTTCTCCGGGTCAGGTTTGCCCTTCGTATCGGCAGCATACACAACCTGAATGGACTGGTTATCTGTTACGTTGTTAAACGTATAAGCGCCATTCTCGTCCAGGTTAGCAGGCTTGTTGTCCACAGTCACGGTATCCAGAGCATAGCCCTCGTCTGCCGTGAATGTGATGGTCTTGCTATCGCCGTACTCAACGGTAGCATTATCAGCAGGATTCGCCGCACCGTTCTCAACTTCAACCGTGATGGTATACTGGATCTTGCTGAAGCTTGCAGTAAAGGTTACATCCTTGGTAATGTCAATCTCGGTAGTCGGCTCCTTATCCCAGGCTACAGTAGCTTCATTGTAGCCCTCCTTAGGAGTAGCGGTTGCGATCTGGTCCTCGGTCAGGTGGCCAACACCGTTCTCGGCGGGAATCAGCTCGCCATTCTCATCCTGGGCATACTCGCCATCTTCGCCAACCCGATACAGTGTTACCACTGCCTGGTCAACGCTTACACTTGCGGTGCCAGCACCCGCCACATAAGTCACAGTCGCCTGGAACTTATCGGGGATACCGTCGCCCTTTTCAGGACGCTCTCCCTCGGGCATGTTGGGGTCAACAAGCTCATCCAAGGTGTAAACGGCAGTAATTGCAACGTCACCGGAAACAGTCGTGACTGCCCCGCTTTCGTCAGTAATCACTTCGTCCAGATCATCGCCCACATAGATGTAGTGCTTTCCATTGGCCTCCAGTGTGTCAGGGATAGCTTCGCTGATTGCCTCACCATACTGGCCAAAGGATACGCCAAAGGTGGTATCAATCTGGCCGTCATAGTTTCCTAGGCTGTCACCATTTTCATCCGTGTAACCCACGGTAATACCATAGGTATTGGCAGTGTAGTAGAAGGTAACCACATTGCCGCTTACATCAATTGTGATTTCCTGCTTCTTATTGCCATCCACAGTATAGCCAGGAATGTCAGCCGCGTTAACCGTCACTTTATTGCCAAAGGTCTGGCCGTTAACGGTCTTCTCAGGCAGCAGCACATTACTAGTGTTGTCCTTCTCCAGGTACTTCACCGTGTAACTCAGGTCTGTGCGCTTGGTGTAGTATACCTTGATGGTAGTACCAGTGGTTACCTTCTCAGGCACAGACTCACCTTCGGTCTCAGTACCATTCAATGTGGTTGTAACCTTGTCAAGCCTATACCCTTTGGGCATTTTTTCTTCGATCTTGACCTTATCGTCAGTACTCAGCTGAGTTTCGTTAGAATTTACCCAAACCTTCTCGGTAATGGTCTCTGCCTCACCAATCTGGCTGGTTTCATCCTTATAATACTCAACTGTGAAGGTTAGCTCTTTCTGCTGTCCTTCATCCTTGGCATAGTACACGTTGATTGCATCGCCGTCCTGTGCTGTTTCAGGAAGCTCCTTGTTCAGGTCAGTTTCCTCATTACCACGCACAAGCTTAATGCTTTCCAGCTTGTAACCCTTATACTTGATTGGCTCAACACCGATACCATTTTTCAGAGAAACCTCGGTAATAAGCTTCTGGACAGTCTGCGTATCCTCAACCGTATCGGCTGTCACCTCTTTATAGCCATCCGTTCCCTGCTTGAAGAAGTGGACTCTGTAGCTGATGGTATGTGTCTGCTCATCATCAACCGCATAGTTAAAGATAATCTCTTTACCATTCTCCTGGTCAAGCGTACCCGTGTAGCTAGCATCTCCAACTACCTTGTAGCCGTCAATGGTCTTTGCGGTCTCGTTGATAGCAGTACCAAAGGTCTGATTGCTAACTACCTTGTCCTCATGCACTTTAGTAGTAGTACCGTTCAGATAGTAGTGCACGGTATAGGACAGGCCAGTCTTTGCGGTGTAGGTGTACGTAAAGGTCACCTTATGATCTGTGATCTTTGTACCCACAGGAGTTGCATCCCAGCTGCCACCCGTATAACCCGTATTGGCAGTAGACCCAGGAATATCCTTTTCTTGCAGAGTGTAGGACTCATTATTCTCCTCCCCTTCACTCGTCAAGTCAACAATCAGGGTCCTGATAGTCTCGTGGCCATCGCCATTCCAGGTACCGTTTACCACGTTAAAGGTCACCGTGGCCTGGTCATGGTCGGGCTTGCCGTCAGGCTTTGTGGGGTCAGTCGGGTCTGTGCCCTTGTTGTCCAGGGCAAAGTACACCTTTACAACGGTGGTGCCGTCGGCGGCGATGGTCGCGTTTTCACCCACAACCTTGTCAAAGATATAGTTGCCAGCGGGCTTACTGCTAAAGTTAACCTCCGCCGGGTCCTTTTCATCCTCAGTCAAGGTTGTAGCCGGCTGCCCAATCGTGCCGCTCTTTTTCACAAAATGATTGGCCGTAGTGCTGTAGCTGTAGGTGCCATTCGATTCTGTCTCAAAGAAATACTGCACCTGGTAGTCGGCAGTGTTGGTCACATAGTACACGTGGATGGTAGCACCAGCGGCTACGTTCGCAGGCAAAGCTGCAGTAACTTCCTGCTTCTCGCCCTCGCCCACCTTGTAACCATCGTACTTAAAGGTAGCGCCAAACTTGTTAGTGTCTACATCATTAGTATCCACCGGGACATTTTCTGCCCAGTAGTTAACCATCTTCTCCACCGTAACAGGGGCACCCTCGGCCTTGCCACCCTTATAATACTGCACGTTAAAGGATTTCTCAGTGTCCAAGGTTTCCGTGTCTTTGGTGTAGGTGAAGGTAATGATGTTCCCACCCTTGGCGTTAATGGTCAGCTGCTGGCTCTCGGGCTTGGTGTAACCAGTAATGTCAACAGGCTCTTCGTCTACAGTATCACCAACTTTGGCGGCAGGCACGGTCTTGCTGTCCGCAAGCTCCTTACCCGTTTCATCCACATACTTCACCGTATAGGTAGCAGTAAGCTGGTTATAGGTGATTGTGAATGTAGCATCGCCAGTAACGCTGACAGGTTTGCTGTCCTTAATGGTTCCATTCTCCGTAGCAGTCCACATGGGGTTGCCAAAGTTGGAGTTAGGAGTGCTCTGGGGAATGTCCTCTTCAGCCAGCGTATAGCTGCCTTCTGGGATCCACTTGCCATTGTTGGTCAGAACGACTTCCTTGCTTGTCACCGCGCCAGGAACAAAGGCACCATTGACAATTTCAAAAGTAATGGTTGCCTTGCAGTTATCCGGCGCAGACAGCTCCTCGGCCGTCCACTCGCCCTTCAGCTCAACGCCTTGGCCATCAATTATCTGCTGGCCTGTAACAAGCGTCCCGTCAACCTTCCAGCCGCTGAAGGTATACTTCTTAATATGATTGCCGTACTGGTCATTCTTGTACAGCACCATACCTGCAGTATACTGCCCATCGACCGTATAGGTCTCGCCCTGATGCAGTGTATCATTGCCTTCAGGCTTAGTAACTGTCACAGTCCCGCCATCTTCATTGACCAGGTCCGTCACATCTTCAAGCCCTGTCCAAGAATACTGTACACCGTACACCTTCTTCTGGAAGTACAGCTTCAAAGTCTTGCCATCTTCAGAAATCTCTGCACGGCAGTGCTTTTCCTCGTACATCTTGATATCCTGGTCTTTGGGCAGGCCAGTAGGAATGGCGGCGACTGTCCCATAAAAATCCGTGTAGGTTGCGCCGTCTTTCACTTTGCTATTCTCAAGAATAGCATCTGTGAAAGTATAGCCTTTCTCAACTTGCAAAGACGAATCCGTACCGATTTTTTCAGAAGAATCCGCATCCCAATACTCGACAGTCAAAGCGTCCTCGGTAGGCTTAGCCTTCACGTAAATATAAACCGTTGCAGCGTTTTTATTCTCCAAGCTTACGCGAATCCCATTGGCATCGTACACATCGTTACTTTTGCCTTCAGTCAACTGGTCGTCAATGGTAACAGCATATACTTCATACACGCCCGCCTCGTCAGGGGTAACCCAAATTGTGGTTCCCGGATGGTTGCCGTGATAATGGGTCGTGTACTCCGTACCCTCGAACTCTTTTCTTGTAACAGCATCGAGCACCTTGTAGGTAACCGTCTTTGGGTCGCTGTTATTCCACCAGTCAACCACACTGATAGTTGCCTGGTCTGCAAGGTCTGTTTCACCACAGTAATAGAACGTCAGCTGCGCGTCAGCCGTAAAATCGGTCCATTCCTCACCGCTATTTTTATACTGGAAGTTCTCCTGCTGATAGCGGATATGGCTGGCTTCTGTGCCACGTCCTGTGTAGTCATCGCCAGGATTCGTCTGCTTATCACTGCCGGTTTGAACCATGGCTTTCCAGAAAACGTAGTGGCAGCTCTTACCGCCGATAGACTGTGTATACCCATCCGGCGCCAGCTCCGCAACAGGGCTGCCCTCTTCACTACCAACCGCTTCCTGTGAAATATTGGCTGTCGTAACCGTGTCATCATTAGGAATGTGAACTTTATTGTTGGTTACAAACATGTGTGCAGTCAAGCTGGAAGCGCCCGTAACCGTCACGGTGTACGTGGCATCACTAAAGAAAGACGTACATTTAACTTGGGTTGTTCCGGCACTCTGTCCCACCAGAACCTTCTTGGTGCCGCTTGTTTGCACAGCCACAATAGATGGATTTTCACTGCTCCAAGAACCATACATACTCAGCTGGGAAAGGTCATAGCTTTCCCCCACTGCCAGCGTAATGGTTTCTTCTTGCTTGTTAACCTCAGCCATCGTCCCGGTCTCGAACTCCTCGTCCGCCACCGTGGTCTCCGGCACAAAGTAGACGCCCACAGGGTTGCTGTTGTAGAACACCCAGTCGCTGGAAAGGTACACCGGCTTTTCGGCGGTCTCGGGGTCGTCGTTTGCATAGGTCTCAAACAACAGCTCCTCCACGCCGTTTTCGCCGTCCAGCCACAGGCTGTTTACATACTGGTCATAGGGCACCGTTCCGTCTGCCTGGCCAGCCTGGGCAGCATACACAAACAGCTGGTACAGGGATATGTCTCCCTCTCCGCCGTTCAGTTCTGCCAAGCTGGCCGGGTCAACTGCCACTGCGCCCTCCGGCAGTGCGCTTCCGGTCTCCGCTGCCATCGCGGACGTGGGCAGCATACCAAAAAGCATTGTCAGGGCAAGAATTAGGGCAAGCCCGCGTTTGGTAAGACTCTTCAATGATTTCATACGCTTATTCCTTTCTTTGCAGAATTTTGATCGGATGCAAAGTATCCGGCGGCTGGGCTGCCGTAGCGAAGAGCCCCCGCCAACTCCGGTTGGCAGGCTGCTCTTGTCAAGGGGAAGCCCCCGGCCTGTTTGCAGGCCAGGCCTCCGCTCAACTTGGTGGTTAAGTGTGGAAAGTCACTTCGCTTAACACCGTCCCCGCCGGTCCGATAATCACGGACGAGCGCGGGGACCCCACGCCGTAGGCCCCTGGCTTTGCGTGACCGCCTTTTCAGGCGGATTGCCATGATCTCCAGCAGCCGGGCTAACATAGCATCGACCTCTGTTGTCTTTGTACATGCTGTACATGGTATTTTCTTCACACATACTACACATAAAAATCACACCATCTCGATACCTTAGTTCCCATAGCTTTGCGTCTCGCGATTTCCCGCGATTTGCCAAAAATTGCCGTGCTTTACTTTATGACTCGCTTGCGGTCTGCCCAAATCATGGTTTTGCGGTCAACTTGCAGTGCTGCGGACCGGCTTGCCCGTTGGCCCCACGGTCTCTCCACGCAAACGACCCGGGGCCTGCCGGGCAAAACCTGCCGCCCAGCCTTGGCGCCGTTTACGGAACACCCCTCCTTTCCCCTAAAATATTTATGTCAACACCCCAGCCAGCAGGGCGAGGACATACCACCCGGTCTCTTGTCTGTTTCCGTTCTTCCCACCCAACAGTCCCCTATGTTTACGTCCATATCAAACATAATAGACTCACAGGTTTACGTCCATGCCATAGGGAATCCTTTTCTTCTTTAAGCTCAAGCATTTTCCTACACAATCTCCGTGTCCCTCTAAAAGCAGACCCACAAGATTGCGTCCACGCAAAAATAACAGCACACCACTTTTGTTAAGTAATGGGACAGAACGTACAATGTGCAGATTCTTCCAGTTACATTATATAGCGGCTTCCAGGAAAATGCAATACCTAATTGGTAAAATTTTACATCAATGAAAGCATCAAAAACAAGGTAGAGCCACAAAGCAAAATGCCTGCAGCTCTGCCTCTTTGCTGTATGGGTCTTAATATTCAGTGGATATGCCTGCCCTTTATGTGGCGGTAGCCTCCAGGGTTTTGCGCAGCCCCTTGCGGCTTTTCTCCTCCGCCACAGCCACCAGCTCATCCCCGGCATGAAGCACTGTCCCGCCGTGGGGAATGGTCAGCTCCCCTCCCCGTATCAGAGAGATGACCAGCGTGCCCTTGGGGAAAGCCACGTCCTTCAGGGCGCAGTTCTCCCAGGCCGTGTCATAAGGCAGCGTCATAGAGCAGATCTCCCCTTTTCCCTGCTCCAGGCTGGCAATCAGATGCATCTGGGCGGCGTCCGCCTCCTGCTCAATCAGCTGTACCACCAGGTCCGTGCTGCTTACCACATTCTGTATTCCCAGCGCGTGAAATGTCTCGGTGTTCCTGGGGTCGTTCACCCGGGCAATCACCTTCTTCGCCCCAAAATGCCCCTGGGCCAGCTGGGCTGTCACCAGATTGTCCTGGTCCACCCCGGTCACGGCCATGACGCAGTCCGCTTTCCGGGCCCCGGCTGCCTCCAATACAGCCACATTGGTGCCATCGCCGGGAAAAATAGCGGCCTCCAGGTCATTGGCCAGCTCCACGCAGCGCTCCCGTCTCTTTTCGATCAGGCAGACTTCATGCCGCCTTTCCAGCAGAACTCTGGCCAGGCTGCGCCCTGCCTGGCCCCCGCCCACAATGATCATGCGCACAGCCATGTCCTCCTTCGTGTCAACAACTGTTCCTGTCCCCCGGTGCCCGGAAAAGTCCCCCAAGCGCAGCCGCCCCTGGGCCTTTTCCCGCTCAGTCGATCCGCCGGCTGACTACCAGGGCGTCCCCTTCGCTCAGAGGGATATGGCCCGCTGTCTCCTTCAGCAGGAACCGCCCGTCCCCCTTGACCACTCCAAAGATCCCGCAGCCGGGAAGCTCTATGTCCCCCGTGGTCCGTCCAAAAAACCGGCGTTCCACCTCCTGCACCTCCAGCGCCACAGTGGCAACGCCAAAAGTGACCTGCCGGCTCTGCCAAGGGCTCACCAAATCCGACACCAGCTTCTCCCCGGCCATGTTAGTGGGGCAGACCGTCCGCAGGCCCGCGCTCTCAAAAATGTCCTCCCGGGCCGGGTCGGAAATCCGGGCTGCCACCCGCTCCACTTTAAAGTATTTTTTGGCAATCTGGCCCACCGCAATGTTGAGATTATCATCCGCTGTGGTCACCGCCACCGCGTCGCAGCTCTCAATCCCTGCCTGGCGCAGCACATTCAGGTCCATGGGGAACCCCGCATAGGTGACGCCGCCAAAATCCGGGTCCAGCAGGGCCAGGTTTTCCATGCTCTCATCCACCAATACCACCCCATGGCCCAAACGGTCCAGCCGCTGGGCTGTCTCCCGGCCCAGCAGCCCGCCTCCAATAATCAGCACGTTCATGACAAAGCCCTTCCCTGTATCCTCTTAAATTTCAAGCCTTTCCACCCCTGGCTCTCATTCGCCGTCCTCATTATCCATTCCAGAATTTGTCTGGCCACCAGCCGGCGTGCTTTCCGCCCCCGGCGTGGCGCTGGCCGCGGGGTCCGGACTGCCGGAAGGCTCCGCTGTAGCTGACGGCTCTGGAGAAGGCGTGGCCATCAGCGCGTTGTACTGCTCCACCGTGATATCCACAACCTCCACAAACTCTGCCGATACATAGGCGGTCTGCCCCTCATACTGCACCTGGTACCAGCCGTCCTGGGGGGTATCCACCAACAGGGGCAGCTTGTCCTCGTCCTGCACCTGGCCCAGAATCTCCCCCTCGGTAGAGGCAGCTTTCCGTACATTCAGGCCGTCATCCACCTTCACCTTCACCGCCTTGGCTGTCTGGGGCACAGCCGGCGTGGCAGAGGCCACCGGGGCAGCGGTAGCCAGGCCGGAAATCATGCCGCTGCTGCTCTCCTTTTCCTTGTCATCTCCGCCGCAGGCGGCCAAGGCTCCTGTCAGCAGGCAGCCAGCCAGCAGCACGGCAAGTCCTCTGCGCACGGTTTTAAATCCCAGCTTCCCGCCGCCTGCATTTTCTCTGCTGTTTTCACAAACCCTGTTCTCCCTGCAGCCGCCACAGAAAAATCCCCTTTTTTTCATAACAATTCCTACCGCCTTTCCGGTTTCTCCTTAAATTTGTTGGAACAACGCAGCCATTTCCAGGAGTATCCTTCTCTCCTGTTCCTATTAGACGGCTGCCGCCCCTTCCAGGTCATATAGCCATGCAAAAAATGCAGAATCCTGTTATTCTCCCCTTGCAAGCCCTATCCGCTCCAGGCATCCCTCCTCATCCATGATATTCTTCTCCTCCTTATTTATTTTAACATAATTTGCAAAAAAGTCTACCTATAATTTGAAAATTTTTGCCGGGAAGCCTGCAACTTTTTTTGGCTTTTCCTCGAAAAAGCCCTTGATTCCCAGGCCTTTCCGTGGTATAATACTACACGCCAAAACACACGCCGAAAATTCGGCTCTGGTCCGTTTTCCTTCTCCTGTTTGTGCATTATTTTAAAGAATCCTTTTTCTGGGGGAATGGTTGCGGTCGGCCCGAAAAAATTTTTCCGGCGGAGGAAAAAACCAGGAGGTATTATCAATGGCAGTCGTATCTATGAAGCAGCTGCTGGAAGCTGGCGTCCACTTCGGCCACCAGACCCGCCGCTGGAACCCCAAAATGGCCCCTTATATTTTCACCGAGCGCAACGGGATCTACATTATCGATCTGCAGAAAACCGTCCGCAAGCTGGAAGAGGCCTATAACTTTGTCCGCGATCTAGCCGCTGACGGCAAGAACATTCTATTCGTGGGCACCAAAAAGCAGGCCCAGGAGTCTGTAAAGGAAGAGGCTGTCCGGGCTGGCGCCTACTATGTAAACGCCCGCTGGCTGGGCGGCATGCTCACCAACTTCACCACCATCCGCACCCGCATCCAGCGCCTGGCCCAGCTGCGCAAGATGGAGGAGGACGGCACTTTCGACCTGCTGCCTAAAAAGGAAGTTACCAAGCTGCAGCTGGAAATTGAGAAGCTGGAGAAATATCTGGGCGGCATCAAGGACATGAAGTCCTATCCCGGCGCCCTGTTTATTGTAGACCCCCGCAAGGAGCGCATCGCTGTTTCCGAGGCCCGCAAGCTGCACATCCCCATTGTGGCCATTGTAGACACCAACTGCGATCCCGATGAGATCGACTATGTGATTCCCGGCAACGACGACGCCATCCGCGCCGTCAAGCTGATTGCCAGCGCTATGGCCGACGCTGTTATTGAGGGCCGTGAAGGCCAGATGGGCGCTGCTGCCCGCCAGGAGGAGGCCGAAGAAGCCGAAGCCTCTGAGGAAGCTGCCGAGGAATAATCGTTATTATAAAAAAACTCTATTGATCTCAAATTCGCCTTCCGGCAGCTGCCTGCTCAAGCAGGCTCCGCGAATGGCCGAACCATTTGCAGGAGTTTAGGGCGCAAAGTCCCTTAAACCGCCGGAGGCGCAAAAAATAGGAAAGGAAAGATACCCATGAATTTTACCGCCAAAGACGTGGCCGCTCTTCGGGAGAAGACTGGCTGCGGCATGATGGACTGCAAAAAGGCCCTGACGGAAGCCGAGGGCAATATGGAAAAGGCCGTTGACCTGCTGCGCGAGAAGGGCCTGGCCGCTTCTGTCAAGAAGGCCGGCCGCATCGCCGCCGAGGGCGTGGCTATGGCCAAAACCAGCGAGTGCGGCAAAGTTGCCGTGGCCATTGAAGTCAACGCTGAGACCGACTTTGTTGCCAAGAACGCGGACTTCCAGGCTTTTGTCGGCACCTGCGCTGACACTGTGATCTATGAGAACCCCGCTGACCTGGACGCCCTGCTGGCCTGCAAGGCCCATGGCAGCGACATGACCGTGGACGCCCTGCTGAAGGATAAGATCCTGACCATTGGCGAGAACATTAAGGTGCGCCGTTTTGCCCGGTACGAGGGCGCTGTCACCTCCTATGTCCACGCAGGCGGCCGCATTGGCGTTATCGTCCGTTTTGATGTGGACGACGCCATTGCCGCTACCGATGGCTTCAAGACCTATGCCCACAACGTGGCCATGCAGATTGCCGCTTTGAATCCCGAGTATCTGGACGAGACCACTGTGCCCGCAGAGCGGGTGGAGAAGGAGAAGGAAATTCTCACCCAGCAGATCGTGGACGAGGGCAAGCCCGCCAACATTGCGGAGAAGATCGTCACTGGCCGCCTCCAGAAGTTCTTCAAGGAGATCTGCCTGGTAGACCAGGCCTATGTCCAGGATGGCAGCATGAGCGTCAAGCAGTATACAGAGAGCGTTGCCAAAGAGCTGGGCGGCAGCATTAAGATCGCCGAGTTCACCCGCTTTGAAAAGGGCGAGGGCCTGGAGAAGCGCGAGGACAACTTTGCGGAAGAGATCGCCAGCATGGTGAAGTAATCAAAGCCTGTTTTGGGGGAAGAGGTCAATGGCACCTTCCCCCTTTTGTTTTAGAAAGGAGCACCTATGATAGACCAACTGTTTGACCTGTTCCTCCGCTGCTTCCCGGAATACCAGACCACCCGGGAGCTGTTTATGGAGCTGCTCAAGCCTGAAGAGGCACATATTCTGGCAGAGTATGCCCAGGGCCAACTGGCGGGGTATGCCATGGTTCACGCCGGGTCCATCCCGGTGCTGTGCGTGGCAGAGGAACACCGCCGGAAAGGGATTGGCTCCCGGCTGCTGGCGGCGGCTGAAGAATACCTTCGCGGCCGGGGCGCGGAGAGACTCACTCTGGGCTGTGGCCCGTACTATCTGCTGCAGGGTGTACCAGCTGTGGGCGAGAATGTTCCCTTTTTTGAGAAGCGGGGCTACACCGCCAGCTGGACCAGTGTCAACATGGAGCTGGGCTTGGATGGATTTGACCGGAACCGTTTGACCATCCCGCCTGCACCTGCAGGCTTGGAGTACCGCTTCGCGGAAAAGAAGGACCTCCCCGCTCTGCTGAAAGCAGTAGAAGCCGCCAAGGAGGGCTGGGTCGATGTTTTTGCGGGCTGCAAGGACCCTGTTTTTCTGGCAATTATGGACGGAAAAATTGCCGGATTCGAGGTCCTCGCCTCAGATGGCGGGCGATTTCTGCGGCCTGGGCAGCAGGTTGGCTGTGTAGGCTGTGTTGGGGTCATCCCAGAACAGCGGGAACAGGGGATCGGCATGGACATGGTTGCCCAAGGCATCCAGTGGCTAAAGGAACAGGGCTGCACCTTGATTGAATTGCGTTATGTCTGGCTGGACAAGTGGTACGACAAACTGGGCTTCCAGACGGTTGCCCACCAATGGATGGGTGAGAAAACGCTATAATCCATTGACTATAACCGCACGTAAAGATGGGCTTCCCGAAAAAAAGGAAGCCCATCTTTCTTTATAGGTTTTGAGAATTTATTGCGCGGTCCAGGGGCGGGGAAGATTGCCAGTGGCAATCGT
>CAJUPK010000061.1 GCA_910588415.1 uncultured Oscillospiraceae bacterium | reverse complement strand
TGGAGCTGGTGAACGGACTCGAACCCCTGACCTGCTGATTACAAACAGTGTGGGGAGCGTACATTGAGTGCTTTCGGGCAGTTTTTAGCGCTTTCCTGCACACATACAGAAAGTTTCTCGCCCTATCTGCTCCACTGTCTCCACACAGTTTTTCCGCGTGTGGGTCGGGGTGTGGGTCAGAAGGAGAAAAGATTTGAGGAAATTCCTCGCGCCAAGTCTAAAATGAACCTCAAAAATTGTGCCGCATAACTAAAGAATAGGGTCAGCCCCTTTCCCCAGCCATCACTTTATACCCCACCCCCCACTGCTCCATAGCATCCAGAATAGGCCGCATGGTCTCTCCCAACTCGCTCAGCGCGTACTCTACCCGGGGCGGAACCTCCGCATAGACCGTACGGGTGACAAGGCCGTCGGTTTCCAAAGCCCGCAGGGAATCCGTCAGTACCTTCTGACTGATTCCCTCCAAATTCTTCTGCAATTCGTTGAAGCGCCAGGGGCGCATACGCAGGTTGCGGATAATCAAAAGTTTCCATTTGCTTCCAATGAGCTGGACAGTGGTGGCCACTGGGCACTCGGGGAGTTCTTCTTTGGTCAGCATATGTCAGCCTCCCATACTTCAAAATATCATGTTACACTCCAATTGTATTGTATTAAACCCGCCCTGTCAAGAGGGCGGATTACTTTTGTGCAACTACCCCACAAAAAGTGTGTACTTGTGGGCCAGGAAAAAATCGGTATAATGGGAATCACAGGGTGACAAAAAGCCCTGAATACATCAACAGTGGTACATACCCGAATCTCTCTTTGCCACAGCGCCGCTACGCTATAAACTTCCTTTAAATTTTTCTCTGCCTTCTTGACGGGGTCGGTTCAAGCTGGTGGGGCCCTATCCTTTCGGTTTTCGTTATTTTGCTTTTGACTTGTGTTTTCCGGTAGTGGGGTTAAGCAATTTCGTTATCTATAGGGCGCATTGCGCTGGGGACATACGGGGAATTGAGAGATGTCCCGGCCAAGTAAAAACCGTGTTTTCATATAAACTCCCCTTCCAGGACCATTTGAGCCGCCTGTCCTTTTGTAACGCCATGGTTCATTGCCAGTTTCTCAATATGGCGGTGGGCCTGAGGTTCATCCATACCGCAGGACTCAATCAGTATCCACTTGGCCCGGTTTACCAAGCGTATTTCCGCCATCTTCTCCTCCAGGGAAAGGGTCTTCTTTTCCACTTGCCGCAGCTTTTCCCGGGCGCTCACCATCCATCTAAGAGCCTGGTCCATGCCGCCCTTGGATAGGGGTTTTTGCAGTGTAAATACGCCGTGTATAGAGGTTCTGGCATATGCCTCGCCGTACAGCTCTGCGCGGACCATAAGTACCACCACCCTTTCCCGCGATTCGCTAATATCCACGGCAAATTCCATTCCAGCACCGTCCGGGAGGGGCGAGTTCACCAGCACAAAATCAAAGACCCGCTCAGCAAGCATTCTACGCCCCTGGCTGATGCTTCCGGCGAAACGGGTATGGGCCCGGAATACGCCGGGTAAAAAATCTTCCAGCGCCCTGTTGAATTTGTCCTGGCCGGATATGACCAGCATACGATAGACCTGCTCTTCCAGTGCCATAATTTCCCCTCTTTTTTCAAGGCTTACTGCTTGCACAGAAGCTTTCCAGCACACAAGCAGGCATATGCTCCCGGATAAACGCGCTCTGCCAGGCCAGACGCTGGGCTTCCGGCAAACTTTCCGGTAGTTGGCGGTACCGGGCAAGTACTTCGGGAGGCGCTTTGTACAGGTTTAAGTTCGCTACCATAGGCAGGTCCAAGCGCTGCCGGATGCCGTAGAGTCCCGCCTGTATCATCAGTGCCAAAGCCAGATAAGGATTGGCCTCAGGGTCCGGGGAGCGCAGTTCGGCACGCCGGTATTCCCCGGAACCGGAGGGGATGCGCACCAGTTGAGAGCGGTTTTCGCTGGACCAGGAGATATACCTGGGAGCTTTGAACCTGCCAAACCGGGCGTATGAGTTCTCCACTGGATTCAGAAAGGCCGTCATCTCCGGCGCCTTCTCCAGTATTCCGGCAATTATATGACAGAGGTCGCCGCTGTGTTCTGAGCGCACGGATATATTGACATGAAAGCCGTTTCCTGGCCAGTCAGGGAGGGGCCTGGGTGAAAAATCTGCCCAGAGACCGTTACGCCTTGCTACAGTCTTCACCACCGTCCTGAAAGTCACAGCGTTGTCCGCGGCGGTAAGGGGGTCAGAGTAGCGGAAATCTATTTCATTCTGGCCCGGCCCTTCTTTGTGGTAGGAGCTCTCCGGGGCAATGCCCATCTGTTCCAGGGTTAGGCAAATCTCCCGACGGATATTCTCCCCCCGGTCCTCGGGGGCAATGTCCATATATCCCGCCTGGTCGTAGGGCTCCAAAGTAGGCTGCCCATTCTGGTCCAGGTTGAACAGGTAGAACTCCTGCTCAGTCCCGAAGAAAAAGCCGCGCCCCAGCTTTTCCGCCGCTTCCACTGCCCTTTGCAGAAGCCGCCGGGTATCGCCGGGGAAGTCTGTTCCGCCGGACAGGCTTATACTGCTGAACATGCGCACTACCCTGCCGTGCTCTGGCCGCCAGGGCAGCACTGTCAGGGTATCTGGGTCCGGGTGCAGCAGCAGGTCCGAATAGGCCTCGTCCCCAAAGCCCGCAATGGCGGAGCCGTCAAAGGGAATACCCTGGGCAAAGGCCCTGGGCAGTTCCCCTGGCAGGATGGAAATATTCTTCTGCCGGCCAAATACGTCGCAGAAGGCCAGCCGGATAAACTTAATATCCTCTTCCTTTACATACTGCAGGACCTCGTTTTGCGTATATTTCATGGTCGCCGCTCCTTTCAGTTCATCACATACATCTGCCGGTAAGGATTCCCGTTGTCCGGGGTCACAGAGGTGAATGGGCTGTTCAGCACCTCGGAAAGATCATACCCAAAGGCAACGCAAAAGGCCTCCAGCTGCCCGCGCACCTCCTCCAGTTCCTCCCGCTCTGCCGGCTGCGCGGTCACCTGGGCAGGGAAAGAGATATCCTCCCAGCAGCCCCGCAGCAGCAATTTTCCTCCGTGCATTCCGGTGCAGGGGAAGTTGCCCACCGGCCTGCCGCCGTTCAGTGCCAGCACAATAATAATCCCCCCGGCCTGGTATTCTCCCAGAAAGCTCCCGGCTCTGCCGCCTATTATCATCACTGGGACCTTGTCCTTATAAGCCTTCATATGGATTCCGGCCCGGTACCCAGCGTCTCCCTTCACCAATATGCACCCGCCCCGCATAGCATACCCCGCGGCGTCCCCAATGCTGCCATGCACGATTATCTCACCGGCGTTCATGGTATCGCCCGCCGCGTCTTGGGCGTTACCATATACGGTGATGTTTCCGCCGTTGAGATAAGCCCCCAGAGCGTTCCCGGGCACGCCTTCTATTGTCAGTTCTCCGGCGTCCATGCCGGCGCCAAGAAACCTTTCCCCGCAGCAGCCGGTGAGCCTGCAGGCGGCGGTTTTCCGCAGGCGCTCGTTTATCTCACGGTAACCAAGGCCCTGTATGTTTATCGTCTCCATGTTATTCCCCCGCGTGTTTTATGCCTAAGATGTCCAGTTCCTTTTGGGTGAGTCCTATGCCCCGAAGCATAAGCCGGTTGCCTCTAAGGGCTTCGATAGAGTTTATCCCCATCCCCCCCATGAGTTCCTTCATCTCATGCCTCCAGGCTGTCATCAGGTTTATAAGTCTTTTTGCCGCGGCATCCGGGTCCAGGCGTTTCACCAACTCCGGCTCTTGGGTGGCAATGCCCCAGGCACAGCGCCCGGTTTGGCAGGTGTGGCAGAGATGGCACCCCATGGCCAGCATAGCCGCTGTGGCAATATAGCAGGCGTCCGCCCCCAATGCCACAGCCTTTACCACATCCGCGGCGCTGCGGATGCTGCCGCCGGCTACCAGGCTTACCTGCCCACGGATACCCTCGTCCCGCAGGCGCTGGTCAACTGCCGCCAGGGCCAGCTCGATGGGGATGCCCACATTGTCCCGGATGCGGGTGGGAGCCGCGCCGGTGCCGCCCCGGAAACCATCTATCGCGATAATGTCTGCTCCGCTGCGGGCAATGCCGCTGGCTATGGCGGCAATATTATGCACTGCCGCCACCTTGACGATGACCGGCTTTTGATACCCGGAGGCCTCCTTAAGGGAAAACACCAGCTGCCGCAAATCCTCAATAGAGTAGATGTCGTGGTGGGGCGCAGGAGAAATGGCGTCGGAGCCCTCGGGTACCATACGGGTCCTGGCCACGTCCCCCACAATTTTTCCGCCGGGCAGATGACCCCCAATCCCCGGCTTTGCTCCCTGCCCCATCTTTATCTCAATGGCCGCCCCGGCGTTCAAATATCCCTTATGTACCCCAAACCGCCCGGATGCCACCTGCACAATAGTGTTGGCTCCATACCGGTAGAAATCCTCATGCAGCCCACCCTCGCCAGTATTGTATAGGATATCCAGCTCATCCGCCGCTCTTGCCAGGGCGGCATGGGCGTTATAGCTGATGGAGCCGTAGCTCATAGCGGAGAACATCACAGGCATGGACAGTTCCAACAGGGGCGGCATCGTGGTATCTAGGCTTCCGTCAGGCCTCCTTACCACCCGTTCCGGCCGCTGGCCCAGGAAAACCTTTGTCTCCATAGGCTCGCGTAAAGGGTCGATGGGAGGGTTTGTCACCTGGGAGGCATTGAGCAGGAGTTTATCCCAATACACAGGGATTTCCTTAGGACTGCCCATGGAGGACAGCAGCACGCCGCCTGTCCTGGCCTGCTTATAGATTTCATGGACCACCGACTGCCGCCAATTGGAGTTGCCCATGGGGGCATAATCTGAACGGACAATTTTCAGCGCCCGGGCAGGACAGAAGCTGGCACAGCGCTGGCAATTGACGCATTTTGTGTCGTCAGCCGTAATTCTTCCGCTTCTGCCGTCTATGGCGTATACCTCATGGGAGCACTGTTTTATGCAGGCGCCGCAGCCTGTGCAGCGGCCAGCATCCCGCCGGACCTCATATTCCGGATAGATAAAGTCTATGCCCATCAGTACGCCCCCTCCTTTACTCTCACAATAACCGGTTCGCCGCCCGCCGGAGCCCAGATATGCTCCGCCTCCGGCTCCATCATCCGAATCGCGGCCTCTTCGCTGGCGATGAACACCCTGTCGTCCTTTTCGCCTACAACCATGGAGCGCAGCTTTAGCCGGTCATTCAGGGCCATCAGCCCGCCTGTAAATCCCAGTACGATGGAAAAGGGTCCGGTAATAAGCAGGCTGGGAAACATGCTGCGCAGATAAATATGCTTTTCTCTGTGCTCCGTTTTGCTCTCTATCGTGCTCCAGAAGGGGGCGGCAACCACCGACGCGGCCTCCGCAAGGCTCAACCCCTGTACCCGCAGCAGGTAGTCCATTATATAAGTAATAACTTCCGTGTCCGTCTGCAATGTACACTGATAACCAAACATCTCTATATACCGCCGGTTGGCGTCATAAGAAGAAATCTCCCCGTTGTGTACCACCGACCAGTCCAGCAGGGTAAAGGGGTGCGCTCCGCCCCACCAGCCCGGGGTGTTGGTAGGATATCGCCCATGAGCGGACCAGGCGTAGCCAGCATAGTCCTCTAAGCGATAGAACTCCCCTACGTCCTCGGGATAGCCCACGGCTTTGAACGCCCCCATATTCTTTCCGGATGAGAACACAAAGGCTCCTTTTATTTCGGCGTTTATTTTCATGACGGTTCGGGCCACAAACTCTTTCTCGTCCAGCTGTAGGCTTCTCAGCAGGGAGGGGAAAGGAGAGAGGAAGTAGCGCCAGATGATTGGCTCGCCGGTGATAGAGGGTATCTTTCTGGTAGGAATCAGCTCTGACTGTACCAGCTCAAAGCGCTCTTTCAAAAAGGCCTCGCAGGACTTGCGGGTATCCCTGCAGTCAAAGAACATGTGCATGGCGTAGAATTCCCGGTAAGCCGGATAGATGCCGTACCCGGCAAAGCCGCCGCCCAGGCCGTTGGAGCGCTCGTGCATGGGGCGCATGGCCTCTGAGACTATACTGCCGGGCATTCTGCGGCCCTCTTTCGAGATGACGGCCGCGATGGCACAGCCGGAGGGGATGCGGACCTGACCTTCGATTTCCATAGTACCATATCCTTAATAAAAATTTTCAAAAAAATAACGCTCGTCCCGGGCGCAGGGATTCCCTGGGCCGGAATGAACGCCATTGCTCATTTGAATTTATTATATGCGTTATCTTTCAGAATGTCAAGAGCTTGCCAAAAAAACTTGAATTTTTTTCAAAAAAATGAAACACCAAAAGAAAATATTGCAAAACAGGGTTGACAAACAGCCCCAACTGACGTATAATGGGGCACGGTAAAGGCAAGGGCGTCTTTCCGGGAGTGCAGACAGCGGGTACTCCGGAGAGCGCCCCTGCCTTATTTTTTTGTAAAAGAGGATGTGCGTATTATGAAACTGGTTCAGGAATATTTCGGCAGCATGGTCTTTGATGACCGGGTGATGAAAGCCAACCTTCCCTCAGCTGTATATAAGTCCTTGCGCAGGACGATTGAAAGGGGCGCCAGACTGGACCCTGGGGTGGCTGACGCTGTTGCCAGCGCTATGAAGGACTGGGCGGTATCTAAGGGCGCCACCCACTATACCCACTGGTTCCAGCCGCTTACCGGCGTTACCGCCGAAAAACACGACAGCTTTATCTCTCCCTCCCCCGATGGCGGAGTAATCATGGAATTTTCCGGCAAGGAACTGATTAAGGGTGAGCCCGACGCCTCCTCATTCCCTTCCGGAGGTCTCAGAGCAACCTTCGAGGCCCGGGGATATACCGCCTGGGACCCCACCTCCTACGCTTTTATAAAGGGAAAAACCTTGTGTATCCCTACAGCTTTCTGTTCCTACGGCGGCGAGGCTCTGGATAAGAAAACGCCCTTGCTGCGCTCCATGGCGGCCCTTAACAATCAGGCCATGCGCATTATCAGGTTGTTCGGCAACAAGGAGGTAAAGTGCGTGCGCACCTCTGTGGGGCCCGAACAGGAATACTTCCTCATAACCCAGGAGATGTATGATAAGCGCCCGGATTTGCGTTTCACCGGCCGTACCCTCTTTGGCAAGCGCCCTCCCAAAGGACAGGAGATGGACGACCACTACTTCGGCGTAATAAAACCCCGGGTAGCGGCCTATATGGAGGAGCTGAATGACGAGCTGTGGAAACTGGGGATACTGGCTAAGACCGAGCATAACGAAGTGGCGCCCGCACAGCACGAGCTGGCCCCCATCTATACCACCACCAACGTGGCCACGGACCACAACCAGCTGGCCATGGAGGTTATGCAAAAGGTAGCCGCCAGGCACGGCCTGGTGTGCCTTCTGCACGAAAAGCCCTTTGACGGAGTAAACGGCAGCGGCAAGCACAACAACTGGTCCATTTCTACCGACGCGGGCGTAAATTTGCTCTCCCCTGGGGAGACCCCCTATGAGAACGCCCAGTTCCTCCTGTTTCTCTGCGCGGTGATCAAGGCTGTGGACGACTATCAGGACCTGCTGCGCATAGCTGTAGCGACCGCGGGCAACGACCATAGGCTTGGAGCCAACGAGGCCCCTCCGGCGGTTGTCAGCATATTTCTGGGCGATGAGCTTAACGGCGTTCTGGAGGCCATAGAGACCGGCGCGCCCTATGCCGGGGCCCAGAAAACCCAGATGAAGCTGGGGGTTGATGTGCTGCCCAAGTTTAACCGGGATACCACGGACCGCAACCGTACCTCGCCCTTTGCTTTCACAGGCAACAAGTTTGAGTTCCGTATGCTGGGTTCCTCCAACAGCATTGCCTGTGCCAACATCATGCTGAACGCCGCTGTAGCCGAGAGCCTGAGGATATACGCCGACCGGCTGGAGGGGGCGGAGGACTTTGAGACCGCCCTGCATGAGATGATACGCAAAACCATAAAGGACCACAAGAAGATTATCTTTAATGGCAACGGCTATGACGGTTCATGGATAGAGGAGGCCACTAAAAAGCGCGGCCTGCTGAACTATCCCACCACCCCGGACTGCATGCCCCATCTGCTGGACGAAAAAAATGTGACAATGCTCACCTCCCAGGGGGTGTACAGCCGGGCGGAGCTGGAATCCCGCTGTGAGATTATGCTGGAAAATTATGTCAAGACCGTTACCATAGAAGCAAACACTATGGTCAGCATGGCCCGCCGCCAGATTGCCCCGGCAGTAGAGACCTACACCGTAAAGCTGCTGGAGGCCGCCTCGGCAAAGAAATCCCTTGACGCCGGGCTGGACAGTGCCTATGAGCTGGATTTAATAAAGGAGCTGTCACAGCTGGCCCATGAGATTTCTCAGCGCGCGGGCCAGCTGGAGGAAGCTGTCGGAGAGCTCTCTGGCACGGTAGAGGAGCAGGGCTACACGGTGCGTGATGTGCTCTTAAAGCACATGAAAGAGCTTCGGATGGTGTGCGACCGGGCTGAGACCATCACTGCCAAAGAGTTCTGGCCCTATCCCAGCTACGGCGATATACTTTTCAGCGTAAGGTAAAAACATTGTAACTTAAAGGAGTGTGGATATTATGGGAGCGGAGCAGATTATATCCCTGGTGACGGAAACTGTGAGCACACAGGTATTCGGGGTCTGGTTTCTCATTGGCGCGGCCCTGGTGTTCTTTATGCAGGCTGGTTTCGCTATGGTGGAGACCGGTTTCACCCGAGCCAAAAACGCGGGCAATATTATTATGAAGAACCTGATGGACTTCTGCATTGGCACAGTGGTGTTCGTACTTTTGGGCTTCAGCCTGATGATGGCCGAGGACTACGTGATGGGCTTTATCGGTATACCTAACCTGGATATATTCCGTAATTTTCCTGGTTTTATTGAAGAAAATGCCTCCAGCTTTGTGTTTAATCTGGTGTTCTGCGCCACGGCGGCCACCATTGTCTCCGGCGCTATGGCCGAGCGCACCAAGTTTTTGTCCTACTGTATTTATTCCGGAGTAATCTCCCTGTTCGTATACCCTGTTGAGGCCGGATGGGTCTGGAACAGCCAAGGCTGGCTGGTCCAGCTGGGCTTCCATGATTTTGCCGGCTCTGCGGCCATCCACTCCGTGGGCGGCGTCACGGCGCTGATCGGGGCCGTTCTGGTGGGTCCAAGGCTTGGCAAGTACATGGAGGATGAAGAAGGCAAGGTGAAGAAGGTAAACGCCATACCCGGCCACTCCATCACCCTGGGGGCTCTGGGCTGTTTCATCCTATGGTTTGGATGGTACGGCTTCAACGGCGCGGCCGCCTGGGACAACACCTCCCTGGCCTCTATTTTCCTGACTACCACCATTGCCCCGGCAGTGGCCACGGTTACCACCATGCTGTTCACCTGGATAAAGAATGGTAAGCCGGATGTTTCCATGTGTCTGAACGCATCCTTGGCAGGCCTGGTGGGTATTACCGCTGGGTGCGACGCCCTGGACGCCCTGGGCTCGGTGATTGTGGGAATTGTTTCCGGAATTCTGGTGGTTGCGGTGGTCGAAATCCTGGACCTCAAGCTGCACATCGACGACCCGGTAGGCGCTGTAGGCGTGCACCTTGCCAATGGCGTATGGGGCACCGCCGCTGTGGGGCTTCTGGCTAACCCTGACGCTCCGGCAGGCCTCAGGGGACTGTTCTACACCGGCGACCCCGGCCTGCTGTGGGTACAGCTGCTGGGCATCCTGGCAATCCTTGCCTGGACGGCTGCGCTGATGACCGTCACGTTTGCGATAATCAAAAGAACCGTTGGCCTGCGCGTTGAGCCGGAGGAGGAGATCAAGGGCCTTGACAGCACTGAACACGGCCTGCTAAGCGCCTACGCGGACTTTGCCCCAGCGGTTGAGAGCCTGGACTACGGCTGCGGGAATGCCATAGCCGTTACCGGAGACACGCCGGCCGCTGAAGCTATCCCGGTGAAAAAAGAACCCACCCTAGTTCCTGACGGCGTGCCCAAGCTCACGAAGGTTGAGATTATCTGCCGGGAGAGCCGGTTCGAGGCCCTGAAGTCCGCCATGATGGCCCTGGGCATCACCGGCATGACGGTTTCCCATGTGCTGGGCTGCGGTGTACAAAAGGGCAAGCCCGAGTATTACAGAGGCGTGCAGGTAGAAGCCAGCCTTCTGCCCAAGATACAGGTGGATATCGTTGTCAGCCGGGTACCGGTCTCCTCGGTTGTAGAGACGGCAAAAAGGGTGCTGTATACCGGCCATATCGGCGACGGCAAGATATTTATCTATGATGTGGAGGACGTAGTGAAAGTGCGCACCGGCGAGACCGGATATGACGCGCTGCAGGACGTAGAATAATATGCCATGCGGAGAAAGCGGGGCTCGGTGTGACCCCGCCTGTTCCGCTTTCACGGAGGGATTCTTATGTGTTCAATCATCAGCTGCTGCGGCCCCTGCAACCAGCCTGACCTTGTAAAGGCATGCTTTGACCGCAGCTTGTCCCGGGGCCCGGACGACACCCGGTTTATCGATACTGGCAACGGCTTTATGGGCTTCCATCGCCTGGCTATCATGGGCCTAAGACCTCAGGGCATGCAGCCCTTTGAGCTGGACGGCAGCTATGTGGTCTGCAACGGCGAGCTATACGGCTTTGAAAAGTTCAAACAGCAGCTCGCAGACAGATACGTCTTTCAAAGCGGCTCTGACTGCGAGGTACTGCTGCCCCTTTACAGGGAGTATGGCGCCGGCATGTTTAACCTGCTGGACGCGGAATTTGCCTGTGTTATATATGATGGAAACACAGGAGAGTACATAGCCGCCCGGGACCCCATCGGCATCCGTCCCCTGTACTATGGCTGGGGGGAAAGCGGCGCCATGCTCTTTGCCAGCGAGCCCAAGGACCTGATAGGCCTATGCGGGGAGATACGGCCCTTTCCGCCGGGACATTATTACAAAGCCGGGAGGTTTGTCCCCTACAGGGATATTTCCCGGACCGAGAGGGTCTGCCACGACGATATGGACACGATATGCGAAAACATCCGGGCTAAGCTCACCGCGGGCATAAAGAAGCGGTTGGTTTCAGACGCGAAGCTGGGATTCCTTCTTTCCGGCGGTCTTGACTCATCCCTGGTCTGCGCCGTGGCGCAGCGGTACTGTAAAACGCCAATCCGCACCTTTGCGATTGGTATGGAGGGAGACGCCATAGACCTGAAATATGCCCGGCAGGCCGCGGACTTTATCGGCAGCAGCCACACCCAGGTTATAATCACCAGACAGGACGTGCTGGACGCTCTGGAGACAGTGGCGGCGGTCCTGGGGACATTCGATATTACCACTATCCGCGCCAGTGTGGGCATGTTCCTGGTATGCAAATATATCCATGAGAATACAGACATCCGGGTTCTTCTTACTGGAGAAATATCCGATGAGCTGTTTGGCTATAAGTATACGGACTTCGCCCCCAGCGCCCAGGCTTTCCAGAAGGAATCCGAGAAACGCATCCGGGAGCTGCATATGTACGATGTTCTCCGGGCCGACCGCTGTATCTCCGTCAACTCTCTGGAGGCCAGGGTGCCCTTTGGCGATTTGGACTTTGTGGAGTACGTTATGTCTGTTGACCCGGAGAAAAAGCTGAATACCTACGGCAAGGGCAAGTATCTTCTGCGAAGGGCTTTTGCCCAGGGGGATTTTCTGCCGGAGGAAATTCTCTGGCGGGAAAAAGCGGCTTTTTCCGACGCGGTAGGCCACTCTATGGTGGGCTATTTGAAGGAGTATGCCGAGGGGCTTTACACAGACAAGGCGTTTGAGGCAAAAAGCAAGTCCTATACCCACGCCCGGCCCTTTACGAAAGAAGCCCTGCTGTATAGAGAGTTGTTTGAGAAATACTATCCTGGCCAGGGACAGCTAATCGATGGTTTTTGGATGCCCAATCCGGAATGGGAGGGCTGTAAAGTAGACGACCCGTCGGCAAGAGTGCTGGCAAACTATGGGGCCAGCGGAGAATAAAGGAGAGGCGCGCATGAGTATACATGAGGAATGCGGAATTTTCGGTGTGTGGCTGCCAGACCGCGCGGAGGCGGCCGAGCTCTGCTATTACGGCCTTTTTGCCCTTCAGCACCGGGGACAAGAGAGCTGCGGGATTGTGATAAACGACGACGGCGTCTTCGCGTCCCATAAGGACGTTGGCCTGCTGGGAGAGGTGTTCACCCCAGAGGCGCTGGGCCGCCTGCCTAAAGGAAACATGGGGGTGGGCCATGTGCGCTACGGCACCACCGGAGGCAGCGGGCGCAGGAACTGCCAGCCCATAGAGGTGAACCATCAGAAAGGGAAAATGGCCCTGGCCCACAACGGCAACCTTAGCAATGCCGCCGGGCTCCGAAACAGTCTGGAGCTTTCCGGCGCTATTTTCCACACCACCAGCGACACGGAGATTATCGCTTATATTGTTACCCAGCAGCGCCTGCGCGCTCCCTCCATTGAAACAGCCCTGTGCGCGGCCATGGACGAGTTGGACGGAGCCTACTCTCTGGTGCTTATGTCCGCCCAAAAGCTCATAGCCGCCCGGGACCCCTTTGGTTTCCGGCCATTATGTTACGGCAGGCTTTCCGGCGGCGGGTACGCCGTGGCCTCAGAGAGCTGCGCTCTGGCGGCCATTGGCGCAGAATTTGAGCGAGACCTGGAGCCGGGGGAAATTTTGGTTTTCGGTCCCGGCGGAATGGCGTCATACCGAGAGCACTGCGGCCGGAAGCCGAAAAGGCTCTGTGTTTTTGAGTATATCTATTTTGCAAGGCCCGACTCGGTGCTGGACGGAATACCCGTGCACCTGGCAAGGCAGCGGGCCGGAGAACTGCTGGCAGCGCGGTGCCCCGCAAACGCCGACCTGGTTATCGGTGTGCCGGACTCTGGTCTGGACGCGGCCCTGGGCTTCAGCAGGGCATCCGGAATCCCTTATGGCATTGGACTCATTAAGAACAAGTACATTGGCCGCACATTCATCTCTCCAATCCAGGCCCAGCGTCTGGACCAGGTGCGCATTAAGCTAAGCCCCATAGAGTCTGCGGTGAAGGGCCGGAAGCTGGTGCTGGTGGACGACTCCATCGTGAGAGGGACCACCAGTGGACGCATAGTCAAGCTGCTGCGGGAGGCAGGCGCCAAAGAGATACACCTGAGGGTGTCATCGCCGCCATTTCTGCACCCCTGCTACTATGGCACGGACATCGACTCCCAAGACAACCTGATTGCGTGCAGGCATACAGTAGAGGAGACTGCCGCCATCATTGGAGCAGACTCCCTGGGCTATCTGCCGGTAGACGCCCTTGACCGGCTGGCGGGGAGCTGCGGTATTTGCGCCGCCTGTTTCAACGGGCGGTACCCAACACCCATTCCTGAGGACACCCGTAAGGACAGGTTCGAGCAAAAGCTGGGAAAGAGATAAAGGATCGCGGCGTTTCGGAAAACTGAAAAAAGAACCCTTAGATAGTGTCTACACAAGGTAGAGGAATTGTGATAGAATGGAAGCATCAAAAA
>CAJUPK010000060.1:9298-13594 GCA_910588415.1 uncultured Oscillospiraceae bacterium | reverse complement strand
CGCTCTTCCGATCTCCTGCCCCTTTCCTGGGCGGCCAAAAGAAAGAAAGGAGAATCGATTCCATGATACAACTGCGCTGGCTGGGCCATTCCTGCTTCCGGGCGGAATGTAACGGCTGCTCTCTGGTGCTGGACCCCTTTGCGCCGGGAAGCGTACCCGGGCTGCGGGACATTGATGAGCAGGCAAACCAGGTGCTCTGCAGCCACGAACACCACGACCATAACTGCCGGGAGGCTGTACAGCTTCTCCCCTGTCCGGGCCAGCTGCCCCTGGGGGTGACGGCCCTGCCCTCTTTCCACGACAGCTCTCAGGGCAGCCAGCGGGGCGGGAACATCATCCACCTGCTGGAGGGCGGCGGCGTGCGGGTGGCCCATATGGGCGATATAGGCTGTATGCCCTCTCCAGAGGTTATAGAAGCCCTCCGGGGCGTGGACGCCATGCTGCTTCCTGTGGGCGGCCACTACACAGTGGGGCCCCAGGAGGCCATGGAGATTGTAAAGGCCACAGAACCCCGGGTGGTCATCCCCATGCACTACCGCTCGCCGGACTTCGGCTTTGACGTGATTGGGCCTGTAGAGGACTTTTTGGCCCTGTGCGGCCCCTGGCGGCAGGGGGACGGCCCCTCCATTGCCATCACCCCGGACATGGAGCCGGGCGTTGTGGTGCTCTCCTACACCCCGTGAGCCTTTTTTCCCTTACTTTAGAGCCCCTCACCCAGGAAAACCTGCCCCTGGCCAGGGCAATCCGCCGGGAGGATATCAGCGAGGCCTTTGTGGACACAGCGGATACCATCTGGGAGCTGACCCGCTGGGGGCTGGAACACCACTGCCAGGGCCGCACCTTTCTGGTAATGGCCGGGGAGCGCTGCATAGGCATGATTCTGTTGGGCGAGGCCATTCCCTGGGAGACAGACCCGCCGGAAATGGCGGCGGAGCCCTTTTACCGGCTGATGGGCTTTGTGCTGGACCAGCGGTACCGGGGCCAGGGAATGGGCGGCCAGGCGCTGGAGCTGGCCATAGAGCGGGTCTACCAGGAGTTTGGCCCCCGGCCCATTGCCCTGGGCTGCCACATGGACAATCACGGGGCGGAACGGTTCTACCTGCGGCACGGGTTTGTGAAAACCCCGTACCGGGAGGGGGACGACTTCTACTATATGAAGTGGCTGTGCCCATAGGCCCCCGGCCCCCTCTTTCCGGGAAATGCAGCGGGCTTCTGTGCTGGAAAGCCCCGGTATGGGGCGGCATGTCCTGCGGTTTTCAATTTTTCAAACATGCCCTGCATCTCCCCCGAAACGCTTTGCGCCCATCTATTGGCACAGCTTCTAAAGACAGATACAGGAAAATACCGAAAGACAGCCAATATGCTATATTTATTATATTACTATATTTATTAAAAGAAAGAGGTTTTTATCATGGCAAGGATTTTCTATCAGCAGGATTGCGATTTACAGCGGCTCAGCGGCAAGACAGTGGCCATCATTGGCTACGGCTCTCAGGGCCATGCCCATGCCTTGAACCTGAAGGACAGCGGCGTCAACGTGATTGTGGGCCTGTACGAGGGCAGCAAAAGCTGGCAGAAGGCTGAGAGCCAGGGCCTTACGGTCATGACCTCTGCCGAGGCTGCCAAGGCCGCGGACATCATCATGATTCTCATTAACGACGAGAAGCAGCAGCAGCTGTATAAGGAGAGCATTGAGCCCAACCTGACCGAGGGCAAGACCCTGGCCTTTGCCCATGGCTTTAACATCCACTTTGGGTGCATCAAGCCCCCCAAGAACGTGAACGTGATTATGATTGCCCCCAAGGGCCCGGGCCACACAGTGCGCAGCGAGTACCAGGCTGGCAAGGGCGTGCCCTGCCTGATTGCCGTGGAGCAGGACGCCACCGGCGACGCCTGGGACATTGGCCTGGCCTATGCCCTGGGCATTGGCGGCGCCCGGGCAGGCGTGCTGGAGACCACCTTCCGCACGGAGACGGAGACGGATTTGTTCGGCGAGCAGGCCGTGCTGTGCGGCGGCGTGTGCGCCCTGATGCAGGCGGGCTTTGAGACCCTGTGCGAAGCTGGGTATGACCCCCGCAACGCCTACTTTGAGTGCATCCACGAGATGAAGCTGATTGTGGACCTGATTTACCAGAGCGGCTTTGCCGGGATGCGCTACTCCATCTCCAACACCGCGGAGTACGGCGACTACATCACCGGACCCAAGATCATCACCGAGGACACCAAGAAGGCCATGAAGCAGATTCTCAAAAATATCCAGGACGGCACCTTTGCCAAGGACTTTTTGCTGGACATGTCCGGCGCGGGCAGCCAGGTACACTTCAACGCCATGCGCAAGCTGGCAGGCGAGCATCCCTCTGAGAAGGTGGGCGCGGACATCCGCAAGCTGTACAGCTGGAGCGACGAGGACAAGCTGATCAACAACTAAGGGGGCTCTGGCATGACAGAACAAGAGGCTCTTGAAACCCAGCGCCAGCTGTTTGACATCTACAGCGGTATTCTCTTTAACAATCAGACATTCCGCTCTGGAAAGCAGGAGAAGATTTCCTATGTCTTTGACTGCCCGGAGTATAAAACCCTGATGGAGAAATACCATATCGAGCAAATCGCCGGGGAGGGCACTGCTTTCCAGCGGGCGGAACGTCTTTTACATTGGATGTCGCCCCGGCTGAAGCATAAGCCGGACTACGACAACCATGTGCCCTTCAATTCCCTGGACTTGCTGGCCTACAGCCTGGACAGGCCGGAAAACGGCATCAACTGCCGGAATAAGTCCATTATCCTAACCGAGTGCTGCCTGGCCCTGGGCATCTATGCCCGGCGGGTATCCATTATGCCCTACTCCCCCTATGACATGGACAACCATGTGGTGGCGGAAATCTATGATTCGGAGCTGGAAAAATGGGTGATGATGGACCCCACCACGGACGGCATCTTCTTTGACGAACAGGGCACACCCCTCTCCCTGCTGGAACTGCGGGAGAGGTTCGCCGCTCACAAGCCCGCCCCTTTCACTGGAAGCGAAAACGCAGAGGAGATAAACGTCTACATCGCCAAGAACCTGTTCCGCTTTATGATGGACGGGGACAACGGCTTCGGGCTGGCAGACAAGCGGACCCTGTATTTTACGCCTGCTGGCTACCGGGTCAAGGAGAACCAGCTGGCCTCTATAGAGTACCGGCTGGGAGAGATTCCTCCGGACGCCATGCGGCTGCAAAAGCTGTTTTCCAACATGCTGGAAAGGGCCCAGGAGAAGCCGGAGCCGGAGGCCTGGGACATCCGCCTGATGGAGGAGAAGCCATGAAGCGATTTTTGAGCCTGGTTCTTGCCCTGTGCCTGGCGCTGGGGCTGAGCGGGTGCCAGATTGTCGCCAAGGAGATTATCGAAAGGGACGCCGTTTCCCCGGAAGGCCCCGTGCTGAGGGACAACGTCGATACGCACACCGGCCTGGAGGGCACGGCGCTCTATAGGGACAGCCTGGAGCTGGCGGGGCTGCTGGAGGAAATGCTCCGCTCACCAGAGTATTTTGCGCTGATGGGCGGCTCTGACCACCTGGGCGAGGTGATAATTCCCCTGATGCGCTCGGATTTGTCGGAGCCGGAGAGCGCCTACCTGATTACCCTCTCAGAGGACGCGCTGCCTCTACTGATGGACACAGCGGAGGTGGACATGGAGGATTTCTCCCCCGGGCTGCGGAAGTTCTTGGAGCGCAGGATGTTCCAGTCCATGCCCACCATGCTGAACTCCCAGCAGGGGGCCGAGACCCTGGCCGCGGCCAGTATTCTCACGGTGTCCCAGACCTGGGCCGGGGAAAGCCTGGAGGAGAGCTGCTATGTGGTGCTCCACTACCCGGACGCCTGCCCGGTGATGGCGTCCTTCTGGGGCGGGGACGGGCTGACGGAGGGCACGGCCACCCTGCTCATCGGCACAGCCCTGGAGGAGGATTCCATACCGGATGTGGCAAAGCTGTTCCAGCAGCTGGGCATTGCGGGTATGCACGTGCAGGAACTGGAAATAGACGAAGACTGAGCAATCCGGGCAGGGCCCCTGCCCTGTCCGGTACTTTTTACCCAAGGAGAATGATTATGGTAAGCGACAACATCAAGCTGACCCCCCAGAACGCCCCCCACCGGGCCCTGTACCATGCCCTGGGGCTGACCGAGGAGGAGATTGCCCGGCCCCTGGTGGGCGTGGTCAGCTCCTATAACGAGATTGTGCCCGGGCACATGAACATCGACAAAATTGTGGACGCGGTAAAGCTGGGCGTGGCCATGGCCGGGGGGACCCCTATTGTGT
>CAJUPK010000060.1:0-9288 GCA_910588415.1 uncultured Oscillospiraceae bacterium | reverse complement strand
CGGTGTGCGACGGCATTGCCATGGGCCATGTGGGCATGAAGTACTCCCTGGTCACCCGGGATTTGATTGCCGACTCCACCGAGGCCATGGCCCTGGCCCACGGCTTTGACGCTTTGGTGATGGTGCCCAACTGCGACAAGAACGTCCCCGGCCTGCTGATGGCCGCCGCCCGGCTGAACCTGCCCACGGTGTTTGTCAGCGGCGGGCCCATGCTGGCGGGGCGTGTGGACGGCCAAAAGACCAGCTTCTCCTCCATCAGCGAGGCGGTGGGAGAGTTTAACGCCGGGAAAATCACCGAGGAAAAGCTGCGGGAGTATGAGTGCAAAACATGCCCCAGCTGCGGCTCCTGCTCGGGCATGTACACCGCCAACTCCATGAACTGCCTGACCGAGGCGCTGGGCATGGGCCTTGGGGGCAACGGCACCATTCCCGCCGTGTACTCCGCCCGGATTGAGCTGGCCAAGCACGCGGGCATGGCGGTGATGGACATGCTGAAAAAGGACATCCGGCCCCGGGACATTATGACCGGGGAGGCCTTCCAAAACGCCCTTACGGTGGACATGGCCCTGGGCTGCTCTACCAACTCCATGCTGCACCTGCCCGCCATTGCCCATGAGTGCGGCATTGCCATTGACCTGGACGCTGCCAATGCCATCAGCGAGAAAACCCCCAACCTGTGCCATCTGGCCCCGGCCGGGCGCACCTATGTGGAGGACCTGGACGAGGCGGGCGGCGTGTACGCCATTATGCACGAGCTGAACAAGAAGGGCCTGCTCCACACAAGCTGCATGACCGTCACCGGGAAAACCGTGGGGGAAAACATTGCCAGCACCCCCAACCGGAACCCAGAGGTCATCCGGCCTGTGGAGAACCCCTACTCTGAGACCGGGGGCATTGCGGTGCTCAAGGGCAACCTGGCCCCCGAGGGCTGCGTGGTCAAGCGCTCTGCGGTTCTGCCGGAGATGCTGGTACACCAGGGCCCGGCCCGGGTCTTTGAGTGCGAGGAGGACGCCCAGGCTGCCATCAACGCCGGGAAAATCAACCCGGGCGATGTGGTGGTCATCCGGTACGAGGGGCCCCGGGGAGGCCCTGGTATGCGGGAGATGCTGAACCCCACCTCTGCCATTATGGGCATGGGGCTGGGCAATTCTGTGGCCCTGATTACAGACGGCCGGTTCTCCGGGGCCACCCGGGGGGCCTGCGTGGGCCATATCTCCCCAGAGGCTGCCAGCGGCGGGCCCATCGGCATTGTGGAGGAGGGCGACCCCATCCGCATTGACATCCCCGGCCATTCCATAGAGCTTATGGTCAGCCCAGAGGAATTTAACCGCCGCATGGCTGCCTTTGCACCCCGGCAGAAGGAACTTTCCGGCTACTTAAAGCGGTACGCGGCCCTGGTCTCCAGCGGGGCGAAAGGCGCGGTGCTGAACTAATGGGAAAAAAACTGCCGAAACTGGCCCTGCATCTCCGGGCCATGACTGTGTTCCGCTCTCTGCTGGACGACCCGGTGCTTCGGGCCCTGACCCGCTGTCTGGAGAACGCCGGAAGCAGCGCGGACCGTTTTGTCCCCCTGTACGGGGAATTTCTCTCCCGGCTGTATGCCGCGGGATATGTAAGCCTGACAGACTACACCCGGGACCTGGTCTTTGACAGCGACAATCCCTATATCCGGGCCATGTGCGCAGACCGCACGCCGGACAAGCTGCTGCTGGACGGAGCCATGCTGGACCTGGAGACCCTGAGCGCCGTGGCCTCTCTGGACCCGGACCGCCTGCTGGCAGAGACCAATGTGAACATGCAGATGGCCAAGTACGAGGTGCGGAAAATCAACCTGACCAACGAGTACGCGGAGCGGGCCAAGCAGGTGGGCCAATACGGCTACGGCATTTTCACCCGCTGCCCCATGCTGCGGCTGAACAGCGCCGGGCAGGTCTTGCCCGTGGGCAACCCAGACCCTGTGCGGCTCTCTGACCTGGTGGACTATGAGCGGGAGAAGGCCGTCATTCTGGGCAACACCCAGGCCCTTTTAGAGGGCAAGCCCGCTGCCAACATGCTGCTGACAGGGGACGCGGGCACAGGCAAGTCCTCCACGGTAAAGGCAGTGGCCAACGAGCTGTGGCAGCAGGGCCTGCGGATTTTGGAGGTGCGCAAGGAGCAGCTGCACCTGCTGCCCGAAGTGCTGGCCCAGCTGCGGGAGAACCCCTTGAAGTTCATCCTGTTTATTGACGACCTGTCCTTTGAGACCAACGACGACAATTTCAGCGCCCTCAAAGCCATGCTGGAGGGTTCTGTTACAGCCAAGTCCCGCAACGTGGCGATCTATGCCACCAGCAACCGCAGGCACCTGGTGAAAGAGCGCTTTGCCGACCGGGAGGGGGACGAGATCCACCGGAGGGACGCCATGCAGGAGACTGTGTCCCTCTCCGAGCGCTTTGGGCTGCAGGTCACCTTCCAGCGGCCGGACAAGGCCACCTACCTGAACATTGTGCGGCGGCTGGCCGAGGACGCGGGCCTGCAGCTGGAGGACCAGGACCTGTGCGCCCAGGCAGAGCGCTTTGCCCTGGCCCGCAGCAGCCGTTCGGCCAGGGCGGCCCGGCAGTTTATAGACGAGCTTCTCTCCAGGCAGAAGAACCCATAGCGTTCTTTTCACAGGGGACGGCGGCAGATGGAAATTTTTGCCGCCGTCCCCTGGCCTGTTGACATTCCTGGCTGGGAGAGCTATAATAGTTTTGAATATTCTGGAATAAATGGAGGGTAACCTTTATGTACAAAAAAACACTCAGCCTGCTGCTGAGCCTTCTCCTGCTTTTCGGCGTTGCAGCGCCGGCTTTGGCAGCGGATGACACGAGCAGCTCCACTCCCGACCCAGGGCCTGGCAAGTTCACCATTTTATTTGATGTCAACGGCGGAGATTTGGCCAATGGTATCACCCCTATGAAAGAGGTTGAGATAAAAAAAGGTGCAACGTATGAGCTCCTTGCGGATGATGCCGTGACCCGTACCGGATACAAGTTCCTCGGATGGTATGATTCCAAAACCTCTGGCACGCAAATTAAAGCGACTACTTTTATTCCTAAGGATAAAACAGAGATCACTCTCTACGCCCACTGGGAGAGGGAGAAGTACACCATCACCCTTCACACTGCTGAGGGATATTTTGACAACAACACCACGGTGAAAGAGAAGAAAGTGGAACTCTCCTTTGAAGACCCCTACAGCGGCCTGCCCAAACCCCAGCGCGAAGGCTATGAGTTCGACAAGTGGCTGGATGCCGCCGGTGGCAACGCTGTGCCGGACACCACCACGGCTTCCAAGGATTCTAAGACGGACCTTTGGGCCAGCTGGAAGGCCCGTACTTACAAGGTCAGCTTTGCCTACAACTATCCCAACGATTCCATTGCGCCCAGCCCCCTGCCTGCCGCGCCCTCCTCTTTGGATGTGGTGCATGGCTCTACCTACCCCGCGCTGCCCACGCCCAATCCGTCCAACGCGCCCCTGGGCTATCAATTTGAGGGCTGGTATGCAGACCGGGCCGCCACCGGCACAAAAATTGCCCAAGGCGTAAAGGTAGAAATTACCGCGGCGCAAACCCTCTATGCCAAATGGAACAAGACCCACTATGTGGTCACCCTGAACTACACAGACGGCGTGGCGGGAACCAACCCCACCCACCTGACCTATGCTATTCCCGCCCCGGTGAACACGCCCGCGCCCACTCCAGAGACTCCTGCGCCCTCTCAGGATCCCTCCACTTCGCCCCCTGTCACCAACCGTTCTGCCGCGCCGCGGGATTCTTCCGGCCCCACCTATGGCCCGCTGCCCACGCCCAGCCTGCAGGGACATACCTTTAACGGCTGGTACAAGACCCAGAACCCATCCCCCAGCGCCAGCCCTGTGGCTGCCGCGGATGTGGTGACCGGCGACCACACCCTCTACGCCAACTGGACCGCCAGCACCCACAAGGTCACCTTTGACCTGGGGTACTCCCCGGCTCCAACGGCTCCCGCGGCCAAAACCGTGAACTATGGGTCCTATGTCCGCAGCGCTTTCCCCAGCCCTGCCCCGGAGCGGGCTGGCTACACCTTTGACGGCTGGTACTTCCACCAGGGGGCCAACGGCGAGACCCATATCAAGGTGAAGGACACGGACCGGGTCACTGACGACGTCACTTTGTATGCCCACTGGGTGTCCAGCAACAGCGTGCGGCTGGAGGTGGAAGGCGGCGAGCTGCCCGCTGGCACCCCTTCCACCATCAACGTGAGCAAAGAACTGCCCTATCCCACACTGCCCACCCCCACCCGCAAGGGTTACAGCTTCCAGGGCTGGTTTACCCATGCCACGGAAGGGGTGCAGATCACCTCTGGCCAGGCAGTGGGAGACACCATTCCCGTGGCCCTGTACGCCCGCTGGGCGGCCCGGACCTTTACGGTGAGCTTTGACTTTAACGGGGCCTCTGGCAGCCGGGAGCCCAAGGTCTATACCTATGGCTCCAACTACACCAACCTGCCCGCTGGCCCCCGCTGGGACGGCCGCACCTTCTTGGGCTGGTTTACCGAGCGGGAGCATGGCAAGGGGGTACAGGTCACCTCTACCACGGCTATCACCATTGCGGAAAATCACACCCTGTACGCCCACTGGGGCTATAAGATCTCCTTTGACCCCACCACGGGCTCTGGTTCTATGGAGGACGCCTATGCCCCTGTAGACGGCAGCTTTACCCTGCCGGAGTGTACCTATACGCCGCCCAATGGCCAGAGCTTCTACCGCTGGGCCGTGGGCACCCTGAAGGGCGAGCAGCTGGCTGTGGGCGCTCAGCAGACCTTTACCCGCAACACCACCCTCTATGCCATCTGGAAGGAGACGCCCATCACCATTACCGCCACCTGCACCACGGGCGGCTCTTTGGGCACCACAGAGGGCGCTACCAATGAAGTGGTGGTGGACCGGGGTTCGGACGTTACCTTTATTGCCCGGGCCAATTACGGCTATGAGCTGGAGGACGTGATTGTGGACGGCGTAAGCTGCTATGCCATGGAGAGCTACACCTTCCGGTCTGTAGTGGCAGACCACACCATTCATGCCATCTTCCGGCGCATCCCGGACCCTGGCTATACCAACTGCCAGCACGGCCTTTCCTGCCCCTTGAGCCGGTACTCGGATCTGAACACCTACGAATGGTACCATGACGCTGTGCATTACTGCATGGACGAGGTGCTTATGACCGGCGTAAGCGAAACCCGCTACAATCCCAGCGCCCATGCGGACCGGGCCACCCTGGCCACCGTGCTTTGGCGGGCGGAGGGCTGTCCCAACGCTGTGGGCGGCGGGGCTCTTGCCCGGCCCTTTAAGGATGTGAATACCACAGCCTGGTACTATAAGAGCGTGGCTTGGGCCGCCAAAGAGGGCGTGGTAGAGGGCTACAGCAATGGCAAGTTCGGCCCCCAGGACAAGGTGACCCGCGAGCAGGTGGTCACCATGCTGTGGCGTTACGCCGGCAAGCCAGCCCCCTCCCAGACCCGCCTGCCCTACTATGACTCCTGGGCCATCCACGACTATGCCTGGGACGCCATGTGCTGGGCCACGGAGAAGGGGGTCATCAATGGCCGGGCCAACGGCAACCTGGATCCCCGGGGCTATGCCACCCGTGCGGAGATTGCCCAGCTGCTGATGAACTACTTCCAAAACATGGACTAGGGCTTGTTTGAAAATAGAGGAAATGACGGATTTTTGAGCAGAGGAGGTCAATTTCAAGGAGAAAACCGCAAGGAATACTTGCCGTATTACGAGGATTTTCGACGCAGGAAGTGGCCTTCTCTGGGCAAAAAGACGGCGTTGTCGATTTTTCTAACATGCCCTAATCCCCAGGCTTGACCGGGAGGCTTCCATACCCAAAAAGAACCAGCCCCGGCCGGAGAACTTCCTCTCCTGCCGGGGCTGGCTGTTTGCCAGGTCTGCTGGACCTGCTGGGCCTATTCCTCCCACTGGGCCTTTATGGTCAGGCGGCCCTCCTTGTACTCCGCGGTCAGCTGGCCGCCCATGCGCTCTGCCAACGCCCGGGCAATGGACAGCCCCAGCCCCGTGGATTTTCTGGCTGCCTCCACAGTGTAGAAGCGGTCGAAAAGCTTTTCCACTTCCACCTGGCTGAGAGCCCTGCAGCTGTTGCTGAAGCAGACCTGGCCCTCTGGGGTCAGCTCTACCAGCAGGTCGCCGTCGCTGTACTTCACTGCGTTGTGCAGCAGATTGGAAAACACCCGGTTCAGGGCTGCCCGGTCCAAAGGCCGCAGCACCTTTTCCTGGGGCATATGCACCTGGGGGGTAATGCCCTTTTCCCGGAAGCTGGCGTAAAAGGCCGCCAGGCTGCTCTCCAGCGCAGAGTTCAGGCTGACCGGCTCCAGCGCCAGGCCCCCAGGGTCTGAGAGCACCACGCAGTACCGGAACAGCTCCTCGGTCAGCTGGCGCAGCAGCTCTGTCCGGCCCCGAATCACCTGGAGATACTCCCCGGTGCGGGGCGGGTTTGCCTCCTGCTCCAGCAGGTCCAGGTAGCCGCAGATGGCGGTGAGGGGGGTGCGCAGATCGTGGGAGATGTTGGCCACTGCCGCCTTCAGCTCCAGGTCCCCCTGCTGGTAGCGGCGGCGCTGGACCCGCAGGCGGCGCAGCTCTCGGTTCACGGCAGAGGCCAGGGCGCGCATGGCTCTGTCCCGGGAGGAGATGTCGATGAGAGTGTTGGTGTCTGTGCCCAGCTTTTCGGCAAATCCCTGGGCAATCTCCCCTGCCGCCTTGCGCATGAGCCAGAGCTTAACAGCCAGGCCCGCAATGGCCAGGGCCATCAGGGCCAGCAGAATATATACCATGGGGTAGGGCACCTGGAACACCTCCTCTCTTTACACCAGGGACCAGGCGGCCCGGATGGAACCGCCTGGTATGGTTTATCCTCTACTTCAGGTCTTTGCGGCGGAACATCGCCAGGCCCAGGCCCAAAAAGAACAGCGTCACGGCAGCAGAGTACAGGGCCAGCTGCCAGCGGGGCGTTTGCTCTATGGTCTCCACCTGGGTGCCGTCGTCGCTGAACACCCGGTGTCCGTCCCACAGAATCTCCCACAGCTGCCCGCCGGGCTGCATGGTATTGGCAGTGCGGAGAATGGACTGGAAGGGCTCGCCAATATAGCCGGGATTGGGGACCATGGGAATGTCATCCGCAGAGATGGGGTTGCCCTCCCTGTCCAGATACTGCATGATCTGCTCCCCGTCCTCGTTGGTGGTTATGGTCACACCGCCGTAATCCGGGACCACCTTGGGATTCTCCAGCAGCAGGCAGATGGCCTGCCCGCCGAACAGCAGCCCCAGGCCCACCAGGGCGCAGATAACCAGGGCAGAGCGGTTGACAATAAGCATGGCCGCAAACACGCAGATGGCGGTCAGGGCCAGAAACAGCAGCAGAAGCACAGCCAGCCGCAAAACCACGTTCCCAGGGTTCCCGATGGTGAGCCCCGCGCCGGCAATCAGCACTGCGGACACAGACAGGGCCATAAAGAACAGCTCCATGGCGTACACCGTGATAAAGTTGCTGAGATACACCGCGGTCCGGCTGCGGCCCACCGTGAGCTTGCAGCGGATGGTGCCGTCGTGGTAGTCGGTGTGGATGAACAGGCCGCACAGGCAGGGCAGCAGGATGAACTGCCAGACCACGCAGTTGACAAGGGTGTTGTCAAGCAGGCCCTCGCCGTCTAACGCGGCCATTCTCCGCTGGGCCATTGTGTCCCACACCGCGCCGGCTGTCAGCAAAAATGCCGAGAGCCAGAAGCGCTTGGCCCGGAGCAGGGTGTAAAAGTTTGCGTGTAACAGATGTATCATACCGCCGCCCCCCTATTTCAAGTCCTTGCGCCGGAACAGCACAATGCCTCCTCCGGTGAAGGCCAGGCTCATAGCCAGGGCATAGGCCGCCAGCTGCCAGTAGGGGGTCTGGGCGGTGGCGCCGTCCGGCTCCCGGTGGCCGTCCTCTAAAATCTCCACCAGCTGCCCCCCGGGCTGGATGTTGTTCACGGTGCGCAGGAAGCCGCGCATAGGCTCCTTCACATACGAGGGATTGGGCACCCGGGGAATGTCCTCCGGCTGGATGGGGTCGCCATTTTTGTCCAAATACTGGGTGGTCACGGTGCCGTCCTCGTTGGTGGTGTAGCTCACCCCGCCGTAGTCGTCCACCATCTCCGGAGCGGCCAGTCTGGCGTTGACTATCTGGGCGGCCAAAACCAGCCCCATGCCCAGCAGGGCGCAGTACAGCAGCACCGAGCGGTTGGTGATCAGCGTGGCCAGCAGGGTGAAGATGGCCGTGAGGGACAGAAGCACCAGAAGCAGCATCCCCAGCTTGATTAGGAACTCTTGGGGCCGGGAGAGGCCCCCCAAAAGGGGGAAGCCCACCAGCAGATAGACGATCTCATAGGCAGCCAAATACAGCACGCCCGCCGCGCAGTTCATCAGGAGATTGGACAGGTATACCGCCAAACGGGTGTGGCCCACCGTGAGCTTGTTGCGGATGGTGCCGTCGTGGTAATCGGTGTTGATGAACAGGGCCCCCAGGGCAGGCAGCAAAATAAACAGCAGAATAGCGGACTGGAACAGGCCGGAGTCCAGCTCGCCCTGGAAGTCGGCCACTTTTTTCATTTTGCTGATGTCCGCTGCCATGTACACTCCTGTGGCGGCCATCATGAACAGGGCGAGCCAAAACCGCTTGGAGCGGGTCATGGAGAAACAGTTGGCGGCCAGAAGCTTACCCACGGCCCTCGCCCCCTTTCCCGGTACCCACCAGGGCCAAAAAGTAGCTCTCCAGGCTCTCGTCGTGGTTCTGCACAGAGAACACCTCGCAGCCCCGGGCCGTCAGGGCCTGGACCAGCTTGCTGACGTTTACCGCGTCGTACACATCCACCTGCCTGCCCTCCAGAATTTTATACTCCAGGCCCAGCTCATCCAGCACCAAAGCCGCTGTCTGGGCGTCAGACACATCGGCCCGCAGGCACTTGCGGCAGGTGGCGTCCAGTTCTTCGGCGCTGACCTCCCGCAGCATCCGGCCCCCGTCCATAAACCCGTAATGGGTGGCCAGCTTGTGCATCTCCTCCAGGATGTGGCTGGAGATGAGCACGGTGATGCTGCGCTCCCGGTTCAGCTTGAGAATCAGCTCCCGAATCTCCACAATGCCCTGGGGGTCCAGGCCGTTGACAGGCTCGTCCAGCACCAAAAAATCCGGGTCGCCGCACAGGGCCACAGCAATGCCCAGCCGCTGGCGCATACCCAGGG
>CAJUPK010000059.1 GCA_910588415.1 uncultured Oscillospiraceae bacterium | reverse complement strand
AGGCAGGAGTTTTCCGGTACTTTCCGCAGGAAAGGCGACCGCTTCGCGGTCGAGGAAAACGACTTGCCGCAGGCAACGTCAACGGGACTTGCGCCCCCCAGGGCGCAATGTCAAGTGCCCCTTGCGTGGTGTGGAGCAGCGCTCCACGGTCTTACCCGTATACTCCTGAGAAAGCAGTGCAGGAAAGGTTCGGAAAACCCTCGCCGGGGGTTTTCCGAGGTCTTGTCCCAGACCATAGGCGTACACAGGAACAATGGGTTGGCTCTGCCGATTTATAGCCATTTTCTTTGAAAATGGCTATAAAGGGCTGACGCACACATATAGCCTCCGTGCGTACAGGGCGCGCACTCCGGCAAGGCCGCGAGATTCTATCTCGCGCTCTGCCACTTTTTGAAAAAGTGGACAAAACTTTTACCTTTTGCTCCCCATCAGCCAACTCTCAAACCCATACTTTTTGCGAGGTGTTACTATGTTCGGCATGTACGGTACAGCGGTCGGCTGTGCGGCTGCCTGGGCCATGCTGGGCCTGTTTCAGCTGTGCGGCCTCTGCGCGGCCCTCCGGCTTTTCCCCCAGCAGGCCCCGGGGCCCAAGCTCCTGTTAGGCAGTGTGCTGAGCAGTGTGGAGATGCAGTGGTTTCCGGCACTGGCCGCCTTTTTCTTCGGCTTTGACCTGCGCGCCCACCTGGCGGGGCTGGGCCTGGCCGTGGCCTGCGCTGCCGCCAGTCTGATCTTCCTGAAAGAGCGCCCCCATCCCGGCACTGCTTTAAAGCGCCTGGGCAGTTCCCTTGCTCACCGGCCCTTCTTCTGGGCCGTGCTGGCGGTCTGGGGCTTTTTCTGCTTCCTGGTGCTCCACTCCTTCCGCTGGGAGGACGGCCAGGTCTTCAGCAGCCAAGCCACTTATGGGGACATGGCCATGCACCTAAGCTTCATTACCAGCCTGGCCACCCAGGGGACCTTCCCGCCCAACTATTCCCTGCTTCCCGGCGCCCGGCTGTCCTACCCCTTCCTCTCCGACAGCATCTCCGCCAGCCTGTACCTGGCAGGGGGCAGCCTGCGCCTGGCCTATTGCCTGCCCATGCTTTTGGCAGGGGCCCAGGTGCTGTGGGGCGGCTGGCTGCTGCTCCGGCAGCTGCTCAACGGCCGCGGCCGCAGCGCCCTGGCCTGGATCTTTTTCTTCTTTAACGGCGGATTGGGCGTACTGTGGTTTCTGGGAGGGGAGCCCGGGAACTTCACCCGCATTTTCACAGAGTTCTATCAGACGCCCACCAATTATACCGTTGAAAACCTCCGCTGGGTCAACGTGATTGTGGACATGATGCTGCCCCAGCGGGCCACCCTGTTTGGCTGGGCCGTGCTGTTCCCGGCCCTCTACCTGCTCTTCCAAGCTGTCTTTCAGGGAGAGAAGCGGCTGTTCCCCCTGGTGGGCCTGCTGGCTGGCGCCCTGCCCATGATCCATACCCACTCCTTTCTGGCACTGGCCCTGGTCTGCGGGGCCTGGCTTACCGCCGGGCTCTGCCAGAGCACAGGCCTTTCCGACCGGGCCCTCCAGGTGGGCAGGCTCCTTGTACCCATTGGCCTGGTGGTAATGACGGGCCTGCAGGCCCTGCTTACCCGCCTGGGAAAAACCGATGCCTCTGGCCTGCTGGTTTTTGCCTGCGCGGGTTTAGGACTCTGGGCAGCGACCGTGGCCTTCCTGGCTGTTCAGGAGTTTCGTGCAGGCCGGGGGCCTCTTCTGGCCCGGACCTGGGGACTTCTCCTGCTGGTCACCTGCCTGCTGGCCCTCCCCCAGCTGTTCACATGGACCTTCCGGCAGGTTGGCGCGGGCGGCATGGTCCGGGGCCATTTTGGCTGGGTTATTGGCCAGGACAACTACCTGTGGTTTTACCTGAAAAACCTGGGCCTTGCTGGAGTTCTGGCAGTGATGGGCCTGCTGACCGCCCAGAAAGAGGCCTTTGCCCGGTACTGCCCGGCCCTGACCATCTGGTTTGTGGCGGAGTTTATAGAGTTCCAGCCCAATGACTATGACAACAATAAGCTGCTGTACGTGGGCTATCTGTTCCTCTGCTGCGCCGCCGCAGACGCTCTCTGCCAGCTGCTGGCCCGGCTGAAAGACCGGCGGGTCCAGGCCTGTACAGCGGCTGTGGCGGTCACCGCCCTGTCCTCCTCCGCGGTGCTGACTATGGGCCGGGAGGCTGTGGCCAGCTACAGCCTGTTTGGCCAGGGAGCCCTTTCACTGTGCCAATACATAGAGGACAATGTCCCGGCAGACGCTGTTATTCTCACGGACCAGCGGCATAATAACGAGGTGGCCTCTCTTAGCGGCCGCAATGTGGTCTGCGGCTCTCCCGCCTATTTGTACTATCACGGCCTGCCCTATTACGCCAACCAGAAGGCCGCCCAACAGATGTACGAGGACCCCCAGGGCAATCAGGCCCTCTTTTCCGACTTCCGGGTGGAATACGTACTGGTCAGCGATTTTGAGCAGAGCAGCTTTGCGGTGGATATCCAAGACTTTGACCGCATGGGCTTTACACGGGTCTTCGACGACGATGTCCGGGTGCTGTTTAAAGTCCCTGACCCCAACGCCCCTGCATCCTAATTTCCAGGGTGTGTCCCCCATAACGGTTTTTAGCGGCGCTGCCTTACAAGCAGTGATAATCTCCCCACAATTCTACCGATTCCTACGTATATCCTGCGTATATTCTACTTCAGAAAGGCGGCATAGCATGAGCGTATTATCCGACCCTGGCGCAGTGAAAGCGCTGCTGGACCGGCATGGCCTGCGGCTGTCCAAGGGGTTGGGGCAGAACTTTCTTATTAACCCCTCGGTCTGTCCCCGCATGGCGGCAGCCTCCGGCGCGGCGGACAGCGCCGGAGTCTTAGAGATTGGTCCGGGCATAGGCGTACTCACCTGGGAGCTGGCCCAGGTCAGCCAAAAGGTGGTGGCCGTTGAGCTGGACAAGCGGCTGTTCCCCCTGCTGGAGGAGACCCTCTCCGACTGCGGGAACGTAGAGCTGGTCCAGGGCGACATACTGCAGATGGATCTGGCCCGGCTGGCAGAGGAAAAATTTGGCGGACAGCCCTTCTGCGTGTGCGCCAATCTCCCCTACTACATCACCACTCCGGTTATCATGGCTTTGCTGGAAGGGGGCCTGCCCCTTCACTCTGTCACCGTGATGGTGCAGAAGGAGGCGGCCCAGCGGCTCTGCGCGCCTCCGGGGGTGCGGGCCTGTGGGGCCATCAGCGTCAGCGTACACTACCACAGCCAGCCCAAGCTGCTGTTTTCCGTCAGCCGGGGCAGCTTTCTCCCGCCGCCCCATGTGGATTCCGCGGTGATCCGTTTTGACATGCGTCCCGCCCCGCCTGTGGCTGTGGACCAGGAGTCCGCGCTGCTCCAGGTGGCCCAGGGGGCCTTTGCCCAGCGGCGCAAGACTGCGGCCAACTCCCTTTCCGCCAGCCTGGGCCTCTCCAAGCCTTTGGTGGAGGAGGCGCTGCTCTCCATCGGGGTCCCTGCCAATGTCCGGGCCGAACAGCTGACGCTGAAACAGTTTGCCGCTCTGTCCAACCGCCTGCAGCTTTCCGGCGGCTCTCAGAAATAACCGGAGCCGGGGCGAGACCAGGGACCAGCCAGGCCAGCGGCCCGCTGCTGCGTTGGCTTTGCCAGCTTACCGGCACTTTCTTTATTTTCAAACAAGCCCTAACAGCCCACTCTCAAAACCTGTTCCTTATAAACCTACAGATTGTTCATCCTTGGAAAGGAGGAATCCCTATGACGGAACCAGAACACAAGCTCTATAAGCTCCTGCTCTTCGCGGACGCCACCGCCATTTTAATTAGTATGGTGGCAGGACCTCTCCGCCACACCGCCCTGGCCATTGGCGCCGCCTCCTCCGCGGCTCTGGTCTCCCTGTGCCTGATTGTCTATGGCCTGTACTTTTGGGCCAGGCGCTGATGCAAAAATCCTTGTCAAATTTTTCCTCCCCGCATAGAATAGAATAATGCGGAAGAAAAAGGGGGGACAAGATATGCGGGAGGAAGCAGGAACCCCCACCGCCGCCAGCGCGGCAGAACTGGCCCAGGGGCTGGCGCTGCTGGGGGAATCCCAGGCCCTATTGCGCCAGATTATGGCCGGGCTGGTTCTGCAGTACCATTCCCTGGACGTAGAGCGCTGCAAGCTGCTTGCCGGTCCGGCCAGCACACCAGGCCCCCAGCCCAAAGACATGCAGGCCGGGGCCTCGCTGTTAACCCTGAACGCCCTGTTTGGGTTTCAGCGGCAGGCCCAAATGCTGGCGGACCAGGCGGCTCAAGCCGGCGGCTGTCCGGACAGGATGGACATAAACCTGGGGGCCATCAGCATCCTGATCACCCTGCTGCGGCTGTTCCGGCTTTGCGGCCCCCAGCCAGCCCAGGCCAGCGCCCCCCTGGAGACAGCGGAGGAACTGGCGGAACCTGTAATATAGCCCTTGTTCGGCCCGCGAATCTCCTGGCAAAGCCAGGGGATTTCTTGTTATGCCTGGTATTGGCTGACGGGTCTGTGGAGCGCCGCGGGTGGTTCCATCTCTCTCCCATGCAGCTGCGTTCCCCAACAGAAACGGTGTTTGATATTTGGGAATGAGTATTGTATAATGAAAATATCCGCTTTTGAAACGTGGCCAGGAGCTTTTGACGTTGGGCTTCGCCCAAGTCACGGAGTTTCTCTCCATCGCGGCGACATTGCCTGTGGCAAGTCGAAGCGCTCGCTTTTGCTGCGCAAAAGTACGAGGGAAACTCCTACCTAAGTGATTCTGGGGCAGCTGGGTGGTTGCAGGTTGTGGCCCCCTATTGGCTGGGTGCTGGCCAAGAAAGGGGTCAAGGGGAACTGGTTCCCCTTGCGAGGCGTGGAGCAGAGCTCCACGGCCCTGCCCCTAACAGGCGGCGCGTAAAAGAAAGCGGGGAAGCAGAAAGCAAATACCCTCTCCGCACCCCTGTAGACCATAACTGTGCGCCGCCCAGCAGACCAGCGCCTTGGGCACAAAGTGCCCAACAGCGGATGCCTTTGACATTGCCTGCGGCAAGTCGAAGCGCTCGCTTTGTGCTCTACACAAGAGTATATACGTGTATATATTTCTGCTTCCCCACTCATCCTACGCGCCCGCCCGTTAAGGGCAAGGCCGTGGGACTTTGGTCTCGCCTGTCGGCTCGGTCGGTTCGCGGCTTGTCTGCTGGCAGACGCTCACCCCACACCCTGCCAGGGGCCTGTCTCGCTGAGTTGACATGCCAACTGGTTGGTTCGGTCGGGTCAGAACGATTGCCGCTGGCAATCTTCCCCGCCTCTGGACCGCGCAATAAGCTCTCAAGACCCATACTTGTCCATAAATGGAGATTTACAGAAAGGCCAGGAATTTAGATATGGATGAAAAAATTTTGAACTTGGGCATTGTAGCCCATGCGGACGCAGGAAAGACCACGCTGACCGAACAGATTCTCTACCAAGCCGGGTCCATCCGCACGCCAGGCAGCGTGGACGAGGGCACCGCTGCCACGGATGGCATGGAGATCGAGCGGCGCAGGGGCATCTCCGTGCGCACGGCCTGCGCCTCTGTGGTGTGGAAGTCCTGCCGCCTGAATCTCATCGACGCCCCCGGCCACGCGGATTTTCTCAGCGAGGTGGAGCGCAGCCTGGCCGTGCTGGATGGAGCGGTGCTGGTGGTCTCTGCAGTAGAGGGGGTCCAGCCCCAGACCCGCCTGCTGCTGGAGGCCATTGGCCGGGCGGGCCTGCCCTGCTTTCTGTTTCTCAACAAGCTGGACCGGGCGGGCAGCAACTGGCAGAAGGTCCTGGCCCAACTGGAAAAAGAGGGGGTCCCCTGCCTACCGCTGTCCTCTGTACAGGGCGAGGGGGACCGGGACGCTGCCTCCTGCCCGGCTGCTTTCACCTCTCCTGTCTGGCAGGAGAGCGCGGTGCTGGCCACTGGGGACGAGTCTCTTTTAGAGAGCTTTTTGGCAGAGGGTTCCCTGCCTGAAGCCAGCCTGTGGGCCTGTCTGAAGGACCGGGTGGCTCGGGGTGCCCTCTACCCGGCTGTATGCGGGGCCTCTAAATTTGGCCTGGGCGTCCGTGATCTGCTGGACACTGTATGCCGTCTCCTACCCCAGCCCGTCCCCTTGGGAGAAGCTCTCTGTGCCCGGGTCTATAAGGTAGAGCATGACCCCGTCCTGGGCAAAGCCGCCTACCTGCGCCTGTTTGCCGGAGAGCTGCGCAACCGCCAGGCTGTGGACGTTCTGGGGTCCAAGGGTTCCAGCCAGGAGAAGATCACCCGGGTGCGGCGGGTGGAGGGACAGAAGCTGCTGGACACGGACTGCGTTTCTGCCAATGGCATTGCCGTGGTCTATGGATTGGAGTCTGTGCGGGCCGGGGACCTGATTGGCCAGGAGCTGCCCGGCCTGCGGGCCTACCGTCTGGCGGAACCCCTGCTGCTGTCCCGCGTGACGCCAGAGGACCCCCAGGACCTGCCCCGGCTGACCCAGGCTCTCAGCCAGCTGGAGGAGGAGGACCCTGCCCTGGGCTGCGAGTGGAACCGGGAAAAGCAGGAGCTTTGGGCCCGGCTGACTGGAAAGCTGCAGATAGAGGTACTGGAGGCTCTGCTGGCCAGCCGCTGGAATATCTCCGCCCGGTTTGGAGAGCCCTCGGTCATCTACCGGGAGACCCCCGCTTCCGCCGCCGAGGGCTTTGAGTCCTACACCTGGCCCAAGCCCTGCTGGGCCGAGCTGCGCTTTTTAGTGGAGCCACTGCCCAGGGGCAGCGGGTTTCAGTATGAATGTCTCGTGTCTCCCGGCCAGCTGCCCTACCGCTATCAGGCCCATGTGGAGACCGCTGTGCCCCGGGCCCTGCGGCAGGGCCTGCTGGGCTGGCAGGTGACAGACTTAAAGGTCACCTTAGTGGACGGTACCTGGCACCACGTCCACACCCATCCCCTGGACTTTTTTGTGGCCACCCCCCTGGGCCTGCTGGACGGCCTGCGCCGGGCGGGTTCTCAGCTGCTGGAGCCTGTGCTGAACATAGAACTCTCGGGCCCCCAGGACTGCCTGGGCAAGGTTCTGGGCCTGCTTTCCACCCGGCGGGCAGTGTTCCAGCCCGCCCAGATAGAGGACGGCCGGTTCCGGCTGGAGGCCCTTGTCCCTGCCGCCGAGGCCATGGAGCTGCCTGTAGACTTTGCCTCCGCCACTGCCGGGGAGGGAATCTACAGCTCCCGCTTCTCCCACTACCAGGACTGTCCCCCAGGCATGGGCGCCGCCCGGGAGCGCATAGGCCCAGACCCCCTGGACCGGGCCAAATTCATTTTGGCCGCCCGCTCTGCCATGGCCGGAGAAATTCCGTAAAAATCCCCTTTATTTTCCCCTTATGCCATTGACGGCAGCAAAAAAACTTGATACACTATGGGCATAGCACTGATATAAAATTTTACCTTTGGAAAGGACAGTGACAAACCATGACAAGCCCCATTCGCGGCGAATACCCCCGGCCCGACCGGAAACGGGAGCACTGGCTGACCCTGAATGGCCAGTGGGAATTTGCCTTTGACCAAGAGAATCGCGGCAGGCAGGAGCGCTGGTATCAGCCGGGCCACTCTCTGGGAGATTTAAAGATTGAGGTCCCCTTCCCCTACCAGAGCAGCCTCTCGGGCATCAACAGCCAAGAGCACTGCGACGTGGTGTGGTATAAGCGCAGCTTCCAGCTGCCGGAGGAGCTGGGCGGCCTGCGCAGGCTGCTCCATTTCGGCGCGGCGGACTATGTGGCAGAGGTCTGGCTGGACGGCCAGTTCCTGGGCAGCCACACAGGCGGCTACTCGGACTTTACCTTTGACATTACCAGCCAGTGCGGCCCCGGGGAACACACCCTGGCCGTGCGCTGCGAGGACCGGCTGGACTTTGACCAGCCCCGGGGCAAGCAGAGCTACCGTCCCGAGCCCTTTGCCTGCTGGTACACCCCCGTCACTGGCCTGTGGCAGAGCGTGTGGCTGGAGGGTGTGGGCGAGTACTACCCAGAGGACTTCCGCCTGACCCCTGATATAGAGAACGGGGCCCTGAAGGTGGAGGTCACCCTGAACGAGCTGCCCCCCCATGGCTCTGTGCGGCTGACAGCCTCCTTTAAGGGCCGGGTAGCCGCCCGCCAGGAGGTGGGCCTGACCACGGACCGTTTTTTGCAGACCAGCCTGTTCCTGCGCCACGACGAGGAGATCAGAGGCCTGCACCTGTGGTATCCCACGGACCCCAACCTATACGACCTGACCATTGAGACCCTGGTGGACGGGCAGGTGGCGGACCGGGTGGAGACCTACTTCGGCCTGCGGAAGGTCAGCGTGTGCGGGGACAAGATCACCCTGAACAACCAGGTGCTGTACCAGCGGCTGATTCTGGACCAGGGCTACTGGGCAGACGGGCTGCTTACCGCCCCCAGCGCGGAGGCGCTGAAGAAGGACGTGGAGCTCACCCTGGCCATGGGCTACAATGGGGCCCGGAAGCACCAGAAGTTTGAGGACCCCCTCTACCTCTACTGGGCGGACAAGCTGGGCCTGCTGGTGTGGAGCGAGCTGCCCAGCGCCTATTGGCTGCGGGACAGCGAGAAGCGCAACCTGATGCGGGATCTCTCCGAGGCCATCCGCCGGGACTACAACCACCCCTCCATCATTGTGTGGACGCCGCTCAACGAGTCCTGGGGCGTGCCCGCCATCCAGAGCCAGGAGGAGGCCCAGCGGCTCAACGACTGCCTGTACCACATGGTCCACTGCCTGGACGGCACCCGGCTGGTCTCTGGCAACGACGGCTGGGAACAGGCCCAGACGGATATTGTCACTGTACACGACTACACCGCCTGGCCGGAGGACCTGAAGGGCTATGAGAGCGAGGACAGCGTGCTGAACAACTCGCCGGCCGGCCAGCTCATCAGCGCCCAGGGCTATGGCCATTGGGGCAAGCCCAAGATCTTCAGCGAGTTTGGGGGTATTGCCATGGCCAAGGACTCCGGCGGCGATAACTGGGGCTATAACGGCGCTGTGGCTGACACCCAGGCCCTGCTGGACCGCTTTGGGGCCATTACCCGGGGCGCCAAAGAACTGCCTGGCTTCTCCGGCTACTGCTACACCCAGCTGACCGATGTGTTCCAGGAGGTAAACGGCCTGCTGGACATGGAGAGAAATCCCAAGGCCCCTCTGGAGGAGTTCAAAAAGCGCAACAGCTAAGCCCTGCCGCTAAAAAGGAGAAATAGGCTCCTTTGTTCCGTTTCGTCTTCTTTATTCCAGAAAAATTACCGGCCCCGCTGTCTGTATAGAGGCAGCGGGGCCGGTTTATTCATTATCAACGCATGATTTGGTTGTAAAAAAGCTCTAATCCATATGGATACGATTATAAATAAAATGTCAAAAAAGCACTTGTCAAATAAGAACGAAAAACCTTATTCTGAGTTTATTCGACACAGCATGACATAAATCAGCAATATATTTTTATAGTTTTTTCTCATTTAGCACTTGCGAGAAAGGGCAAGTTATGGTAAAATTTATTCACATTCCAATGGAGAAGGAGGTTTCTAATGGATAAGCAAATAAAGGTACTGATATGTTCGGAAGATGGCGAATGGCCCGCCGGCCCCCTTGAAAAGCTGAAGCAGTTGGGAGGCACGGCGGTATTTGAAGCCCGGGACGGCAATAAGCTGCTCAGGCGTATTCGCCAGGAAAAGCCGCAGGTGGTGATTATGGAGCTTTTTATGCCCGGCCAGGACGCGCTGGGCGTTATGCACAGCGTCAGCCAGGACCCGTCCATAGAAAAGCCCATGTTCATCGTCACCGCCTCTTACGTCACCCCCATGCTGGAACGGGAGGTGCTGACAGCCGGCGCAAGTTACTTTTCCATTCTGCCCTATGACAAGGACGAGATGGCCCAGCGGGTGGTGTCGCTGTACGCCGCCCGGGGCAAGCATTTCGACACCGGGCCTGCAGACCCGCAGCTGCGGATGAAAGTAACAGAGATTTTGCACCAGATAGGCGTTCCGGCCCATATTAAGGGCTATCACTACCTGCGGGATTCCATCATCATGGCTATAGAGGACCCCGAGATTATCAATGCCGTAACCAAACAGCTTTACCCCAATGTGGCAAAACGCTACAACACCACCAGTTCCCGGGTGGAAAGAGCCATCCGCCATGCCATAGAGGTGGCATGGGACCGGGGTGATGTGGATGTGCTGAACTCCTATTTCGGCTACACCATACATAACACCCGGGGCAAGCCCACAAACAGCGAATTTATAGCCATGATTTCTGACAAGCTCTGCTTACAGGCAGCCACCCCCCGGGCAGCCAGAGGATAGGGCCAGCAAGCACCCCATCTTTACAGCCTGTATGGGGGTGTGGAAGACCTCCATACACAAGCCCTGGCAGAGGCAGGCTTTCGACATTTACCTGTAGTTTGTGAGCTTATGTGACGATTATACTACTGTCATTCCAAAAAACTTGTCGAAATATAGCAGCAAAGCGCTGTTTATTGTAAAAAACCTGTGAACCCGGTCTATATTTTGTATGTACGAAGAAGGGGGTCTGGTTTAAAAATTTTATAAAGGCCTGATCGCCGGTAAGCCGGAAGCCAAGACCAGGCTCTTTCTCAAGGGGCTGGCGTAAAGCTGATATGCCTATGGCCTGAAGGGCTTCCGGGAAAGAAAAAGGAGGTTTCTTGTAGAAAACCTCCTTTTTCTTTCTTTTTTCTGCCAAAAACGCCGTTGTTCCTCCCTATCTGGCAAGGAGATCCCCTTTATCGCCTTCCACCTTTACAGGGGCCTGCCGCCTTTCCTGTTCCGCCTGGGCCGCTTTTTCTCCACCCGGCCCAGCAGCAGCTTCTCTCCCTCTACCGCGGCTAAGGGGAACAGGGACAGCCCTGCCACCAGCAGCCATTGCAGGGGTGTAAGGGCCACGGTTTTAAACACAGCCGCCAGAGGCGGGAACAGAATCACGCTGACCATCAGCAAGGCGCAGATCAGGCAGGCGCCGTTCAGCCGGGAGTTGGAGAACAGCCCCAGCTCCAGCACAGAGCCCTGGGAGCGCATATTGTAGCTGTGTACCAGCTGGGAGAGGCTGAGTACCGCAAAGGCCATGGTGCGGCCAACCACTGGCTCTGCTGGGTTGGGGTCAAACCACACCCGGCCCATGGTGTAGGCCAGCAGGGCCAGCGCCCCCACCAGGCAGCCCTCGACTGCCACGGAAAATCCCATCCCGCCGGAAAAGACACTCTCGTCCCGCCGGTGGGGCGGCTCCTCCATCACGTCTCGGGGGATGGGCTCCGCGCCCAGGGCCAAAGCCGGAAGGGAATCTGTCACCAGATTCACCCACAGCAGCTGGATGGCCAGAAGGGGCGCGGGAGCCTGCAGCAGAAAGGCGGCAAACACCACCAGGATCTCCCCGATATTGCAGGAGAGCAGAAAGTGGATGGTCTTGCGGATATTGCTGTAGATTCCCCTGCCCTCCCGCACCGCTGCCACAATGGTGGAGAAGTTGTCGTCCGTAAGCACCATGTCGGCGGCGGATTTGGCCACCTCCGTGCCATTCTTTCCCATGGCGCAGCCAATGTCCGCGGCTTTCAGGGCAGGAGCGTCGTTGACCCCGTCTCCGGTCATGGCCACCACCAGGCCCCGCCGCTGGTAGGCCTTTACCAGCTTCACCTTGTGCTGGGGGGATACCCGGGCAAACACCCGGTACTGGAACAGCTTTTCCGCCAGCTCCCCCTCGCTCAGCCGGTCTAGCTCTGTGCCTGTCAGCACCCGGTCGTTCTCCCCGGCAATGCCGATGCGCCTGGCTATGGCCAGGGCTGTGGCCCCATGGTCCCCGGTGATCATCACCGGGGTCACTCCCGCCCGCTTGCACTCAAGCACAGCGGCTCTGGCCCCCTGGCGGGGCGGGTCCTCCATGCCAATCAGGCCGCAGAATACCAGCTCGCTCTCTGTCTGGCGGTCGTCCCCAGGCAGATGGTCCACGTCCTTATAGGCCACTGCCAGCACCCGCAGGGCCTGCTCTGCCAGCCGGGCGTTCTCTGCCAGCAGGCGGGCCTTGGCCGGGCCGGAAAGGGGCACAGCCTCCCGTCCCCGCAGCTGCTTGGTACACCGGGCAATCAGCACATCCGGCGCTCCCTTGGAGATAATCCGGTATCCCTGCGGCCCCCGGTGGGCTGTGGTCATCATCTTCCGAGCAGAGGTAAAGGGGATCTCTCCGGCCCGGGGCCAGGCTTTGTCCAGCTCCGGCTTTTTTACCCGGCAGGCCTGTAAAAAGGCGGTCTCGGTGGGGTCGCCTGTAAGGCTTCCATCTCCGTTGGTCTCTGCGTTGTTGCACAGGCTGCAGAGCTCCAGGCAGAACTGCGCTGTGGGGCTCTCCACTGGCTCCCCGCCAAAGGCCCCGGAAAAGGTTGTGACTGTCATCTTGTTCTGGGTCAGGGTTCCGGTTTTGTCCGAGCAGATCACCTGGGTGCTGCCCAGGGTCTCCACCGCAGGCATGTGCCGCACAATGGCCCGCTTCTGGGCCATGCGCTTCACGCCCATGGCCAGCACAATGGTCACCACCGCGGTCAGCCCCTCGGGAATGGCTGCCACACCCAGGCTGATGGCAATCATAAACATCTCCAGGGGCTGCACCTTCTGCAGCAGGCCCAGGGCAAAAATGGCCCCGCAGATGGCCACCACACCCAGGCCCAGTACCTTGCCGGTCTGCTTCAGCTTCAGCTGCAGAGGGGTCTGGGGAGAACTCTCCTGCTCCAGCAGCCCGGCAATGCGGCCCATGGCTGTGTCCATGCCTGTGGCGCATACCACCCCCACCCCGGCTCCTGAAGCAATGCCCGTGGAGGCGAACACCGTGTTTTTCCGCTCCGCCAGAGGGGCGTCCTGGGCGCAGAGCGCCTCCGCCTCCTTTTCCACGGGGACCGACTCCCCGGTGAGAGCGGACTCCTCCGCCAGCAGCTCTACGGAGCTTACCAGCCGCAGGTCCGCAGGGGCCAGGTCCCCAGCCTTTAAAATCACCACATCCCCTGGCACCAGCTGGGCGCTGTCCACCGTGAACCGCTTGCCCTCCCGCAGCACCCGGGCATGGGGGGAGGAGAGCTTTTTCAGGGCGTCAATGGCCTTGTCGGCCCGCAGCTCCTGCACGGTGCCGATGACCGCGTTGCACACCACAATGGCCAGGATGATCACCGAGTCGATGTACTCCCTGTCCCCCCGCAGGCTGGACGCCCAAAAGGACACCCCTGCCGAGGCCAGTAAAATCAGCACCATAAAATCCTTAAACTGGCCCAAAAACCGGGCCAAAATACTTTGCCGCTGGGCAGGACGGATCTGGTTAGGCCCATATTGCTCCAGGCGGCGGGCAGCCTCCGCCTGCGAAAGCCCCCGGACAGGGTCTACCCCCAGGGCTTGGGCAGCCTGCTGGCGGTTGACATGTTGCAGCTCCATGGCGTTTCCTCCTCAAAAGGTCGTTATGGAAGTATATTCCGGCCCCCAAGGGAATATGAGCTTGAAAGCTGCAGGCATAGCTGGTAAAATAGAAGAGTATCCTTCCAACAGCCCTAGAGTCTGTTTTAAAACTCCGAAATACTGTCTGTTTTGACCAGAAATGG
>CAJUPK010000058.1 GCA_910588415.1 uncultured Oscillospiraceae bacterium | reverse complement strand
GTTTTCCGGTACTTTCCGCAGGAAAGGCGACCGCTTCGCGGTCGAGGGAAACTCCATGACTTGGGTGAAGCCCAATGTCATCCGCTGTTGGGCACTTTGTGCCCAAGGCGCTCCTCTGCTAGGCGGCGCTCGCGTTGTGGTCTAAGGGGCACTGTGTGGGGTGTAAAGCTTTTTGCTTCCCCCAGCTCTATACAGCGTCGCCTGTTAAGGGCAAGGTCGTGGGACGCTGTCCCACCCCCTGCAAGGGGAACCAGTTCCCCTTGACCCCTTTCTTGGCCATCACCTGGCCAATATAGAGCAACAACCTGCTACCACTCAACCACCATCATGCCGCCCAGGTAGGAGTTTCGTCTGCATTTTCCGAAGGAAAACGAGCGCTTCGTGCGCAGGGGCGAAACTCCGTGACTTGGGCGAAGCCCAATGTCAAAGTCCCACGACCTTAGACGCTTACAGTGAACTGGCTGTTGTACAGCTGGGCGTAGAAGCCGCCCTGTTTCAGCAGCTGCTGGTGGCTGCCCTGCTCCACAATATGCCCGTCCCGCATCACCAAAATCACGTCCGCATCCTGGATGGTGGACAGCCGGTGGGCCACAATAAAGCTGGTGCGGCCCCGCATCATTTTGGCAAAGGCCCGCTGAATTCGCACCTCTGTGCGGGTGTCAATGGAAGAGGTGGCCTCGTCCAAAATCAGCATGGGCGGCAGGGCCAGCATCAGCCGGGCAATGCACAAAAGCTGCTTCTGGCCCTGACTCAGGCCCCCCAGCTCCTCGCCAATCAGGGTGTCATAGCCCTTTGGCAGGCGCTTGATAAAGCTGTGGGCATGGGCGGACCGGGCCGCGGCCTCCACCTCGGCGGGGGTGGCGTCCGGCTTGCCATAGGCAATGTTTTCCCACACCGTCCCCTGCTTCAGCCAGGTGTCCTGCAGCACCATGCCAAAGCTTTTGCGCAGGCTGGCCCGGGTCACATCCCGGATGTCCTGGCCCTCTACCCGGATGGTCCCGGCGGTTACATCGTAAAAGCGCATCAGCAGGTTGATCATGGTGGTCTTGCCGCAGCCTGTGGGGCCCACCAGGGCCACCCGCTGGCCGGGCTCTACCTTTAGGCTGAAGTCCTCAATCAGCCGCTGGCCGGGCTGGTAGGAGAAATAGGCCCCCTCTATGTCCACACGGCCCTGGACCTCCTCTGGGTGCAGAACGCCGGGGGCGTCCGGAGACTGGGGCTCCTGCTCTATCAGCTGGAAGACCCGGGCCGCGCAGGCCAGGGCGTTCTGCAGCTCGGTCACCACGCCGGAAATCTCGTTAAAAGGCTTGGTGTACTGATTGGCGTAGCTTAAAAAGCAGGTAAGCTGGCCCACAGAGAGCCCGCCCCCCACCACCGAGAGGGCGCCCACAATGCCCACTCCCGTGTACACCAGGGAATTGACAAACCGGGTGGAGGGGTTGGTGATGGAGGAGAAGAAGATGGCCCGCAGAGAACACTGGCGCAGCCTCTCGTTGATCTCGCAGAACCGTTCCATAGAGGGGCCCTCCTGGCCAAAGGCCTGCACCACCTTCTGGCCCCCCACAGCCTCCTCCACAAAGCCGGTCTGCTCTCCCCGCACCTGGGACTGCAGCCGGAACATGCTGTAGGTGCTTTTGGCAATAAAGGCCGCCACCACCAGGGACACCGGGGTGACCAGCAGCACCACCAAGGTGATGGTCACATTTACGGAGAACATAAAGCCCAGGGTGCCCCCAATGGTGATCACCCCCGTGAACAGCTGGGTGAAGCCCATCAAAAGCCCGTCCGCAAACTGGTCCACATCGGCAATCACCCGGCTGACCGTCTCCCCGGCGGGGTGGGCGTCCAGGTAGCCCAGGGGCAGGACCTGCAGGTGCCGGAAGGCCTCGGTGCGGATGTCCCGCACCACCCGGTAGGTGACCCGGTTGTTGATAACGCTCATCACCCACTGGGCCAGGGCCGCCAGGCCAATCACCCCGCCAATCTGGACCAGCAGCTGAAAAATGCCGGAAAAGTCCACCTGGCCGGGGCCCAGGATCAGATCCACGGCCCTGCCCGTGAGAATGGGGATATACAGGGAGGCTGCCACAGACACAGCTGCCAGCAGCACGGATATTCCCACAAAGATCCAGTACCGCCGGATATAGCGCAGCACCTTTTTCAACGTGCCCTTCTGGGCTTTTTGCGCTGGATTCTTCATTTTGCAGCCTCCTCTCCCTGCTGGAACTGGGTCTCGTAAATCTCCCGGTAGATGTGGCAGCGCTCTAAAAGCTCTGGATGGGTGCCGGCCCCTGCCACGCGGCCGTCCTCCAGCACAAGGATCTGGTCCGCGTGGCGGAGAGAGGCAGCTCGCTGGGACACAATAAACACCGTGGGCTGGTAGTCCAGCTGGCCCAGGGCCTGGCGCAGCCGGGCGTCTGTGGCCAGGTCCAGGGCGCTGGCGCTGTCATCCAAAATCAAAATCTCTGGCCGCCGGACCAGGGCCCTGGCAATGGTCAGCCGCTGGCGCTGGCCGCCGGAGAAGTTCCGGCCCCCCTGCTCCACGGGCTCGTCCAGGCCCCGGGGCTTTTGTTCTACAAACTCCCTGGCCTGGGCAGTCTCCAGGGCCTGCCACAGGTCCTGGTCGCTGGCCCCTGGGTTTCCCCACAGCAGATTGTCCCGGATGGTGCCGGTAAACAGCAGGGCCTTTTGGGGCACCAGGCCTGTTTTGGCCCGCAGCTCCTCCAGGGGCCAGTCCCGCACGTCCCGGCCCCCCACCAGCACCCGGCCTGCCGATACATCGTAAAACCGGGGAACCAGGTTTACCAGGGAGGTCTTGCCGCTGCCTGTGCCCCCAATAATGCCAATGGTCTGCCCGGGCCGGGCGGAAAAGCTGACCCCTGAGAGAGAGGGCGCCCCGGCCCCCCGGTAGGTGAGTTCCACATTCTCAAAGGCCACACCGGAATCCCGGCCTGCCTGCCCCTGTTGGGGAGAGGCCAGGCTGGGCTTTATGTCCAGCACCGCAGAGACCCGGTTGGCGCAGGCCAGGGCCTTGGTTATGCTGATAATCAGGTTGGCCAACTTCACCAGCTCTACCAGAATCTGGGCCATATAGTTCAGCAGGGCCACCACAGCCCCCTGGGTGATCATCCCCCCGTCCACCCGGGCCGCCCCGGCCCAGATGAGGGCCACGGCCCCCAGGTTGATGATCACATAGGTCACAGGGTTCATCAGGGCAGAGACCTTGCCCACAAACTCCTGCAGATGGGTCAGGCTGCCGTTCTCCTGCTCAAAGGCCGAAACCTCGGCCTGCTCCCGGCCAAAGGCCCGCACCACCCGCACCCCGGTCAGGTTCTCCCGGGTCAGGCCCAGCACCTTGTCCAGCCGGGCCTGCACCTGCTTGTACCGGGGCATGGTCCACAGCATGACCCCAAACACCACCAGGGACAGCAGGGGAATCACCGCCACAAAGACCAGCGCGGCCTGCCAGTCAATGGTAAAGGCCATCACCATGGACCCAAACACCACAAAGGGGGACCGCAGCAGCAGCCGCAGGGTCAGGTTCATGCCGTTCTGCACCTGGTTGATGTCGCTGGTCATGCGGGTAATCAGGGTAGAGGCGCCCGCCTGGTCCATGTCCGCAAAGCTCAGGCTCTGTATGTGTCCAAACAGCGCGGCCCGCACCTTGGCCGCAAAGCCCACCGAGGCCTTGGCCGCAAAAAACTGGGCCGTAAGGGAGCAGCCCAGGCCCACCACCCCCAGCACCACCAGCACCAGGCACATGCGGATGATGTAGCTTTGGTCCCGGCCCGCCACGCCCACGTCTATCACCGAGGCCATTACCAGGGGCACCATCAGCTCGAAAGAGGCCTCCAGCAGCTTGAAAAGAGGGCCCAGCACACATTCCTTCTGGTATTCTCTCAGGTAGATCCACAGTTTTTTCATACTATTCTTTCACATCCATAATATAAATCTGGCAGGGATTGGCCCTGTCCCACAGGTCCGGCAGGCACTCCAGCTCCCAAAAGCCCAGGGCCTGATAAAAGCGGTTGGTCTGGTCATAGTCCGGGTAGCGGCCCATCTCCACGGTTTTCACCGTGAGAAACCGGAAACCCTCCTCCTGGGCATAGCCGTACAGGGCCCCAAACAGCCTGCGGCCCAGGCCCTGGCGGTGGCAGTCTGGCCGCACGCCCATTACGTACAGCTCTCCGGCATAGGGGCTGGTGGGCCGGAAGGCAATGAAGCCCCGCAGCCGCTCCCCCTCCACATCCGCCCAAAGGGGCAGGTCCCGGCAGGTTTTGGCGTATTGCTCCACGCTCTCCGGGTTGCCAAACCAGTCAGGCAAAGCCTGCAGCACAGTGCGGCAGACATTCTCCTTCCAGTCCGGCTTCTCCATGGTAATCACCATATGGTCTTCTCCTTGTGAAAATATAGATTTTCCTGCGGGCAGACGGCCCCCATGGGTCCCCCTGCCAAGGGTGTGTCCGGTGTGTCCGGCAAAATAAGACCTCTCAATGATAGAGCCCATCTATTTACTCTTATATTCCGTTGGCACACCGGGCACACATTCCCTCTGGCTGGCAGCCGTCTTCCCCTCTTACAGCTTTGTCAGCCTGGCGAAATTGGCCATCAGCTTTTTGGTGCCCACCTTGTCAAAGGCGATTTCCAGCAAAGTGTCATTGGCCATGGGGGTAGCCCGCACAATCAGCCCGGTGCCAAAGGTCTTGTGCTGCACGCTGTCTCCTGCCTGGTAGGTCCCTGCCGGGGCCGGGGCATGGGGCCGGGGCCGGTAGGCGGGAACAGCGGCCCCGGCCCGGCCGGGCCTGCCTGCGCCCTGGCCCCCAGCCCGTCCTGGGTCAAAGGAGAGGGAGGCTGGCCGCACCGCGTACTCCCGGGAGCGGCTGCGCTCCACCAGCTCCTCCGGAATCTCCTCCGCAAAGCGGGACAGGCGGTTGTGGCTGGTAGAGCCAAAGATCATCCGGCTCTCTGCGTTGTAAAGGTACAGCTCTTCCCTAGCCCGGGTGATGGCCACATAGGCCAGCCGCCGCTCCTCCTCTACCTGAGAGGGGTCGTACAGCACCGCGTTGCCCGGAAAGACCCCCTCCTCCCAGCCGGGCAGGAACACCACGGGAAACTCCAGGCCCTTGGCCGAGTGAATGGTCATCAGCACAGCGGAGTCCGCCTGGCCGTCGTAATTGTCAATGTCTGAGAGCAGGGACATCTCCTCCAAAAAGCCGGAGAGGCTGGCCTCTTCCCCGTTCTCCTCCTCGTACCGCTGCAGCATGGAGGAGAGTTCCTGCACGTTCTCCATGCGGTCCTCCGCCTTTTCCGGCTCATCGGTTTTCAAAAACTCCAGGTACCCGGTTTTTTCCAGCAGCAGGCCGTACAGCTCGCTGGGGGCTATGCCCTCCTCGTTTTTGTCCATCAGCTCCCGCAGCATGGCCGCAAAGGGCAGCAGCTTGCTGGCGGACCGGGAGATGGCGGGAAAGTCCCCTGGGTGGCAGATGACCTGGAACATGCTCTCCCCGGTCTGCTGGCCAATCTGGGCGGCAGTGTCCGCGGTCTTCTCCCCAATGCCCCGCTTGGGCACATTGATGATGCGCCGCAGGCGGATCTCGTCCCCCGGGTTGTTGATGACGCTGAGATAGGCCACCATGTCCCGCACCTCTTTGCGGTCCATAAACCGGGTGCCGCCAATAATCCGGTGGGGCACCCCCTGGCGCACAAACATTCTCTCAAAGGTCAGGGACTGGGAGTTCATCCGGTACAAAACCGCGTAGTCTGAGAACTTGCGGCCCTTGGCCACCCCATCCAAAATCACCCTCGCCACCCGGTCGGCCTCGTCCTGCTCGTTCTCGGCAGTGTGCAGCCGCAGCTTTTCCCCGGCCCCGGCAGCGGTCCACAGGGTTTTGCCCTTGCGCTCCAGGTTGTGGGCGATCACCCCGTTGGCCGCGTCCAGAATGTTCTGGGTAGAGCGGTAGTTCTGCTCCAGCCGCACCACCATGGCCCCGGGAAAGTCCTCCTCAAAGTTCATGATATTCTCAATGGTGGCCCCCCGGAACTTGTAGATGCTCTGGTCATCGTCGCCCACCACGCACAGGTTGCCGGACTTTTTGGCCAGCAGGCTTACAAACTCATACTGGGCGTGGTTGGTGTCCTGGTACTCGTCCACCATAATGTACCGGAAGCGGTCCTGGTAATACTCCAGCACCTCTGGGCATTGGCGGAACAGCCGCACGGTGTTTACCAGCAGGTCGTCAAAGTCCATGGCGTCCGCGTCCTCCAGGCGGCGCTGATAGGCCCGGTAGGCCCTGGCCACCACCTTCAGCCGAAAGTCCGCCCCTGCCTGGGCCTCGTACTCCTCCGGGCCCACCAGGCTGTCCTTGGCCCGGGAGATCTCCCCCAGAATGGACTTGTGGGACAGGGTCTTCTCGTTGATGTTCAGGTCCGCCATCACCTGCTTCATCAGGCGGCGGCTGTCGTCTGTGTCATAGATGGTAAAGCGGGAGCTGTACCCCAGCCGCTCTGCGTCCCGGCGTAGCATCCGGGCGCAGCTGGAGTGGAAGGTGGCGGCCCAGACCTCCCGGCCCTCCTCCCCCAGCAGGCTGCAAAGGCGGTCCTTCAGCTCTCCGGCCGCCTTGTTGGTAAAGGTGATGGCCAAAATCTTCCAGGGCAGGCAGGCGGACACAGACAGCCGGGCCCGGCTGATCTCTGAGAGAGCGCCGCCCTCCAGATAGGCCTGGCAGTTTGCCTGGTCCTCCTCTGTAAACTCCGGCTGCACAAACAGGCTGTGGTAGGCCTTGCCGTAGCGCACCAGGTTGGCAATGCGGTTTACCAGCACCGTGGTCTTGCCGCTGCCCGCCCCGGCCAAAATTAAAAGCGGCCCCTCGGTGTGAAAGACCGCCTCCTGCTGCTGGCTGTTCATGCGGGAGAAGTCCTTTTCCAGCACCTTTTGGCGCAGGGCCGCTGTCTCTTCCTTTGTATACTGCGTGGATTGCATAGTCTAATCCCCTTCTGCGTCTTGTCTGATTCCTATTGATTTTATCATATCCCAGGGCCAAACGCAACCGGCTGGGGAAAAATTTGCCTGCCATTGACAAGGGGGCCCACATGGTTTACAATACCAGTAAAGCCAAAGGAGATGAACGCAATGCAAAAACTGAACCATGTAAAGGGTGTTTTTCTGGACCTGGGGGGCACCCTGCTGTACCCGCCCTCGGGCAGCTTTATGTTCTCCCATTTTGCCCGGCAGTATTTCTCCCCGGAGCAGCTCCGGGCCCTGCCGCCGGAACAGGTGAAAGCCGCCAAGGCCCAGGCCGCCCAAGAGCGCTCGGCCGAGCACAGCCGCCCCATTCTCACCATAGAAGAGGAGTATGACATTTTCCTGCGGTACTACACCGCCTTTGCCTCCGGGCTGGGCCTCCCGCTGACAGAGGCCCAGCTGCAGGCTGTGGCGGAGGACAAGGTCTATAACAAGGACGATAACTACCGCTTGTTTGACGACACCCGGGAGACCCTGAAGGCCCTCTCCGGCCCATACCGGCTGGGCATTATCTCAGACACCTGGCCCTCCATCCTTCCCCTTTTGGAGCATTTTGACATTCTGCAATACTTCCACTGCACCACCTTCAGCTTTGAGCTGGGCACCCTGAAGCCAGACCCCAGAATGTACCGGGACGCCCTCTCCAAAATGGGCCTGCCCGCCGGAGAGACGGTCTTTGTAGACGACAATCTCTCCAACCTGGAGGGGGCCGCGGCCCTGGGCATCCAGCCCGTCCAAATCTGCGCGGCCAGCTGGTCTCCCAGCCTGGACAGGGCCTTTGGCATAGACGGGGTGCAGGCAGCCGGACAGGTTCCCGCAGCCCCGGCAGACCCCAGCGGCCAGGAAATCCCCCGCATAGAAACGATCTCGGCCCTGCTGGGGCTGTTGGACTAGGAGGCGGCCAATGGACCCAGTGGAAACCATTTTGGCGTGGGCCCGGGAGGGGGCCAGCCTCTCCCCCCCGGAGTGGGAACAGCTGCCCACCATCCCCCTGTATGTGGACCAGGTGCTGCTCTACCTGCGGGACAGCCTGCGGTTTTTTGAGCGGGACCAGGAGGACCAGCTGCTGACCAACTCCATGATCAACAACTATGTGAAAAACGGGGTGCTGCCCCACCCGGAGAAGAAAAAGTACAGCCGCCAGCACCTGGCCGCTTTGGTGACCATCTGTATGCTCAAGCAGGTGCTGGCCATTCCGGACATTGCCACCCTTTTCCAGGGCCAGGCCCTGGACCCAGAGCTGTACGGGGCTTTTCTGGACGCCCACACCGGCGCTGTGCGGGCAACCTGCCAAGAGCTGCAGGCCAGCTGCGAGAAAGGGGAGGACCTGCGCCGGGCCGCCCTGCGGCTGGCGGCCCAGGCCAACGCCCAGCGGGCGGCAGCGGAGAGAATCCTCTGCGAGCTGGCGGAGGAGGGCAGGGACAAAAAGCAGCGGCCATAAAACAGCCCCCGGCACCCTATATTTACAGGCCCGCCTGTATTTCTTGTAAATCCGCGGCTCCCGCTGCATATAATGGGAGAGCGAACGAACCTGCGTCCGAAAGACCGCGCCAAAGCCGCCCTCTTTCGGAGCGTATCTTGATTTGGAAAGGGTTTGGTTTTATGTGCGGATTTGCGGGATTCAGCGATTATGACCAGGAGCTTTTGGACGAAAAATATCTGTGGATGGCCCTTTGCAGACGAATGGCCCGGCGGCTCTCCCACCGGGGGCCGGACAGCCAGGGGGCCCATGTCTCCGCCCACTGCGCTCTGGGCCATGTCCGCCTGGCTGTGATTGACCCCCAAAACGGCCAGCAGCCCATGACCGTCCGCCAGGAGGGCAGGGAGTGTACCATTGCCTATAACGGCGAGCTGTACAACGCCGCCCAGCTGCGGGCGGACCTGGAGAGCCGGGGCTACACCTTTTACACCAACTGCGACACAGAGGTGGTGCTGAACGCCTATCTCTGCTATGGAGAGGACTGCCCGGAAAAGCTGAACGGCATCTTTGCCTTTGTGGTGGACGATGGCCGCAGAGAGCAGACCTTCCTCTGCCGGGACCGCTTTGGCGTGAAGCCCCTGTTCTACACCATCCAAAACAACAGGCTGGCCTTTGCCTCGGAGATCAAGGGCCTGTTCGAGTTTCCCGGCGTTGCCCCTGCCCTGGGCCGGGAGGGGCTCTGCGAGGTGTTCGGCCTAGGGCCTGCCCGCACCCCTGGCCACGGGGTGTTTGAGGGCATCCATGAGCTGCGGCCCGGCCACATGGCCCTTTATGACCGGGAGGGCTGGCGGGAGCACCGCTACTTTGAGCTGGAGGCCGCGCCCCACCCGCAGACCTATCCGGAGACCGTGGCCGCTTTGCGGGACCTGCTGGAGGACACGGTGAAGAGGCAGCTCACCGCTGACGTGCCCCTGTGTACCTTCCTCTCCGGGGGGCTGGATTCCAGCGTGGTGACAGCCCTGGCCGCCCGGCTACTGAAGGAAGAGGGCAAGACCCTGGCCACCTATTCCTTTGAGTTTGAGGGCAACGAGGACTTCTTTACCCCCTCCTCCTTTCAGCCGGACCGGGACCAGGCCTGGGCCGAGCGGGTCAGCCAAGAGCTGGGCACCCAGCACCAGACCCTGCTGTGCAGCAACCGCCAGCTGGCGGATTCCCTGCTGGAAGGGGTGATTGCCAAAGACCTGCCCGGCATGGCGGACATTGACGGCTCCCTGCTCCACTTCTGCAGGCAGGTCAAGAAAAACCATGTGGTGGCCCTGTGCGGCGAGTGCGCGGATGAGATCTTTGGGGGCTACCCCTGGTTCCACCGGCCAGAGATGTTTGACGGCCAGCACTTCCCCTGGAGCAACAACCTGGCGGACCGCCAGGCCCTGCTGAAGCCGGAGATTCTGGACCAGCTGGACATGGAGGGGTATGTGTCCGCCCGGCTGGAGGAGAGCCTGGCCGCCGTGCCCCTGCTGCCGGGGGAATCCCCCCAGGAGAAGCGGATGCGGCAGATCTCCTACCTGAACCAGCGGTGGTTTATGGCCACCTTGCTGGACCGCAAGGACCGGTGCAGCATGGTCAGCGGCCTGGAGGTGCGGGTGCCCTACTGCGACCACCGGATCGCCCAGTACCTGTACAATGTGCCCTGGGAGTTTAAGTGCCCGGGCGGCGAGCCCAAGGGCCTGCTGCGGGACGCGGCTCGGGGCCTGCTGCCAGAGGAGATCCTGCGGCGGAAGAAGAGCCCCTACCCCAAGACCCACAACCCAGGCTACGAGCAGATCCTGCGGCAGAAGCTGAGCTGTATTCTCCAGGACAGCCTGCAGCCCATCCACAAAATCCTCTCCGCCCAGGCCGTGCGCTCCCTTCTGGACGAGAGCTTTGACTATGGTAGGCCCTGGTTTGGCCAGCTGATGGCCGGGCCCCAGCTGCTAGCCTATCTGCTGCAGGTCAACTACTGGATGCTGCACTATAACATCTACGTGGATCTTTAAATAGCCCTGGCCAGCTTCGCAACTCACATCCAGATTTTTCCTCTAGTCCTGTGTTATACTACAGGCAACACGGCACGAACCGGGATGGTAAATATAGCCTATTGGGCCGTGTACCAGAGTTTTCTCTCTTCGCGCGCAGCGCTCGCTTTTGCTTCGCAAAAGTCCAGAGTAAACTCTCCTGCCTTAACGGCAAGGCGAACACGGCACGGACCGGGATGGTAGATATAGCCTATTGGGCCGTGTACCAGAGTTTTCTCCCTGAGCGCGAAACGCTCAGTTTTCGCTTCGCGAAAATGCGGAGTAAACTCTCCTGCCTTAACGGCAAGGCAAACACGGCGCGAACCGGGATGGTAGATATAACTTATTGGGCCGTGTACCAGAGTTTTCTCTCTTCGCGGCGACATTGCCTGCGGCAAGTCGAAACGCTCGGTTTTCGCTTCGCGAAAATGCGGAGTAAACTCCCCAGCCTTAACAGCAAGGCGAACACGGCGCGCACCAGGATGGGAGATATAGCTTATTGGGCCGTGTGCCTGTCAGGAGGGATCGTCTTGTACCAGCAGCAGGAAGCGGTGCAAAAAATGATCGACTGGATCGAGCAGGACCTTTGCCGGGAGTCCTTTTTGCTGGACATGGCCCGGGCGGTGGGGTACTCCCCCTATTACTGCTCCGCCCTGTTCCACCAGGTGTCCGGAAGCACCCTGAAAAGCTATGTGGCCCGGCGGCGGCTGTGCAGGGCCGCCCTGGAGCTGTCCGGCATCCGCGGCCGCGTGCTGGACATTGCGGTGAAGTACGGCTTCTCCTCTCAAGAGGCCTTCACCCGGGCCTTCCGGGGGGCCTTTGGCTGCACCCCGGCCCAGTACCGCAGGCAGCCTGGGCCCATCCCCCTGTTTATGGGCAAAGACGTGTTCCATCCCTGGCAATACTCTGCTATGTATCAAGGAGGAAAAAACATGAGCGCAAAGGATTTGAGAGAAGCACGGGTGCGGGTGGAATACATCCCCGCCCACAAGTACATGGGAATCTGGGAGGAGCGGGCTGCCGGCTATGGGGATTTTTGGCAGTACCACAGCTGCGACCAGGTCTGCGGCATCATTGAGAGTATGCGCCAGGAGTCCCACCCGGTGGTCACCTCCCACACCGCGGGTTGGTGGTACAAGGACGGGAAGCGCTGCTATTTCTATGGCTTTGGCGTGCCAGAGGACTACAGCGGCCCTGTGCCAAAGGGCTTCCAGCTCCAGTCCTTTCCGGGAAGCTATTACCTGGTGTTCTACCACCCGCCCTTTGACTATATGGAGGACAATGGAGAGGTGATGCGCCGGGTAGAGGACCTGGCCTGGAACTATGACCCCACAAAGGAGTCTGTGGACTCCAACGGCATCAGCACCGCAGAGCGCTCCGGCCGCTTTGTCTGGAACGAGGACCAGTGCCAGTGCTACCAGCGCCATTACCCAGAGGGCATTGGGTACGAGGTGCTGCGGCCTGTAAAGCTGCTATAAAACAAACGCGGTTCCCAAGGGGCTTTTCGCCTCCTGGGAACCGCGTTTACTCTATACACCTATATGCGTCCTGCGTGCATCCGGCTAACAGGTCTTGCTTCATCCGGCTTATGGGGGCGTCAGGCCCCTCCCTGCACCAGAATCCTGTCTACCACCAGCTTGCGAAACTCGGGGGTCAGGGAGCAGAAATAGGCTGTGAAGCCCGTGACCCGCACCACCAGGTCCGGATATTTGTCCGGGTCCTTGTCCGCCTCCAAAATCTGCTTGCTGTCAATAATATTGATATTCAGCAGGGTGCCGCCCTTCTGGAAGAGGGTCAGGATGTAGTCCGCAATCTTCTGCACCGCTTCCTCTCCCCGGCCCATGCCCGGGTCCAGCTCCAGCTGCACAGGGGCCGTGTTGCCATAGCCCGGCTGAATGGCGCAGATGGAGTTGGTCATGGCGGTAAGGGCCCCATCCTTGCGGAAGCCCGGGTGGGGGTTGGCCCCGTGGTTGATGGGCTCGTAGGCATGGCGGCCGTTGGGGGTGGCCCCCACCTGCTTGCCCAGCACAATGGTGTTGGACCAGCTGAACCAGCCGGGGATGAACTCATACTCCGGGTAGTTCTGGCTGACGGTCCGCACCTGCCCGGCATAGGACTCGGAGAGCTTTTCGGCCCACTGGTCGCTGACCGTGTCTCCGCCGCCGTACCGAGGGCTGGAGGCCAGCATACGCCGGACCACCTCGCCGCCCTCCTCCTGGAAATCGGTCTTCAGGTGGTGGTAAAGCTCCTTCCAGCCCAGCCGGGCCTCTTTCTCCACCCGCTGCTCCAGGGCGCCAAAAGAGTCGGCCACTGTGGCAATGGCTGTGCCGTCCATGCACATGTTGTAGTACATGGCCCCGCCGCAGGTCATGTCCAGGCCCTTTTCCACCGGGCCATGGCTAATCAGGTTCAGCATCAGCTCCGGCTCGTTGTACTGCTGGTACTTCAGGTGGAAGGCAATGCCCTCTGCCGTGACCTCCACGGCCCGGGCCATGTGCTTCTCATACAGCTCCCACAGGCGCTGGGTGGAGAAGCTCTCCTCCGGCCCTTCCATCATCTCGTCCAGGGCCACCTCAAACACTTTGGCGCAGTTGATTTTTACGCAGTCGTTCAGGCAGTATTCCATGCCCGGCAGGCTCATCCAGTGGCAGCCCACGGCAATGCGCTTTCTGGCCAGGCTCTCGGGGTAGCCCAGGCGCATAAAGCCGCTGTTTAGGGCCTCGTCCCCAGAGAACCGGGGCCAGCCGTTACGGTTTTTAAACAGGTAATCCACGGCCCGGTGTAGGAAATCCCGGTCTATGTTCTTGTCCACCCGCACGGTGATGTTGCAGGCAGAATCCAGCATATCCGCCCCTTCCAGCACCATGTCGCTGAACTCGCTGAGCAGAGAGCGGCCGTTCTCGTCTGTGCCGCCGATCTGGTAGTAATGGGGGTCGTTCAGCAGCAGGCAGGCAATGTAAAAGATCGCCTCCTCCCGGGTGATGCGCCCGGCGGCCAGGTCCGCGTCGTAGAACCGCTTGAGCACCTGGTCCAGCTGGAAGCCAGCCCCGTCCCGGTTATAGGTGCGGCTGGCCATGTTGAACCAGCACACCCACTGGCAGGCCTCCCGCATGGTCTGGGGGGCGCCCTTCAGGATATTGCGGTTCACCTGGGCC
>CAJUPK010000057.1 GCA_910588415.1 uncultured Oscillospiraceae bacterium | reverse complement strand
GGGTCAAGGGGAACTGGTTCCCCTTGCGGGGTGTGGGGCGGAGCTCCACGGTCTTGCGCGAAAGCGCCAGAAACGTCGGCAGACAAGTTAGCCATTTTCTATAGAAAATGGCTAGAAGGGCTGACGCTTATATGTGGTCTCGTCGAGTTGGCTGCCAACTCGGCGGCTCGGCCGGGTCAGAACGATTGCCACTGGCAATCTTCCCCGCCCCTGGACCGCGTAAACTGGCTCTCAAAATCTTAGTATATACTAATCTCCCGGCTCAGAGCCCTTCCCCTTGAGCAACTGCCTGTTGCTTTCCTTTTCCGGCCCTTTGGGGTATAATAGAAAAAAACACCCCGGGAGGAGCGCAAACCATGGAAACAAAAAACGCGATGGAGACCAAAGACGTGATTGCCCAGCTTAGAAACCAGGCGGGCCTGTCCCAAGACCAGCTGGCAGAGAGGGTGTTCGTCACCCGCCAGGCGGTCAGCCGCTGGGAAAACGGGGAGACCACCCCCAACACCGAGACCCTGAAGCGGCTCTCGCAGGTTTTCAATGTGTCCATCAACACCCTGCTGGGTTCTCCCCGGCAGCTGATCTGCCAGTGCTGCGGCATGCCCCTGGAGGACGGCTCCATCAGCCGGGAGCCAGACGGCAGCTTTAACGAGGACTACTGCAAGTGGTGCTACACAGACGGCTCCTTCGTTTACAGCTCTATGGACCAGCTGCTGGACTTTCTCTCCCAGCACATGTCCCACGAGGACTTCCCGCCCCAGCAGGCCAGGGAGTACTTTGCCCAGGCACTGCCCAAGCTCCGCCACTGGGCCAAATAGACCGTTCTCCAAGCTTAAAAAGCCAGCCCCTCTGCCAGCAGGGGCTGGCTTTTTCCCTGCGGAAAGCAAGAAAACAAGTCAAAAGGCCGCTCGTTCTGCTCTGGCCTGGGGAGCCCTCCCGCGCCGCCCGACACCCTTGCCCACCCTGGGCCCAGGCTCCCCTTTTTGAATCATTCGGAAATCCCCGCGGAGTTTTTTCCGGATTCCTGCTATTTCTGGTTGCACAAAGCGGGGTTTTGCGGTAAAATGAATTTGTGAATTTTTTTTGAAGGAATCCGGGCGGCCAGAGCAGCTTTTGCCTCTCCCGCCCCAGAAAGGATCGTGACTATCATGGAGCAATTCCCCAAGCGCCCCTTCAAGACCCATGGCGGCGCACCGGTCCCCCACCACAAAAACACCTGGCAGGCCCAGTCGGCCATACTGCCGCCCCCCAGCCGGGTTATCCTGCCCATGCAGCAGCATATCGGCGCGCCCTGCAAGCCAGTGGTGAAAAAGGGCGACCATGTGTACCTGGGCCAGGTGGTGGGCGACAGTGAAGCCTTTGTCAGCGCCCCCATTCACGCCTCTGTGTCCGGCACTGTGGCGGAAATCACCCAGGTGATGCTCACCGGAGACCGTCCCATTGACGCGGTGGTCATCGAATCGGACGGCCAGATGGAGCCAGACCCCTCCATCCAGCCCCCGGCCTCCATCACCAATAAGCAGGAGCTGGCTGCCGCGGCCCGGGCCTCTGGCCTGGTGGGCCTGGGCGGCGCGGGCTTCCCGGCCCATGTGAAGCTCAATGTGCCGGAGGGCAAGAGTATTGACACCCTGATTATCAACGTGGCGGAGTGTGAGCCCTACGTCACCTCTGACCACCGGGAGGCCCTGGAGAACGGCAAAAACGTGCTGGAGGGCATCTACAAGGTCAAAGAGATTTTAGACGTACACCGGGTGCTGATTGCCGTGGAGGACAATAAGCCGGACGTGATTCAGAAGCTGACGGAGATTGCGGACAACCCCCAGATGGACCCCCAGGACGAGGTGCGGGTCCTCCCCCTGAAAAGCCGCTATCCCCAGGGCGCGGAGAAAGTGCTGGTCCAGGCCTGCACAGGCCGCAGGGTCCCTGCCGGGGGCCTGCCCGCGGACGTGGGCTGCCTGGTGATGAACATTGCCTCTGTGTCCTTTTTAGCCAGCTATATGCGCACAGGGCTTCCCCTGACCAAGAAGCGGGTCACCATAGACGGCTCCGCGGTGAAAAACCCCCAGAACGTGATTGTCCCCATTGGTACACCCATAAAAGATGTGATGGAGTTCTGCGGCGGTTACCAGTCCGAGCCCAAAAAGCTGCTGATGGGCGGCCCCATGATGGGCATTGCCATCACGGGGGACGACCTGCCCATTCTCAAGCAGAACAACGCCATTCTGGCCTTTGACCAGAAGGAGGCCAAGCTGTACGAGACCACTGCCTGCATCCGCTGCGGACGGTGCGTGGCCGCCTGCCCCATGAACCTGATGCCCACTAAGCTGGAAAAGGCGGCGGAGAAGAAGGATGTAGAAACCCTTTTAGAGCTGGACGTGATGACCTGCATGGAATGTGGCTGCTGCGCTTTCTCCTGCCCAGCGGGAAGAAGGCTGGTGCAGAGCATCCGGCTGGGCAAGGCGTATGTGAGAAAAGCCAGCCAGAAAAAGTAAAGAGCCTGGTCAGGAGCGGGCCTATGTGCCCTGTATCCTGGTTGGGAGAACACAGGCCGTTGTTTGGGCTTTGCCCAAAGGCACGGGTTTGGCTTTAGAAAGGCGGCGTGTCTGTCTCTCCCGCCATGCCTGCTGAAAAGGGCAGGCTGCTGTCTGGTTCTGTTTCTTTGTGCGCCGCCTTTGCTGAGATCTTGGGGGTTTTACCCCCCAACCCCCACCACCTTTGAAAAGGTGGACGAACCTTTTGCTTCGCTTCGCGGCGAGTTTTTCAGCCCTCCTAGGGCTTGTTTGAAAATAGAGGAAAAGACGGATTTTTGACGCAGAAGATAGCCGCTTCCGATGTTCGCTTTGCGAAATTGGGCAAAAAGACGGCGTTTTCGATTTTTCAAACAAGCCCTAGAGTCTGTTTGAAAACCGGAGAAATGCTGGATTTTTGGCTAGAAATGAGGGATTTCAAGGAAAGAAACCGGGATCACCGAAAGCTCCTTGTCTGGTCAAAACAGACTCTAGTTAACACGAAAGGATCTGATACAATGGAAAAACTGACCGTCTCTTCTTCCCCCCATTTTAACGGGAAGAAGACCACCCACAACATCATGCTGGATGTGATCATCGGCCTATGCCCAGCGGCCATCGCGTCCGTGATTATCTTCGGGCCCCGGGCCCTGCTGGTAATCGCCGTATGCATTGCCTCCTGCGTGTTCAGCGAGTACCTCTCCCGCAAGGCCATGCACCGTCCCCAGACCGTGGGGGACCTCTCCGCTGTGGTAACTGGCCTGCTGCTGGCCCTGAACCTGCCTGTCACCATCCATCCCCTGATGGCCGCCTTTGGCGGGGTGATTGCCATTGTGGTCATCAAGCAGATGTTCGGCGGCATTGGCCAGAACTTTGTCAACCCGGCCCTTACCGCCCGTATCGTGCTGATGAACTCCTTCCCTGCCCCCATGACCCACTGGACGGCGGCTTTCGACTACTCTGCCGCCGCCGACGCGGTGACCACCGCCACGCCCCTTTCGGGGATGATGTATGTCTATTCCCCCAACAGCGCCCCGGACTACCAGCAACTGCTGCTGGGCACCCACGGCGGCTGCTTGGGCGAGACCTGCGCCCTGGCCATTCTCATTGGCGGCATATATCTCATTGTCCGCAATGTCATCAGCCCCGTCATTCCCGTTACATACCTTGCCACGGTGGCCGTGTTCTCCCTGCTGCTGGGCCGTGACCCTTTGTTCGACCTGCTGGCAGGCGGGCTTATGCTGGGCGCGTTCTTCATGGCCACAGACTATACCACCAGCCCCCTGTACTTCTGGGCCCGGCTGGTGTTCGCCATTGGCTGCGGCCTTTTGACTGTGATTATCCGGGAGTTCGGCTCCCTGCCCGAGGGCGTCAGCTACTCCATTGTGCTGATGAATATTATCACCCCGCTGATCGAGCGCTACATAAAGCCCGCCGCTTTCGGCAAGCCCAAGAAGGAGAAGAAAGCAAAGGAGGGGACAGCCTCATGAATGGTTTAAGCATCAAAGAAGTGTTAAAACCCACCGCCATCCTCTTTGTCATCTGCGTGGCGGTCTCCGCGGCCCTAGCAGGCACCAACCTGCTTACAGCCGACCGTATTGCCCTGGCTGCCGCCCAAAAGGCCGAGGAGAGCCGCCAGGTGGTGCTTCCCGATGCCGGGACCTTTGAGGAAAGAGAGGGCCATTATGCTGGCCTTGACAGCGCTGGGCAGCCCGTAGGCTATGTGTTTGAGACCGAGGCCAAAGGCTATGGCGGCACCATAAAGGTGATGACCGGCATCAGCACCGAGGGCAGCATTACCGGTGTAATCGTACTCAGCCACAGCGAGACCCCGGGCCTGGGGGCCAACGCGGAAAAGGCGGAGTTCCGGGACCAGTACCAGCAGCCTGTTGCCAACCTGACCGGAGGCATCCAGGTGGTCAAGTTCCAGGCTCCCGCTGAAGGGGAGATCCAGGCCATGACCGGGGCTACCATCACCAGTACCGCGGTAACCAACGCCGTGAACCTGGCCGTTGAGCAGTACCAGGACGCGTATCAGTCAGAGGGGGGGAACTAAACATGGAAAAGAAAAAGAGCCTCTGGTCTGAGTTCACCAAAGGCATTATCATTGAAAACCCGGTGCTGCGGCTGATGCTGGGCTGCTGCGCCACCCTGGCGGTCACCACGGCAGCCAGCAACGCCATTGGCATGGGCGCGGCCACCACCTTTGTGCTGGTGTGCTCCAATGCTGTTATCTCCCTTTTGCGCAACGTGATTCCCAATAAGGTGCGCATCCCTGCTTTCATCACCGTAATCGCTGGCTTTGTCACCATTGTGCAGATGTTCATCAAAGCCTACTCTCCTGCCCTGGACACCGCTCTGGGGGTGTTTCTGCCCCTGATCGTGGTCAACTGCATCATTCTGGGCCGGGCGGAGATGTTCGCCAGCAAGAATAAAATCCTGCCCTCCATCATTGACGGCCTGGGCATGGGGGTGGGCTTTACCGCCGCTATGCTGGCTATGGGCATCATCCGGGAGCTGCTGGGGGCCGGAACTGTGTTCGGCCTGCCCATTCTCTCTGGGTTCATGGAGCCCATTATCATCTTCCTGCTGCCTCCCGGGGGCTTCTTTGTGTTCGGTATGCTCATTGCCCTGGCAGGCAAGCTCTCGGCAGAGGGCAAGGCCCCTGAGACCATGGGCTGCTCCCACTGCCCGCTGGCAGACAGCTGTTCAAAAGTAAAGAAGTGAGCTTCTAAATACTGTATGAGCTTTCTAAATGAGCTGTCTAAGCTCTGTTTTCCGGTCCAAAAGACCGCAATTTTGCTGCGCAAACCACAATCTTTTGGCTTTGCAAGTATAGGAAAGAAGGGTATAAAATGGACGCACAAACCATCCGTTCCCTGGTAGCCATCTTCCTGGCCGCCATTCTCACGGAAAACTATGTGCTCAATAAATTTCTGGGCATCTGCCCCTTTCTGGGGGTCTCCAAAAAGCTGGACACGGCCTTTGGCATGAGCTGCGCCGTTACCGTGGTAATGATCATCGCCACAGCCGTCACCTGGCCCATCTACATGTACATCCTGGTGCCCCAGGGGCTGGAGTACCTGCAGACTTTGGTATTCATTCTGGTTATTGCCGCTTTGGTGCAGCTGCTGGAGACGGTTCTGCGCAAGTACATGCCCCCCCTGTACAACTCCCTGGGCATCTACCTGCCCCTGATCACCACCAACTGCGCTGTGCTGGGCGTCACCATGCTGGTACTGGAAAAAGGCGCGGCGGACCCCAGCTTTGGCTATGTCCAGTCCCTGGTAAACGCCTTTGGCTCCGGCGTGGGCTTTTTGGTGGCCATGCTGCTCTTCGCTGGGGTGCGGGAGCGGCTGGAGGACTGCGACATCCCCGAGACCTTCCGGGGCCTGCCCATTACTTTGGTGGCAGCCTCCCTGGTGGCTGTGTCCTTCCTGGGCTTCAATGGCGTGGTGGACCGGCTGGCAGCCTGACGGCGCCCGGCTCCCAAAAACTTCCCTTTCTTTTTCAGGGCCCGGCCAAGGACGCCGCTGCCTGGCGGAGCAAAAGGAGCACTTCTTCTCCGCTTTTTCTTTCCCGCTCCGCAACCACATGTCAAAATTTCGGCTTCTTAAAGGCGGACCCCGCCACCCTGCCTACCCGCTGGCAAGAGGCTGCTTCCAGTCAGGACGAGTCTATCACCGAACTGTATGCCTTGGGCCTGGCGCTGTCCGGTTTCCGCTACATGTGCTTTGGCCCCCTGGCGGACCACCAGAGCGAGGAGCTTCTCATCACCCAGGACGAGCTCTTTCAGCGGGCCAAAGAGGCCGTGGACCTGTACAAACGGGCCACTCCCCGGCTGAAGACCTATGAGACCATGGCGGACTACCTGGAACAGGCCAGGGCCATGCTGGCCTATAACGGCTATTGGTTTGGTTACCTTGGAGCGGAGGACATATCCCATAGCTCCCATGTATTTTACAACAGCCAGGGTGAGATCAACGCTGCCATAGAGACCTGGTGCGCTGTCAACAAGAACACCCAGCACCCAGAGGACGCTTTTGCCATTGTGGACATGCTTATGAGCCGGGAGTTCTTGGGCCAGGAGGCTTTCTGGAACAAGCAGCCCACCTATAGGTATAACTCTGAGCAGATGACCTTCTTCTACCTGGCGGGCGAGGGCTTCCAGCCTGTACACAAAGACCTGCTCAGCGGCCCCAAGCGGTACAAATACAACGAGACCATCAACACTGCCCAGAAAAAAGTTTTCAGCAATGCCAGGGACAGTATTGGCTGCGCCTACTTCACCTCCAACCTGGACCGTGAAATGGACCGGCTGGCCGCGGACCTGCTGCAGCGGGTGTACGATGGAGGGGACCTGACGGACGAGGAGCTCCGCAAAGAGACCGACAAATGCTACACCACCCTGAAAATGATGCTGGCTGAGAGTTAAGACACTCCCTTATGGGACTAAAGCATAAACAAAACGCGATAAAACCGCGTATATCCTTTGAACCAATCATGAACAAACCACGGGGCCCTGCCCCGGAAAGGAACGTGGACGAAATGCAAATTGTAACACCAATCTTCATTGTGGGCGTGATTGGCCTGCTGGCCGGCGTGGTGCTGGCCGTGGCCTCCATTGTCATGGCTGTGCCCAAGGACGAGAGGGCCGAGGCACTGGAGGCTGTTCTGCCCGGGGCCAACTGCGGCGCCTGCGGATACTCGGGCTGCCCAGGCTACGCAGCGGCCATGGCCAAGGGCGAGGCCGTGCCCGGCCTGTGCTCTCCCGGCGGCCCGGCTGTGGCTGCCCAGTGCGGGGAGATTTTGGGCTCCGGCGCGGTAGAGATGGAGCGCAAGGCCGCCTACATCCACTGTATGGGAAGCAATGACCATACCACCCCCAAGATGGAGTATGATGGCCTGCAAAGCTGTACCGCTGCCTCTCTCTTAAACGGCGGTACTTCCAGCTGCCGCTTTGGCTGCCTGGGCCTGGGCGACTGCCTGGCCGCCTGCGATTACGGGGCCATTCAGCTGTGCAACGGCGTGGCGGTTATTGACCCGGACAAGTGCGTGGCCTGCGGCAAATGTACCGCCGCCTGTCCCAAGGGGCTCATCCACCTGGCGCCAGTAAAGACCATGGCCGTGGTGCGCTGCTCCAGCTGTGACAAGGGCAAAGCCACCATGCAGGCCTGCAAGGTGGGGTGCATTGGCTGCATGAAATGCCAGAAAACCTGCGAGTTCGGGGCCATCACCGTGAAGAACGGCCTGGCTGTTGTGGACCCGGAGAAGTGTAAAGGCTGCGGCCAGTGCGCAGAGGCCTGTCCCCGGCACATCATCACCATGGAGCAGGCTTGATTTGTCCCATATACCGGATAAAAGCGCATATAAGCTCTATAATAAACCCCATGTATGGTAATAACGAAATAAGCACCCAGCCACAGGGGCACAAGGCGGCGCAAAAGCTGCTCCTTGCTTCCATGCCCGCCAGCGCCCCTTGTCTATGGGTATATAGGGACGATCGATCCACGTCCCGCCCACAGGCGGCTGGTTTTTTAAGAGGAGGTACCCCATGCCCCAGATTACAGAACAGGAACTGAAAAAGCAGGTCGCCAGCGGGGCCTGGGCCTCTTTTTATCTTCTGACCGGAGAGGAGAAGCTGCTGATCAAACGCACGGCCCAGCGGCTGATCCACAAAGCCTGCGGGGACCTGTTCCCGGAGTTTAACCGCAACGAGTTCTCCAGCGACACCCCGGTGGAGCGTATTGCCGACGCGGCCGCGGCCCTGCCCTTTATGGCGGAGCGCAAATGCGTGGCTGTGGCGGACTTTAATGTGGAAGAAAAGTCCCAGCAGGATCTGGACAGGCTGTACGAGCTGCTGGATGACCTGCCGGAGACCACGGTCCTGGTGTTCTACTACCCCACCCTTGAGACCAGCCAGCGGTCCTCCAAATGGAAAAAGCTGCTGGACAAGGCAAGGAAGGCTGGGGTTGTTGTTCCCTTTCCCCGGCGGGAAGGGGCAGAGCTGCGGAAGACCCTGGTCCGGGCCGCTGAACAGCAGGGCTGCGTCCTGGCCAGACAGGCTGCTGACCGGCTGCTGGACTATGCAGGAAACGACCTGCACCTGCTGCTGAATGAGATCGACAAGCTGTGCGGCTATGCCCTGGGCCAAGGCCAGCAGGAGGTGACCCCAGCCATGGTGGAAGAACTGACCCCCAAAAGCACGGAGACCACTGTGTTTATGATGGTCAATGCCCTGGTGGCCGGGACTTACGAGAAAGCCTACAGCCTGTTAGACCTGCTTTTCTACCAGAACGAGGAGCCCATCGCTATTTTAGGGGCCATGGCCTCCTCCTATATCGATATGTTCCGGGTAAAGGCAGCCCTGGAAAGCGGCCTGACCAGCCAGGCCCCCGCGGACTATTCCCCGGACTACAAGGGCAAGGGCTTTCGCCTGCGCAATGCCGAGCGCTCTGCCAGGCGGCTCAGCATGGAGACCCTGCAGGCCTGCCTGGACCTGCTGCTGGAGGCTGACCTGGCTTTGAAAGGCTCCCGGCTGGCTCCCCGGCTGGTGCTGGAGACCCTGGTGGCCAAGCTTTTGCTGGCTGTCCAAAAGGAGGCTGCCTGATGCTGCGAGTACGGGAGGCCATTGTGGTGGAGGGCCGCTGTGACAAGGCCAAGCTGGCCGGGCTGGTCCAGGGGACAATCCTGGAGACCGGAGGGTTCCGGATTTTTAAAGACCCAGAGACCATGGAGCTGTTCCGGCGGCTGGCAGAGACCCGGGGCCTGATCATCCTGACAGACAGCGATGGGGCTGGGTTTCTCATCCGCAGCAGGCTGAGCCAGTGCCTGCCCCCTCAGCAGGTAAAGCACGCCTATATCCCGGACATCCCCGGCAAAGAGCGGCGGAAATCCCAGCCCTCTAAAGAGGGCAAGCTGGGGGTGGAGGGCATGACTGCCCAGGTGCTGGAGCACTGCCTGCGCCGGGCTGGGGCCACCCTGGAGGACGCCCCGGAACCCGCGGCTAGCAGGCCAGCCCCGGACCCGTTGACAAAAGCGGACCTGTACCAATATGGGCTAAGCGGCGGACCCGGCAGCGAGGCAAAACGCAAAGCCCTGCAAAAGCAGCTGGGCCTGCCAGAGCGGCTTTCCGCCAACGGGCTGCTGCAGGCTTTAAACGGCCTGTACACCCGAGAGGAGGCTGTGGAACTGCTGGACAGCGCCGACAGTGCCTCTGGGGACAGCCATAGCCCGTAGAGGCATACACCGCATACGCCCGGCATACCGTTAGAAACAGAACCAGTCAGCCACAGGACAGGAGGAACCCCTATGGACGGAGAGGACAGAGCCAGACTTTTTCTGGATCTCTATAAGCAGATAGAGGATGTATTAGAGGAAAAATACCGCAACGCCCGTCGGCACTTTTCCAGCGCGGTGTTTGAGTTTGTGAAGGACTATGAGAGCGCACCTGTGCGCGATAAACTGGACCTGTGCCGTCATATCCGCAACCTGATGGCCCACAGCGCAGACCTGGACAATCAGCCGGTGGTGGTGCCCTCCCAGCCAGTGGTGGACGCACTGCGGGATGTGCTGGATTTTGTCAGCCGCCCGCCCCTGGCACTGGAATTTGCCACCAGAGGAGAGCGGGTGTTGAAGGTGGGGCCAGACCAGCGGGTACTGCGGGTTATGGAGCTGATGGACAAAAACGGCTATTCCCATGTGCCAGTGATGAAGGACGGCAAGTTCTATGGGGTATTCAGTGTGGGGTCCATGTTCCGCTACCTGCTGCGGCACAAGGGCAAGGGCCTGGACCCCGCTGCCATGATTAAGGACCTGAAGGGGTATCTGGCGGTAGAGGAACACTTGGAGAACTATGAATTTGTGCCCGCGGACGCCACTTATATCTATGTGCGCCAGCGCTTTGAGCAGGTGCGGGGCAAAAACAAGCGGGTATCTGTGATCTTTATCACAGAGGACGGCCGGCAGGACCAGCCCCTTTTGGGGATGCTTACCCCCTGGGACGTGTTGGGGGAGGACTAGAGCTATAAGTTAAAGCAGTTCAAAAGAGGTATGTACCGATTTTTAAGTGCGTTACCTATCGTTTGAAAAACCGTTTCTATAAAGCCAGACTGCGTTTATTGCCGGTCCACTGGATTGGTTATAAACGCAGTCTGGCTTTTTGATTTGCTGCCTGCTATAAGGATGTATAGAGCATCGTTGGTATGGGGCCTGTGCGGCTTTTAAAGGGCCATGCGACTTGTATGAGTAAAAAGACCCTGCCGAGCTGTGTTCATGCTGCCCAGGGCCCTCCTGGCGAAGGACTGGGGCCTTTTGAAACAGGTTACAGTATATACTTAACTTCCACTCAGCGGCGAAAGGGCCGGCTGAGAATCTAAAATTTAAGAGGGTTGAAAACATGAACAAAAGCAAGTTTCTGAAGAAATCACTTGCGGCGCTTCTGGCCATTTTGATGGTCGCCGCGATGATTCCGATGAGCGCATTTGCTGCTGACGAACCCACGGCGCCTGCCGACCCCGGGTACACCATCCGGGTGGGCGGCTATGACGCCAAGTGGGTGGACGGCCAGTACACCGCCAACTTCAGCAGCCAAAATCCCAGCGTGGATGTAGCGGTGGTTAACACCCCTGCTGACACGGCCTTTACCTTTGTAGAGACAGACGCCGCTGTTGCCGGCACCCTGGACCTCACCAAGGCAAAGGAGAAGCCCGCCAACGGCGGCAGCGGCGACTACATCTTCACGCTGAGCGTGCGGGTGGGCGAGGCCGAGGCCGTGCAGTACCCCTTTGTGATCACTTGGGAGAAGACTTACGCCAGCAATGATGTTTCCATCAAGAGCGTAAGCGCCGATAAGATCACGGGCGCGGTTGCCAATGGCGCTTCCATTGACGGCAACACCATCACCATCCAGATGGGCCTGGACCAGGTTCTGAGCAATCCTATTTATTCTGCTTCGATTGGTGAAGATACTGACGCAAAGGTCCTCTGCCTGACAGGTGATAATGCCGGCAAAACCGGCACAGTCTCGAGTAAAGCCTGGACTCCAGATGATCCGCAGCCTGAATCCATTGATACCTACCTGAAGGCTATCTTCACTCCTGCCGAGAGCACTGCTATCCTGAGCATGGCAAACGGCAAGCTGGTAGTGGCCGCCCCCCGTGGCAACACCCAGGCTTATACCCTGAAGTTTGTCAACGAGCCCCACTTCACCACCTTTAAGCTGGGCGACTATGAGGGCGAAATCGAGGGCAAGACCATTACTGTGGAAGTTCCTTATGGTGTGCAGGGTACTGATTTGCCGAACCTGGCTGCTACCTGGACAACTGGCAAAAACGTGACCAAGGTTCAGGATGGCCAGAATGCTCCTAAGGAAATTAAGAGCGGTGAGAAACTTGCCTTTAAGAATGCCAAAGAAGGTTCTTCCACCAAAAAACAGGAAGTATGGACTTTGAAGGGCGATACAACTGATAATGGCAAGTTGAATGTTATGACCGGCACTTGCAAGACTGGCGAGGACATCACCCTGAATGTTGTTATTCCCCTGACCAACCCCGAGGCTAAGCTGACCGCTATCCAGGTTGGCGATGCCCAGGTGGTGAACATTGCAGACAGCGACGAGCTGAACCAGACTGTCAATGTGACCCTGCCCTATGGCACAGACCTGAAGAACCCTGCCGATGTAACCGTTTGGGGCTCTGAGGACGCTGCCGTTGAAGTGACCTCCAACTTCCCGGCCGTCAATGGCACGCTGACCAGCAGTACCGTTACTCTGGCTAATGTAGACTACAAGAACGGCTACTTCACTGTGAAGCTCACCTCTCAGGATGGCTCCACGGTCCGTACCTACCGCTTCAACGTGGCTGCCAGCACCAACAAGGCTGTTGACCTGACCAGCATTAAGTTTGTCAGCGAGGACGGCTCCATTGAGATTCCCGGCACCATCACCAACACCAATGCCGCCACTGGCACCGTAGAGGTGAAAGTGCCCTACATGCTGGCTATGGAAAAGAAGCTGGCTGGTGGTTCCGGCGTAGACCAGAATGATCAGGCGCAAACCACTACTCGGGATACTACTCCTGCTGAGCCCACCACTAACATGACCCTGCGGAACCTGCGTGTGGTTGCCACTGCCAGCGATGGGTCTTCCATCAGCTATGAGACTGTTGAGAACTTCTCCAGCGGAACTGCTTTTGTTTCCGGTTCCACCACTGTAGGCACTTTGTTCCCCAGCATTAATTTGACTCCTGAGACGGTGACGGGCAATAAAGCCTCTATCCGTGTCTGGAATACCGCTGAGACAGGCGAGAACAGCATTGGCCGCACCTATGCAGTTACTCTGAACGTTGCAACTGCCGAGACCTTTGCTACCATCAGCAAGGCCACTGTAACCAGCGCTGGCACCAAGGCTGCTGTTACCGAGGACAATACCTACACCACAACCATTGACGCTGCCAAGAAGACCATCACCGTGGAAGTGCCCTACTCCCTGAAGGGCGACGCGGTTCTGCGCTTCAGCGATCTGACCATCAGCAAGAACGCTGTGGTTATGCTTGCTGAGAGCTCGGCACCGACTACTGGTACCGTTAAGGATAAGGCCTTCAAAACACCTAGCTCCACCGCTCTCAGCGATGGCATCACCGTGGATGCCGATTGGTTCTCTGACACCACTGGCAAGTCCATCTATGTCTTCAGCGAGAAAGCTTGGGCTGAAAACATGAACCTGAGTTTCAAGGCCGCAACTGGTGGCGCTTCTGTTGCTGATGATCTTGTGACCGAAACCACCTATACTGAGCTGATAGCTAAAGCCACCGAGTACAAACTGGTTGCCAAGATGACCGCCGCCGAGACCGGCAGCGAGCTGACCAGCTTTGACAGCACCGTTGATACCGCTGTAAAGGCTTCTTTGAACACCGAGGCCAGCACGGTGGAAATTATCGTTCCCAACAGCTATGCCAAGGGCAAGGACGCTCCTGAGTTCACCCTGAACTTTGAGACCAGCCCCCTGGCCACTGCCAAGATCGGCGAGGCTGTTATTAAGTCTGACCTGGGCTCTGCTGAGACCGAGGGCGCTACCAAGTTCCATGTAAACGCTTCCGGCGTGCTGTGCGTGGGCGAGACCGCTGTTAACAACCCCGTTATCGTGGTTACCTCTGAGAGCGGCGACAGCACCACCAGCTACCCCGTGACCGTAAACGTGGCCGAGGCTGAGAAGGACGCTACCATTGCTTCCATCACTGCCGAGGGCGCAGAGGCTGTGGCTGACGAGGAGACCGAGAACGCCTACACGGTAGAACTGCCCTATGGCAGCGACATCACCAAGGCTGCTG
>CAJUPK010000056.1 GCA_910588415.1 uncultured Oscillospiraceae bacterium | reverse complement strand
CTATTTAAAGCCCACAAAGGGGTCTCTAGACCCAGAAACGGGTCTAGTCATCTTCTTGGGGGTCAGCAATCCCTGCCTGCAGGGCCGCCGCATAGGCAAAGGCCCGCTCCAGCCGTTTCTTGGCCCGCTGCAGGTGGCGGTACACCGTGGATTTTCCCACCCCCAGCTGCTGGCCAATGGCCTCCATGGTCAGCCCCTGGAAGAAGTACAGCTGAATACACTGCCGCTGGCGGCCAGTCAGGTCCCGTTCTATGGCGGTCTGCAGCACGGCCCGGGCTGCCTGCAGCTGGCGGCGCTGGGTGTTGGAACCGCTTTTTTCCTCTTGCCTGTCCCCAAGAAAATTCTGGGCTTCCTCCAGGCTTAAAAGCTTGGTGCGCATACAAGGGCCTCCTTTTTAGTCCTTCTTTTTGGCAGCGGAAAAGTCAATGGTCAGGTCTGGCGAGGCGGTGATGCCCTGGCTGTTGGGGCTGGTCACATAAAAGGTTTTGTCGCTGAACAGGGGATAGAAGATGTAGTGCTCCTGCAGATAGGTCTCCAGGTTCCGGTAAGAGGCCAGCTCAAAGTTCAGGGAGTGGAGCAGCCCGTCATACTCCTCGCTTTTCAGCAGGGTGGGGGAGGAGCTGCTCTCAAAGGCTTTCAGCACCTGATAGGGGGTGGTGCCCCCGGCCCGCAGGCTGTACAGGGCCGCCTCATAGTCCCCGCTGGCAATGCGCTCGTTATAGGCGGCGTCGTCCAGGGGCTCAATGTTAAAGGCAGTGCTCAGCTTTGAGTTCCAGGACACCAGCAGCCCGTTGGCAATGTTGATGGACTCCTCGTCATTGGGGCATATCACCGTAATGGCGGGCATATGGCTCTCCTTCAGCCGGGCCAGCAGAGAGGGCAGCTTGTCCTGCAAAACGCTGTCGTCCTGGTGGGTGAACAGGGTGGCGCCGTCCGCGTAATAGGCCTGGCCGCCCCAGCGCACGCAGTCCGCCATAATGCCCAAAGCCTCGGCCGCGTTTTTGTCCATGCGGCGGTCCAGCAGGTCCTGCCGGTCAATGGTCTTCACAAAAATCTCCCGGGCCTCCACATGCTTCAGCACCCCGGCCTCTGGGTTAAACAGCAGCCCGGTTACAGAGTCGTCCATCATCTGGATGCCGCAGCCCAGCTGGGCGGCCTGCTCGGCAGCGGTCTCTGTCAGGCTGGCAATGTCAATGGCCCCGCTGGCCAGAGAGTTCACAGGGTCCTGGGTCAGGGATTCTTCATAGTCAATGAGATAGGTCAGCTTTCCGGCAGTGACCTGTTTGGCCCGGTGATAGGTGTCAGAGGCCACCAGCTCGACCTTCCGGCTGCCATAGTCCGTATTCCAGGCATAGGCGCTGGAAAAGGTAAAGGGCCCGTTGGTGATCAGGTACTCAGAGGACAGGCCATAGTGACCGGCGCTGGCCTCGAAGAAGGCCCGGCTGCAGGGCATGTAGTGGGTGCCAGCGGTCAGGGCGGGAAAGTCCGCGTAGCTCCTCTCCAGCTGGACCACCAGGGTGTGTTCATCCTCCGCGTAAACCCCCAGCATACTCTCGTCAGCCTGGCCGTTGTAAATGGCCCTGGCCCCCTGGATGATGAACAGGTCGTCTACCGAAGGGGTGGCGGTCTCGGGGCGCAGGGTGCGCTGAATGGCAAAGAGAAAGTCATCGGCGGTTACAGGCGAGCCGTCGCTCCACCGGGCGTTTTTGTCCAGGTGAAAGGTAAAGCGGGTGTAGGTGTCGTTGGCCTCCCACTTACTGGCGGCCCCGGGCACCACATTTCCCTCTGGGTCTATCCGGCAAAGCCCCTCGAAAATGGAGCAGATGACCAGGGAAGAGGCATGGCGGGAGGCAATTTGGGGGTCCAGGGTGTCTATATTTTGGGGCAGGGGATAGGAAAATTCCATGCCAGCCTGATAGCCGCCCGAGCAGGCGCACAGGCTGGCCACAAGAAACAGGCTGAGCAGTAGGGAGAAAATACGGTTCATGTGCGGCTCCTTCTAAAGGATTTGTCTATTTTTCCGTGGCTCTACACTGGCTGGGTGATGGCCAGGGAAGGGGTCAAGGGGAACTGGTTCCCCTTGCGTGGTGTGGAGCGGAGCTCCACGGCCTTGCCGGAGGACGCGTCCTGTGCGTCCGCAGGCCACATATATGTGTCAGCCCTTTTAGCCATTTTCAAAGAAAATGGCTAACGAAAGCTTACGCACATGATAGGCCTCCGTCGGCACAGGGCGCCGACTCCGGCAAGGCCACGAGACTCTGTCTCGCGCTCTGCCACTTTTGAAAAAGTGGACAAAACTTTTACCTTCGCTCTCAAATCCCATGCAAAACATCCTTATAATTAAAGTATACACATTTTTTGCCTATTTATAATTCTTTTAAAGAACCATATATTTCAAAACAAAAAGACCCTCCGCCCCATGCAGAGGGTCCTTTATAAAGATCCAGTCTATGTCTTACACGTTTGCTTTCAGCCAAGCAACGTCTTCTTTCAGGCAGTCGATACGGCTCTTGTCGCCATAGTTGGCTTCGCGCTCTACCACGTAGATCACGCCGTCCCGCTGGGCGTCAGCCGCCGCCTTAATGGCCTTCCAGTCCACAATGCCGCTGCCAGTGGGCACGTTCAGCTTGTCCCGCTCCTGCATCTTGGCAATAAACTCAGGGGGGAAGATGGGCTTGCCGTTCTCATCCAGCTCGAACTTAGGCCACTCCGGAGGATTCTTCCGGGAGGGGGCCGGGTCTGGTCCAATGACCGCGCCGTTTTCCTTAACATGGATGGCGGCAATGCGGCCCGCATGGGCCTGAATGTACTCCACCGGGTCAATGCCCGCCGCAGAGGCCCAGCCGCAGTCAATCTCAAAAGCCACGGTCTCCGGGTCGGTGTTCTCAATCACCCAGTCAAAGAGGTACTTGTCCTGGTCCTTGTTGAACTCCTGGGTGTGGTTGTGGTAGCCAATGATAATGCCGTACTTCTTGGCCTCAGCGCCCCACTTGTTCAGTTCGGCGGCCACCTCTTTGGCCTCTTCCACATCGCAGAAGGAGGTCATGGGGCAGGCAACATACTTCACGCCCAGCTCTGCCAGATAGGGCAGGTCCTCTGCCATCTGGTCAAAGCCCACATGGGCGGAAACAGCCTTTATACCAGCCTCTTCCAGAGCCTTCTTGACGTCCTCTACAGGCACGCCGCGGTATTCTCCGGCAAACTCAACGCCCGCATAGCCCATTTCGGCGGCACATTTGATCTTCTCCACAGGGGAGAGCTCACAGTCGTGGCCGAAAGAGTACATCTGCAGATTGATATTTTCCATGGGTTCTACCTCGCCTGGGCCTTAAAACTTGATGGCCTGGCCAGTCTTGGAGGACTGGTAGATAGCGTCCAGAATCTTGGTGACCACAAAGGCCTGGTCAGCGGTGACAAACAGCTCGCCCTCGCCCTTCAGAGCCTTGACCCAGATGTCATGCTCCTTAGAGAGCGGTGCGGGGCCCTGGCTGAAGCCGGGGATGTAGCCGCGAATCTTGTCGCCTACCCAGGTGATGCTCTGCTCGTTGGCCACAATGTGGTTCAGGCGGACACGGCCCTCCAGGGTGTCCAGGCCGCCCTTGGTGCCGCACAGCAGGGTGTGGGCCTGATTGTCGCAGCCAGCCTTCTCAGCCATGTTCATGGCCCAAGAGGCGCGCAGGTTGATGACAGCGCCGTTCTTCATCTTGATCTGGCCAACAGCGGAATCCTCCACGTCGTAGGTCTCATTGTTCCAGTGGTCAGGGTCGCCCATCCAGTTGTTCTGGCCCTGTACGTCGGGAGTGAGCAGGCGGCCCAGCTTCTCAAAGGAGGTGCCCACCACATAGTCCACGTCGTAGTTGTTCATCAGGAACAGGGTATTGTCCAGGGCATGGGTGCCAATGTCGATCAGGGGTCCGCCGCCCTGCTTGGACTTGTCGGTAAACACGCCCCAGGTGGGCACGCCCCGGCGGCGCAGGTAGGTGGCCTCGGCGTAGTAGATGTCGCCCAGCCAGCCGTCGGCAACCACTTTGCGGGCCACAGCGTTCTCATGGAAGTGGCGGTACTGGTAGCCAATGGTCAGCATCTTGCCGGTGCGGTCCCGGGCGTCCAGCATCTTCTGGGCGTCCTCGGGAGTGGCGGCCATGGGCTTCTCGCACAGAACATGCTTGCCAGCCTCCAGAGCGGCCACGGTGATCTCACAGTGGGCGATGTTGGGGGTCAGCACATGCACGGCGTCAATACTGGGGTCAGCCAACAGCTCATGATAGTCGGTATAAACCTTTGCGTCGGGGGTGCCATACTCTTTGGCAGCCTTCTCGGCACGCTCAGGGATCAGGTCGCAAAAAGCGCACAGGTCAACATGCTCGGTCTGCTGGGACATGCCGGGCAGGTGCTTCTGGTTGGCGATACCGCCGCAGCCGATAAAGCCGATCTTTAATTTAGCCATGGGAATCATCCTCCTAATATTATACGCTCCCAAACAGAAAGCCCGGCGGCGCGGCCAAGCCGCTGCGCCAAGGGTTTCCGCTGCCTGTAAGCCAGGGTTTGGGACCATATGGATTACGCTTCTATTGTACAGCAAATGGAAGAAAAAGTAAAGAGGTTTTTTTCTAAATTTAATAAAATTATTTTGTTCGCTGTTTGAATTATTGGAAAATTAGCGAGAAGTTAGGGAATAATCCCTGTGAGTTACCATAAAATTGAACGGGAAACAGAGCTGGGCCCGCCAGCCTGCCCGGTAAATTTATAAACCGGACGAAAACCGGGCTTCTCACAGGGTCCGGTCTATGCGCAGGTTCATCTCAAACCGCTCGAAAAAGCCAATCAGCTGCCCGTCCTTGTCCCGGACCGGCTGCATATACAGCCGCTGGTTGCGGGCGTTTACCCCCACAAACATCTCCTTGCCGTCCCGCTTCATCTTCTCAAAAGCGGCCCGTATCCGCTCCCGGGAGCTTTCCTTGTCATGGCAGGCGAAAATGCTCTGGCCCATCAGGTCCTGGTAGCCCCGCTCCTGGTAGTAGTGATATTGGGCATAGCGGTTCATGTACCGGATGATATACTCCCGGTCCACAAACACAACCGGGTAGGGGAGACTGTCCAAAATCCCCCGGAGGATCACAAGCTCGTCCATGGGTCCCCCTTAATACTGGCGGCCCCAGTAGACCATGTGCTTGGCAGGCTTGCCGCAGCAGGCGCACACATCGCTGATGTGCTCCTCCTCAAAGGGGATGCACCGGCTCTTCACGCCGCCGGTTTCCTCCTTCAGCTGGTCCTCGCAGGCGCTGTCCCCGCACCACATGGCCTTGATAAAGCCCGGCTTGTGGGCGGCAATGTCCAAAAACTCCTGGTGGTTGTGGGCCACAAAGGTCTTTGCGTCAAAGTTCTCCTGGGCCTTGTACAGCATACTGTCGTGAATAACGTCCAGCCCCTCGCTCACCCGTTGCTCCAGACTGTCTAGGGGGACAAGGGTCTTTTCCCCGGTATCCCGGCGTACCATCACGCACTGGCCCTGCTCTATGTCCTTGGGTCCCAGTTCAATGCGCAGGGGCACCCCCTGCATCTCGTACTGGGCAAACTTCCAGCCCGGGGAATTGTCGCTGTCGTCCAGCTTCACCCTAAAGTCCTGGCTGAGCCTGTCCCGCAGCTCCGCGGCCTTTTCCAGCACCCCGGGCTTGTGCTGGGCAATGGGCACAATCACCACCTGGACGGGCGCCACCCGGGGGGGCAGCACCAGGCCGTTGTCGTCCCCGTGTACCATAATCACCGCGCCGATGAGCCGGGTGCTCATGCCCCAAGAGGTCTGGTGGGGGGCGTGCAGCTGGTTGTCCCGGCCTGTAAAGTGAATGTCAAAGGCCTGGGAGAAGCCGTCTCCAAAGTAGTGGGTGGTGCCCCCCTGCAGGGCCACGCCGTTGTGCATCATGGGCTCTAGGGTATAGGTGGCCACAGCCCCGGCAAACTTCTCCTTCTCGGTCTTTTTGCCCACCACCGGGGGAATGGCCAGCACATCCCGGTAGACCTCCTCGTACACCCGCAGCATCTGCAGGGTAAAGGCCTCCGCCTCCTCCGGGGTCTCGTGCATGGTGTGGCCCTCCTGCCACAAAAACTCCATGCCCCGCAGGAAGGGCCGGGTGGTCTTTTCCCACCGCACCACAGAGCACCACTGGTTGTAGAGCTTGGGCAGGTCCCGGTAAGACTGTATCTTCTTCTGGTAATGCTCGCAGAACAGCACCTCGCTGGTGGGGCGGATGTAGAGCTTTTCCCCCAGCTCCTCGCCGCCGCCCTGGGTGACCACCGCGCACTCGGGGGCAAAGCCCTCGATGTGGTCCTTCTCCTTTTGCAGAAGGCTCTCAGGAATCAGCATGGGCATGGCCACATTCTGCACCCCCAGCTTTTTAAAGCGGGCGTCCATCTCCCGCTGGATGTTCTCCCAAATGGCATAGCCGTAGGGCTCGTACACAATGCAGCCCTTCACGCTGGAATAGTCGGCAAGCTCCGCCTTTTTCACCACATCTGTGTACCATTGGGCAAAGTCCACGTCCATGGAGGTGATGTCCTCCACCTTTTTTTTCTGTTGGGCCATATCCATCGTCCTTTCCAAATTGCGTATTCCTACTCATTATAGCGGCAGCGGCCGGGATTTGCAAGGGATTTTTGTTGACAAGCCGCGAAAGAGACAGTAAAATAAAAGAAGCCCCGGCAATGGGGGCTTACATACAGGACACTGTCTGCGTGAGCAGGCGATAAAGGCGGTTAGCCACTTCACCCGAAAGGGGGTGGTTCATTTCCCGGAGTTTACACGAAGGGAGGTGGCGCGTGTATGGGACGGAACGTATTGCGGATTGCAATAGGTGTACTGATTGCTTTAGCGGCAATCCTGTACGCAGCCCCAAAAGCGTGTTAGCCGTCCGGCTGCAACCCGAACGGCTAACTGGGCAAAACCTGGTAAGCTAACGAAGGCTAACCGCCGGTAGTCGCCCGAAAGCGCAGGCAGCGTCCTTTTATGTTCTTATTATACCCCGCATGTGCCAGATTGTCAAGGGTTCCAAAGCTCATTTCACGGCTGCTTCGTAAACCCCAGCTCGTTGCCGTCCGGGTCGGCGATGTTCCAGCCGTCATAGTCATACAGGGGACGAGCGGCCGGACTGATATAGAGCCTGTTCTCCCAAAGCGGCCGCACAGGTCTTTTCGGCGGATTTTGCCGGCTTCTGTGTTGAAATTTTTTGTCAGGTTGCCTGCAAAAATTTGCCTTGAATCCGACAAAATCCTCTCAAAAATCCCCGCACTCCGCTTGTGAGAACAGGCTCTGGCTGCAGGGCGGCAGCAGGCCCCCGAATGATACAAAAAAGCCCGGGCAGAAGCTCCGCCGCGGGCTCAATGGTTCCCTATAACAGGGGGCTCAGTCCTGAGAATGGCTCTCGATGTACTCTACCAGCGCGCCCACCGTTTTGATGTTCTCCACTTCCTCGTCGGGAATCTCCACCTCGAAGTCGTCCTCAATGGTCATCAGCAGGTCCACCACATCCAGGGAGTCCGCGCCCAGGTCGTCCTCCAGCAGGGTCTCCGCCGTGATGTCACTCTCCTCTACGCTGAACTGCTCGCTGAGTATGGCCTTGATCTTTTCCAATACCATCTTTGCTGCCTCCTAAAAAAAATTCTTTTTTTCTTTTGGGACCCTGGAGTCTGTTTGAAAATAGAGGAAACGACGGATTTTGGGCCAAAAGCGGTCAGCTTCCAGGAAAAACCCCAGGTCAACCTATGGGTTGACAGGGATTTTTGACGATAGAAGATGGCTGCTTATGGGCCAAAAGATGGCCTTTTCGATTTTTCAACCAAGCCCCAGCCCCGGGTTATGGACAAGCCCGGCCCCTCTGTGCTATAATCATCACACAGCCGGCAGAGAATGCGGGCGGCGCCTGCCCGGGATGGGGGAGGGGCCTGCCGTGTCTGCCTGCCGCAGCTGTCCCTTTCATTTTATAAACTGGACCATGCTTTGTCAACCATGAATTTGAAAAAACTTGGATTTCTTCCAAAAAAAAGGAGTGGATTCCCCTGAAAATACAGAGAGCGGCGGTGATTGGCCACCCCATTGGCCACACCATGTCCCCCTTTATCCAGAAAAGGCTGTTCCAGCTCTCCGGCATCCCCATGGAGTACCAGGTGCTGGACGTGCCGGACCTGGAGGCAGCCCTGCCCGCCCTGCGGCAGCTGGACTGCTTTAATATCACCATTCCCCATAAAAGCGCCATCATACCCTATCTGGACGGCATCTGCGACAGCGCCAGGCTCTGCGGGTCTGTGAACACCGTGAAGGTGGAGGGGGGCAGGCTCTACGGCTCCACCACCGACGGGGCCGGGGCTGCCATGTCCCTGGCCATCCACGGCCTTGCCCTGGGGGGCAGGCTGCTGATTTTGGGCAACGGCGGCGCGGCCCGGGCCATAGCCTTTCAGGCGGCTATGGAGCAGCGGGATTTTGACGTCACCCTGGTCCACCGGGAGGGCTCCTATGAAAAGGCCAGGAAGCTGGCCGAGGAGCTGGCCGGTTTTGCCAGGCAGCGCGGGGACAAACACTTCTTGGTCACCGTGAAAAGCTACCAAGAGCTGGAGGACGAGCCCCCGGCCCCCTACAGCCTGCTGGTAAACACCACCAGCGTGGGCATGTACCCCCATCCAGAGGCCTGCCCGGTCAGCGGCCGGGTGATGGAGCGGTGCGGGGCTGTGTTTGACGTGGTGTTCAACCCAGGGGAGACAAGGCTTTTGAAAGAGGCGGCAGCCCTGGGAATCCAAACCGTGCCCGGCATGGGTATGCTGGTGTGCCAGGCGGCCTATTCCCACAAGGCCTGGTATAATAGCCAGTTTCAACAGGAGGACCTGCTCCAGCTTATAGGGGAGGCCCAGGCAGAGCTGCCCCGGCTTTTTGGGGGGGCAGGGGCATGAGGGGGAATATTGTGCTCTGCGGCTTCATGGGCTGTGGCAAAACCAGCGTGGGCAGGCGGGCAGCCAAGCTTTTGGGCTGGGAGTTCCGGGACCTGGACCGCTGGATTGAAGAGCAGGAGGGCCTGACCGTGGCGGAGATCTTTGCCCGGTACGGCGAGGCGGGCTTCCGCCAGCGGGAGGCCCAGGCTGTGGAGAGAACCGCGGGCCTGCCCGGCCTGGTGATTGCCAGCGGCGGGGGCACGGTGCTGGACCCTGGCAATGTGGCGGGCTTTCACCGGCAGGGCGGGGTGATCTTCTTTCTGGACGCGCCCCTGGCCGCCCTGCAGGAGCGGCTGAAAAACGACCGCCGCCGCCCCCTGCTGCAGGTGCCGGACCGCCGCCGGGTGATTGAAGAGCTGTATGCCAAACGCAGCCCCCTGTACCGGGCCGCGGCCGATGTGGCCATTGACGCGGGCGCGCCCCCTGGCATTGTGGCCAAGCGGGTGGCCCGGTGGGCGGTTTCCCTGGAGATTGCAGCCCCGCCTGCAAAAAGCACTTGACAACGCCACAGGCCTGCGCTACAATAAAACAGGTCAAAAAATCCATGTTTTTGAGAGGCAGCCATGAAACTTCTTCCCGCCGTCCGGTTTTATTACTACTTCAGCCTGCGATTTACTGCGCGGGCTTTTTCCGCGTGGAGAAAACAGCAGGGCTGCGTTTCTTTCTGGCCTGCCTGGGCTGCATAGCCTGGGGGGAAGAGGGTATGGTTCGCGTGGGGCAGGCCCCCATGCGCTGGGAAGCGGAGCCGGAACAGGCTTCGCTTTTTTGCATTTCTGCAGGGCAGGTTCCCCTGGTTTTCCAGCGGGCTCCCGGATTTCGCGGGCTTCCCACCCTTTTCCCCCAGCCATTGCTGGAAGGAAAAGACGGTATTCCGGAGTTTTCAAACAGCTTCCGGAAAGAATACACTTGTTGAGAGGATGAAACCCCATGATTATTGTACTCAAACCCAACCAAAGCCAGGAGAGGGTAGACGGCTTTGTTCAAAAGCTGACCGCTGCCTATGACGTAAAGGTGAACACCTGGGTGGGCGCTCACAGCACGGTGCTGGGCCTGATTGGCGACACCACGGTGATAGACGATGAGTATATTGCCGCCCAAGAGGTGGTAGAGGCTGTCCGCCGGGTGCAGGAGCCCTATAAAAAGGCCAATCGCAAGTTCCACCCCGAGGACACGGTGATCACCCTGCCCGGGGGCCAGACCATTGGCGGCGGCTCCCTGGCCCTGATTGCCGGGCCCTGCTCGGTGGAGAGCGAGGAGCAGATCTGCGCCGTGGCCGAACAGGTGAAGGCCTCTGGCGCGGCCTTTCTGCGGGGCGGGGCCTTCAAGCCCCGCACTTCGCCCTATGCCTTTCAGGGCATGAAGGCCGAGGGCCTGGAGCTGCTCTCCAAGGCAAAAAAGCAGACGGGCCTGCCCATTGTCACGGAGATCATGAGCATAGAACACCTGCCCCTGTTTGAAAACGTGGATATCATCCAGGTGGGGGCCAGAAACATGCAGAACTTTGAGCTGCTGAAGCGCCTGGGCCACACAGACAAGCCCATTCTGCTCAAGCGGGGCCTGGCCAACACCGTGGAGGAGCTGCTGATGAGCGCGGAGTATATTATGGCCGGGGGAAACGAGCAGGTCATCCTCTGCGAGCGGGGCATCCGCACCTATGAGACCATGACCCGCAACACCCTGGACATCTCCGCTGTGCCGGTGATCAAGCGGCTGTCCCACCTGCCTGTGGTGGTGGACCCCAGCCATGCCAGCGGAATCAGCTGGCTGATAGAGCCCCTGGCCATCTCCGCGGCAGCGGTAGGGGCAGACGGCCTGATCATCGAGGTCCACAACGACCCCAGCCACGCCCTCTGCGACGGGGCCCAGTCCATCACCCCGGACCAGTTTGACAGGCTGGCCCAAAAGGTGCGCCGGGTCTGGGACACGGTGCAGAGCCTATGAAAATCCTCATTGCGGGCCTGGGGCTGATCGGCGGGTCCATGGCCAAGGCGCTTAAACAGAACACCAGCCACCAGGTGCTGGGCCTGGACCGGGACCAGGATGTTCTGCTGGACGCCTGCTCCTGCGGGGCCATAGACGGCAAGGCGGACAGCCAGGACCTGCGCACCGCGGACCTGGTGTACCTGTGCCTGTACCCAGAGGGGGCCCTGGCCTTTGCCCGGGAGCAGGGCCCCCTGCTGAAAGAGGGCTGCATACTCACAGACGCCTGCGGGGTGAAGGCCGCCTTCTGCCGGGAGATGGAGGCCCTGGCGGGCACAGGCAGCTACGTGTTTGTGGCGGGCCACCCCATGGCGGGCAAAGAGCGCAGCGGCTTTGCTGCCAGCGACCCCAGCATTTTTGTGGGGGCCTCTTACATTCTGGCGGAGACCGGGGCCCCTGCCTGGGCCCAGAGACAGGTGGAGGACCTGGCCCTGGCCATGGGCTTTGGCCGCATTGTGCGCACCACTCCCCAGCGCCATGACCAGATGATCGCCTTTACCTCCCAGGTGCCCCATGCCCTGGCCTGCGCCTATGTGATGAGCCCCCGCTGCCAGCACCACCCGGGGTTTTCCGCGGGCAGCTACCGGGATGTGTCCCGGGTGGCCAACATCAACCACCAGCTGTGGAGCCGGCTGTTTTTGGACAACCAAGAGGCCCTGACCCAGGAGCTGGACGAGCTGCAGAAGAATCTGGCAGCCATCCGCAACGCTGTGGCCAGCGGGGACCAGGCACAGCTGGAAAGCCTGCTGAAACAGGCAGGGGACATCAAACGGCAGATGGGCTGAGCCCAGCCCTTTCACAATCTGCAGGAAGAGGAGAACACTATGAAAATCCAAGTGAAAACAGACAGGCCCTACACCGTCACCGTGGAGCGGGGGGCTTTGGACCAGGCCGGGGCCATCCTCCGGGAGCAGAAGGGCCCCGGCGCCCGGCTGATGCTCATCAGCGACAGCAACGTGATGCCCCTCTACGGCCAGCGGGTGGAGAAGGCCCTGCAGGCGGCAGGCTTCCCGGTGGTGCGGCACAGCTTTCCGGCAGGGGAGGAGAACAAGCAGATGGCCACGGTCATGGACATGTACCGGGCCCTGGCGGAGAACGGCTTTACCCGTACAGACATGGTTGTCACCCTGGGCGGCGGCGTCACCGGGGACATGGGGGGCTTTGCGGCAGCCACCTTTCTGCGGGGCATGGACTTTGTGCAGATTCCCACCAGCCTGGTGTCCCAGGCAGACGCCAGCGTGGGGGGCAAGACCGGGGTGGACCTGCCCTTTGGCAAGAACCTGGTGGGGGCCTTCCACCAGCCCGCGGCGGTCATCACAGACCCAGAGGCCCTCTCCACTTTGCCCCGGCACTATTGGAACGACGGCCTGGGAGAGGTCATCAAGCACGGGGCCATTGCCGACCGGGCGCTTTTTGAGGCCCTGGAACAGGGCCCGGCCCAGCAGAATGCAGAGCTCCTGCAGGACTGGGAGCAGGTGGTGGGCCGCTCTATTGCCATCAAGCGGGACTTTGTAGAGGCGGACGCCAAGGACACAGGCCGCCGGATGATCTTAAACTTTGGCCATACCTGCGGCCATGCCCTGGAGAAGCTCCACGGCTTTCAGGGCCTCTCCCACGGAGAGGCGGTGGGCATTGGCATGGTGCTGGCCTGCCGGGCCGGGGAAAAGCTGGGGGTCACGGCCCCTGGCACAGGAGAGCGCATAGCCCGGGTGCTGGCCCGGTACGGCCTGCCCACCCAGACAGCCTTTGGCCGGGAGGAGATTGTGGCGGCCACAGCCCTGGACAAGAAGAGCGCGGGGGATTCCCTGCGGTTCATCCTGATTCCGGAGATAGGCAAAAGCCAGATCTATCCCCTGACCCGCAGAGAGCTGCTAAAGGCCCTGGCGTAAGGGACCGCCCACCCATAGGGCCCATGAACCGGGCGGCCTGGGCGCTCTCTACTGCGCGGCGCTGCCCACAGCCAAAAGGAGGCGGACCTTGTACAGAATATTGGTTATTGACGACGACCTGCACATTGGCAATCTGCTGGAAGAACTGCTGACCCGGGAGGGGTACCAGGTGGACCGGGCGGCCTCTGGCCCCGAGGCCCTGGCCCGGCTGGAGAAGGCTGCGCCGGATTTGGCGCTGCTGGACCTGATGCTGCCAGGCCTCTCCGGCGAGGCGCTGCTGCCCCGGCTGGAGGGGGTTCCGGTGATTGTGGTCAGCGCCAAGGCAGGCATAGACAGCAAGGTGGACCTGCTGCTGGGGGGCGCGGCAGACTACATCACCAAGCCCTTCCACACCCAGGAGCTGCTGGCCCGGGTGGCCGTGCAGCTGCGGGACGGGGCCCGCCGGGAGAAGAACCGGCTCTCCTACAACGGGCTGACCCTGCACACAGACACCCATGGGGCGGCGATAGGGGAAAAGCAGGTGCGGCTGACCCCCACCGAGTACGCCATTCTGCGGCAGCTGATGGGCAATCCCCGGCAGGTGGTCACCAAGTCCCAGCTGCTGGACCGCATTGCCCTGGACACCCCGGACTGCACAGAGAGCTCCCTGAAAATGCACGTGAGCAATCTGCGCAAAAAACTGCGGGCCGCTGGGAACAGGGAGTATATTGAGTCTGTGTGGGGGATTGGCTTCAAGATGGCGGAAACAGAGCCGTAGGACCCCTGGTTGGCCCTCTCAAAATCTTTACCAAATCTTTACCCTTTCCTTTACGGTTTTCTTTACCATTTTGCGCTATACTGTCCTCATTCCAACAGAAAGGACAGATGGAATCATGGAATATGTATTGCAGACCAGCGCCCTGGGCAAAAACTACCGCCGCTTCAAGGCCCTGGAAAACTTCAACCTCTCTGTGCCCAAGGGGGCCATCTATGGAATTGTGGGCAAAAACGGCGCGGGCAAAACCACCCTGCTGCGGCTGATCTGCGGGCTGCAGAGCCCCAGCTACGGCACCTACTCCATTTATGGGGTCAATAACGAGAGCCCGGACATTACAAAGGCCCGGCGGCGCATGGGCGCGGTGGTGGAGACCCCCTCCATCTACCTGGACATGAC
>CAJUPK010000055.1 GCA_910588415.1 uncultured Oscillospiraceae bacterium | reverse complement strand
ATTCTGGACGAGACCCTGTTTGACTGGCGCTGCCAGCGGTGCAGCTATTTTGCCGCCATGGCCTACCCCTTTTTCTACTTGGATGACCAAGCGGGCTACGCCATCTGTGTGGCGCCGGGGGGCAGCGGCAGCGCGGTAGAACCCACTGGGCCCCTGGCCCATTATGTGAAGCGCCGGGTGAAAAACCTGGCCGAGCTGAAGGAAAAAATCCTGATCTTTGACAGCGGCCTGGACGACGCGGCTGTGGAGCTGATGAAAAACGCCCTGTGTACCATTCTCCGCCGGGGCTATGACAACGCCCGGCTGCACGCCTATTTCAGCCAGGCGGAGGGGGAAAAAATGGATTTCGCGATTTTTATTCCCCGGCAGCTGGAACCCGTGTACCACTCTACCCGGGTGGAGGTGTACAGCCAGTCTCAGGAGGTGCTCCGTACCCTGGACTATGTGGACCCAGAGGGCTTTGCCACTGTGGACGCCCGGCTTGCCAAACAGATTATTGACGCGTACCAAAACAGCTGAAAAAAGAATCCGGCAAAAAGCCAGAGAGCCCGGCGGAAAACTCCCGCCAGGCTCTCTTTCTATTCTCTATTTATTCTCTTCTATCCCGATCTTCTATTCTGTCTTCCCCTGTTCTGGGGTTCCCGCCCTGCTTACCGCTGGTCCAGGTGCTGGCAGCAAGGGGGATACAGGAAGCCATATTTGTTGATCCTAAAGTTGGAATGGCCTCTGTCCGCCTCCGCGTAATCCCCAAAGAAGAAGACCTTGCACTCTGCCAGCCGCCTGTACAGCAGGCCGGGAAGATGCTGGCCCCCGCCCTTATGCCACTGGATAAACTCGTTGGCCAGGGAGGTGGAGTCCGCATAGGTCAGGTCCCGGGTAAAGTTGCCGCTGATGCGCACATAGCCCGATGGGATCCATCCGGTCAGCCCATTGTATGTACACCTGTACCAGACTTCCTGCTTGGTAGAGCTGCGGTTCACCCGCACATCCGTAATGCTTACAGCCGCACCCTTGGGCACCACGGTGAGAATACTGCTGGAAGAATCCGCCTGCGAGTACATCTCTGTCTTCACCACGTTCAGCGTGCCTGTATAGGGATTGGCCGAAGAGGCGTCTGTGGGCGGGGCAATCATATTGAGAATGATATTCGGCGTGTCATAGCTGTTTACATTCAGCGCGTTGGGCCCGCAGTTGTAAACAAAGCTTACCAAAGCGTCAAACTGGGACTGGTTCATCTTCAGGTTGTTTTCCCGGCGGAAGTTCTCCACGCTCTTGGCATAGTCTCCGCTGTTCACTGTGTTCACCAGCGCGGCATAGGCCTCTGCCTCTGTCACATTGTTGTAGAAGCTCTCGTTGGTCCTCACCACATAGCCATAGCCCACGGTGGGGTTGCCGCCCACCGCATTATCTTCCTCCACCTCTTGTACCAGGCCCTCAAAATGGGCTACCATGGCAATGCCCTTTCCGCTGGTCCGGCGGCTGTCCAGTGTGGCGGTCTGCAGGTCCCCGGTCTGGGTGACCTGCACCGTAAAGGCGTAGCTCTCGCTGGAATACATGCCGTCCTTGCCCGCATAGGCCCGCAGGGTGTACACGCCCGGAAGGCTGAAATGCACCGTGCGCCGGAACACCCGCACCCGGTTGGTGGGCAGGCCGTTCTGAGACTCCTGACTCTCCTCGTCATACTCGCTGGAGGTGTAGCTGCCGCCAGCCGGGCCGTCTGTAATGTCAAAGCGCACCTCGTCTTTGCTGGGATCTGTAATGGCAATCAGGTCAAAATTGGCCCCAAGGGGTACAATATTCCCCTCCGCATAGGCAGACCGCACGTCCTGGGGCGCGGTGACTGTCACCGTGCAGGTGGCCTTGTTGGCGCCAGAGCTGTCTGAGAAGGTCAGCGTGGCCGTGCCAGGCGAGCCCGCGTACACAATGGCGCTGTGCTTGCTGGAACTCAAATTGACGGTATAGGCAACCCGCGCCACAGAGGGGTTCGAGCTGGACCAGACCATGCCGCTTATGCTGCCGGACACACTGGCGTCCAGCCGGACGCTGCGGTACTGGCGAATCGTCAGGCTGCTGGAGGACAGGGTGCCGCTTTGCACAGGGGGATTGCCGCCGGAATTATTGCCTGTGACCAGCACCAGGTAATCCGCGCTGGAATAGCCGGTGATGCCATTGGAGGTCTTTACCCCCAGCCAGGGATATTTGGAGATGTCTGTCACAGTAAGCAGGGTGCCGTTCACCACAGCGGTAATCACTTCCCCATTGACCGGCGCCTTGCGGATGTTCAGGCCCGTGGCCGCGTTGACCCGCACCGTGGACCCCACCTTGGTGCCGTCCGGCAGCTGGTTGGGCGGAGCGGGCGTGGGCGTGGCCACCGGGGGGTCCGGCTCGTCCAGGGGGTCAGCGGCCTCGGCAATCTCCAAAAAGGCCCAGTGGGTCTTGGGCACGTCTCGAAACTCCTGGGTTTCCCGGTCCGCGGCAAAATCATCGTCATGGCGGCCCAAAGCCACATTCAGCACCTTAACCGCCTCGCAGCGGGTAATATTGGCCTCCGGCTTAAAGCTGCCGTCCGCATAGCCGCCCAGCCAGCCCCGGCTTTGGGCCGCGGCAATGGCCGTATAGGCCCAGTGGTCCCTGGGCACATCGGTAAAATTGGTCTCCGCTTCCTCGGCGGGCTCAAAGCAGCGGCCCAGCACCGTGACAAACTCTGCCCGGGAAATATACCGGCTGGGGCGGAACTCCCCGCTGGCGTACCCAGTGACAATTCCCAGGGTGTTCATGGCCGCTACCGGCTTATAGAACCAGTCGCTGGTCTTTACATCGGAAAAGCTGGCCTCCGGGTCTTCGGGCTGTTCCAGCAGAAGGTTGAAGATCATTTGAGACACTTCCGCCCGGGTCACATTATTGGCCGGTTTAAACAGCTTGCCCGCGTAGCCGGACAGGTAAGCCTCGTGGTCCCCTGTCCGCAGGGCTCTGGAAGACGCGGTAAATATGGCAGGGGGAACCTCTTCCTCCTCTTGGGCGTCCTGGCCGTCTTCGGGCTCAGGCGTCTCGGTTCCCTCCGGTATGGGCGTACTGTCCCCCTCCGGGCTGTCCTCCTCCTGGCCGGGAACCGGTGTGGCCGGCAGGTCCAGCCCAGGGGCCGCGCCCGGCTCTGGGGTCAGGTCCGGCTCCAGAGAGGGCTCTGCAGAGGGCTCCGCCCCATCCGGCTGGACGGGCGCTTCTGTCTCCTGGCCAGGGACCTGGTCCGCTGCACTGGTCTCATCCTCCAAAGCAGCCGCCAAAGGGGCCGCTGGCAAAACCGCGACCAGGAAAGCCAGGGTCATTGGTAAAATCCACTTTCGTATAGGGCCTATGGTATGTTTCAGCATAATCTTCTATGTACCTCCAGAAAAAAGTGCTTCTTTCTTGCCTCTTCCGCCTATATTATAGCGGAAAGGTTACAAAATTGCAATCTTTTCTGAAAAATTCCTTAATTTACCCTTTCGTTTCCCCTAAAACCCCGCCCTCTCCCCTGCAAACAAAAAGAGGAAGCCCCTTGGCCTCCTCTTTTGTTTCTGCTGTCTCTTTCCTATTTTATGGGGACCTGCCCGCCCATGACAGGGGTCCCCGTCCCGTTCTTTCAGCCCTGCTTGGGCACATCGGTAAACATCTCTTTCACAGACGTGGCCAGTCCCGCCAGCCCCTGGATGTTGGAGGGCACAATGATCTTTGTGGCCCGACCGTCAGCCGCTGCCTGGAAAGCCTCCAAGCTCTTCAGGGCAATCACCTGCTCGCTGGGGTTGGCCTCGTTCATCAGCTTAATGGCGTCAGCCAGGGCCCTTTGCACAGACAGAATAGCCTCCGCCTCGCCCTGGGCCTCCCGAATCTTGGTCTCCTTTACAGCCTCGGCCCGCAGTACCGCAGATTCCTTCTCGCCCTCGGCAATCAAAATGGCGCTGCGCTTCTCGCCTTCCGCGTCCAAAATCTTGGCCCGGCGTTCCCGCTCGGCCTTCATCTGCTTCTCCATAGAGTCCTGAATCTCCCGGGGCGGGATGATATTTTTCAGCTCCACCCGGTTCACCTTAATGCCCCAGGGGTCCGTGGCCTCGTCCAGAATCACCCGAATCTTGGAGTTGATCACATCCCGGGAGGTCAGGGTGTGGTCCAGCTCCATTTCGCCAATAATGTTGCGCAGGGTGGTGGCGGAGAGATTCTCAATGGCGGAAATAGGGTTCTCCACCCCATAGGCATAGAGCTTGGGGTCCGTAATTTGAAAATATACCACGGTGTCGATCTGCATGGTCACATTGTCCTTGGTAATCACAGGCTGGGGCGGAAAGTCAATGACCTGTTCCTTCAGGCTCACCTTTTTGGCAATCCGGTCAATAAAGGGGATTTTCAGGTGCAGTCCCGTACCCCAGGAGGCGTGAAAAGCGCCCAGGCGCTCCACCACATAGGCGTGGGCCTGGGGCACCACCTTGATGTTGGAAATCACCACCGCCAGCACAAAAACCAGCAAAATAATCACAGCCAGCACCCCGCCCGCAGCGGACAGGTCCGGCCCTCCTGCAAACAGCCACATTGTAGAACCTCTCATACTCCTGCCTCTCCTTTCTCAATGGGCGAAACAATCAGCTTCACTCCCTCAATGCGGTCAACCACTACCTTGGCCCCGGGTTCAATCACCTGCCCGGGCGCACTGCTCCGGGCCGCCCAGCTGTTGCCCATCACCGAGACCCGGCCCTGGCCCAGCAGGTCGTTGACTTGCTGGGTGACCACAGCCGTGGCCCCCAAAACCCGGTCTGCGTTGGTAGAGGCAGTCCCTTCTTTATGCAGCCGCCTGGCCAGCGGCCGGGTGAACACCAGCGCCAGCACCGAACCGCAGAAAAACAGCGCTACCTGCAGCCAAACCGGCCCGCCCAGCAGACTGGCAACCAGAGCAAGCAGGCCGCCCGGCACAAACCAGATGGACACCAAAGCCGGCACAGCGGCTTCTACCACGGCGGCAACAATGGCCACACCCACCCAGACCAAATCCATGTACCCCATACGACCAGCCTCCTTTGCCCTGTATCTCTATATATTGTACAGCAAATCCTCAAAAAAAGCAAGAAATTTTTTCACATCTTGCCAGGTCCGCCCTGTACAGCAAAAGGTCCTTTGTCCCCTGTGCGGTCACCATCGAAGGAAGGGGGATGGTTGACTTTATCCGCGAAAATGGTATAATGGGTACACTGCACCGGACAGGCGGCAGCAGACCGCTTGGATGTTGGCTTTTAAAAGGCTGCTGAGAGCAAAGGGAAAAGTTTTGTCCACTTTTTCAAAAGTGGCAGAGCGCGAGACGGCGTCTCGCGGCCTTGCGCGGCAGCGCCAGAAACGTCGTCAGACAAGACGGCCAAAGGCCGTCACTGAGTTGACAAAGCAAACTCATATCCATTTTCAAAGAAAATGGATAAACTAGCTTACGCACTGTTAGGCCTCCGTGCGCACAGGTCGCGCACTCCGGCAAGGCCGCGAGACGCCGTCTCGCGCTCTGCCAGGGGCCTAACGCCCCTGGACCGCGTAATGGGCTGTTAGAAAGTATACATATTATATATAGTAAAGGAGCGCCCTATGGAGTACCGTTTGGATGTGGGAATGTGGAACCAGGTTTTTGCCGTGCCCTGCGCCCTGGTGGACCGGCACTTGAAGCTGGCTGGCAAGGAGCAGCTGCAAGTGATACTCTATGCCCTGCGGTTTTCCGGCCAGGGCTTTTCCCCAGAGGACCTGGCCCAGCATCTGGGAATGTCCGCCGACCTGGCCCTGGACGCCATTGAGTACTGGTGCGACCGGGGGCTGCTCTCCGCGGCTGGCCAGCTGCTGAATCCTCTCCCCCAGCCGGAGGGCCTTGCCCCTGCTCCGGCTCTGGGCGCGCCGCCAGCGGCCCTCCCCGCCCCGGCCCCGGAACCCCCCGCGGCTGCCCAAGCCCTGGAGGAACAGCCCCCCGCCTCGCCCCATAAGCCCGCCCTGCCCCCGAAAAAGCGCCTGCTGCGGCCAGACAGCCAGCATTTAACGGCCCGTCTGGCTGAATCGGAGACTATGCGCTTTCTGCTGCAGGAGGCGGAGGCCACTTTAGGCAAAACCCTCTCCCCGGCCATGAGTTCCCTGCTGCTGACCATCACCGATGACTACGGCCTGCCTGCCGAGGTGACGGTCATGCTTCTGCACTATGCCCAGGAGGTGGGCCGCACTGGCACCAGCTACATAGATTCCGTGGCCAGAGACTGGGCGGAAAGCGGCATCTTCTCTCTGGCCGCTGCCGAGGAAAAGCTCCAGGAGCTGAGCAAAAACCGCCTGGCCTGGAGCAAGGTCTCCGCTGCCGCTGGCCTGAGCAAGCGCTCTCCCAGCAAGTCGGAGGGCCAGCGGGCCTGCAAGTGGGTGTATGAATGGGGCTTTACAGACGAGATGCTCTCCGCCGCCTATGACGCCTGCGCGGAGTATACGGGGAAATTCAGCGCCGCCTATATGGACAAGGTCCTGGACGGCTGGCATCAGCTGGGCATCCGCAGCCTGAAAGAGCTGCAGGAGAACCAGGCCGCCCAGGCCAGTCAGACCAGCCAGCCAAGCCGCCCGGCAGCGCCGGTCCGGCAGAACCCGCCCGAGAACAAGAGCTATGACATCACCCAGCTGGAACAGCTGAGCAGCTTCCACCTGCCGGAAAATTTGTAAGAGGAGACAACTATGGGATATGACAAAAAAGTGGCGGACCTGGCCCGGGCCGAGCTGGAAAACCGCCGTCTTCGGGCCGAGGGGGAGGCCCAGGCCCGGCTGGAGGCCTTCCACGCCCAATGCCCCCAGGCCCTGGAGCTGAAGCACCAGCTGGCCTCCCGTGCGGCGGGCATTGCCCGGGCTGTGATGGGCGGCGGGAATGTCCGCGCCCATCTGAAAAAGCTGGAGGAAGAGAGCCTGGCCATCAGCGGGGAATACGACCGCCTGCTGGCCGGGGCCGGCCTCTCCCGCCGGGACGTGACCCCCCAGTACACCTGTCCCCAATGCCGGGACACGGGCTTTGTAGACGGCAAAATGTGCGGCTGCTACAAGCAGCTGCGCCGGAGCATTGCCTACCGGCAGCTCAGCGAAAACCTGCCCCTGGACAAGAGCACCTTTGCCAGCTTTTCCCTGGACTACTACCAGGAGGACCCCCAGGCCCTGCGGCAGATGACCCAGGTGCTGAACACCTGCCGCAGCTATGCCCAGCGCTTCCGGGCCAACTCCTCCAGCCTGCTGTTCCGGGGGGCCACGGGCCTGGGCAAAACCCACCTGTCCCTGGCCATTGCCAACGAGGCCATTGAAAAGGGCTTCGGGGTGGTGTACGGCTCCGCCCAGGGGTTTGCCGTGGCCCTGGAAAAAGAGCGCTTCGACCGGGAGGACAGCGGCACCGGCGAGAAGCTGAAAACCTGTGACCTGCTGATTTTGGACGACCTGGGCACAGAGTTTGCCTCTGGCTATGTAAACGCCGCTCTCTATGACATTCTCAACACCCGGATGCTGGGCGACAGGCCCACCATTGTCAGCACCAACCTGGGCTTTAAAGAGCTGGAGGACCGCTACAGCCCCCGGTTTGCCTCCCGCATTGTGGGGTATTACGGGATGCTGGAGTTTAAGGGCCAGGATGTGCGTGTCCAGCGGCAGCTGAACCAGAGCGCCCGCAAAGGCGGAAGCCCCACCCCTTGACGAGAAGGGATTTTTTCGCTCCCCCCATCCCCTATAAACCGGAACCCAATACGGCCCAGGCGGGGCGGAAACCGTCAGTAGAGGCCGGGACGACCATTTCAGCCGGAAAACCTCCGGCGGCGCTCCCTGGCCTCCAACCCGGCTGCTTCTTCTGGGCAACATAGCAAATATAGATTGAAACCATCTTTTCTTGCGCAAACACGTAAACACACAAGCGCGGCCATGCCGCGCACATTCTGCCGGAGGGACCTTGGCCCCTGCTGCCGGCTTTGGTTCCTTCCGGCCATTTGGAAGGAGAGTTCCCTTTTGGATACCCAACATAAAGAGCCCCACCCCCAGCCCCCTGCCAAAAAGACGGGCCGGGAAACCCTGCTGTCCTACCTGCAGCTGTACTTTGTAGACGCCATGAGCGCCATGGCCCAGGGGCTGTTTGCCTCCCTGCTGGTGGGCACCATTGTCTCCACCCTGGGCGCCCAGCTGGGCCTGCCTGTGCTGGAGGAAATCGGCGGCTTTGCCAAGTCTATGGCAGGCCCGGCCATGGCCATTGCCATTGGCTATGCCCTAAAGGCCCCGGCGCTGGTGCTGTTTTCCCTCACTGCCGTGGGTTCTGCCGCCAACTCCCTGGGGGGCGGCGGCGGCCCCCTCGCTGTTTTGCTGATTGCCATTGCCGCCGCAGAGCTGGGCAAGCTGGTCAGCAAAAAGACCCCTGTGGACATTCTGGTCACCCCGCTGGTCACCATTGGCTCTGGCGCGGCTCTGGCCTATCTGTTCGCCCCTGCGGTGGGGGCGGCGGCCTCGGCCTTTGGCCAGCTGATCAAGGACGCCACTGTGCTGCAGCCCTTCTGGATGGGCATTGTGGTGTCTGTGCTGGTGGGCATTGCCCTGACGCTGCCCATCTCCTCTGCGGCCCTCTGCGCGGCCTTTGGGCTCACGGGCCTGGCCGGGGGCGCTGCCGTGGCAGGCTGCTGCGCCCAGATGATCGGCTTTGCGGTCATCAGCTTCCGGGAGAACCGCTGGGGCGGCCTGCTGGCCCAGGGCCTGGGCACCTCCATGCTGCAGGTGCCCAACATTGTGAAGAACCCCCGCATCTGGATTGCCCCCACTTTGGCCTCGGCCATCACAGGCCCCCTGGCCACCTGCCTGTTCGGCCTGCAGATGAACGACCCCTCCGGCGGCGTAGCCTCCGGCATGGGCACCTGCGGCCTGGTGGGGCAAATCGGCGTGTACTCCGGCTGGGTCAGCGATGTGGCTGCTGGCGCTAAGGAGGCCATCACGCCTTTCGACTGGCTGGGCCTTCTGCTCATCTGCTTTGTCCTGCCAGCGGTGCTGGCCTTTGTCATTGACCTGGGCCTGCGGAAGCTGGGCTGGGTCAAGCCCGGCGACATGAAGCTGGACGTGTAAGTTTTCCCCCTATGAAAAAGCGGCCGGGCGGCACAAACCGCCCGGTCGTTTCTATTTATGGTAGGGCGCACCCCGCAGGATCTGCAGGCCCCGATAGATCTGCTCGCAGAGCATCACCCGGGCCAGCTGGTGGGGAAAGGTCATGCTGGACATGGAGATGGGCTGGCCAGCCCCCTTTACCGCGGGGGACAGGCCATAGCTGCTGCCAATCACAAAGCTGGCGGCTCCCGGCGACTGCATGGCCCGGTCCAGCAGCCGGGCCAGTCCCGGCGAATCCAGGTGCCTGCCCTCCACGCAGAGGGGGTACACGGTCCCCGAAAGCTTGGGCAGAATCAGCCCCGCCTCCTTCTCCAAAGCCGCGCCAATCTCCCCCTGGCTGGGCGCAGAGGGCAGCCGGGCCTCTGGCAGCTCCACCAGCTCAAACCGGCACAGACCCGCCAATCGCTTCTCATATTCTGCCACTGCGGCCCGCCAGTAGGATTCCTTTAAGCGGCCCAGGCAGATTACCCGCAGCCCCAGCATCAGAAAATCACCGTTTTGCCGGTCACATTTTCCACGGGGGCCACATCCAGTATGTAGTCCACTTCCCGCACATAGCCAGCCTGGGCCAGGGCATCGGCACTGGTCTTCATGGCCAGCTCCGGCGTATTGTTCTCATCGCTGAGATGGGCCAGCATGAACCGCCGCACACCCGACTGGACCAGGCCGGGAAGAACTCCCGCGCAGGCCGTGTTGGACAGGTGGCCATGGCTGGAGGCAATGCGGCGCTTCAGGGACAGGGGGTAGCGGCCGCTGCGCAGCATGTTCAGGTCGTGATTGGACTCCAGCACCACCATATCGCAGCCCTGCAGGGCCTGCTTCACCCTCTCAGACAGACAGCCCAGGTCTGTGGCCAGGCAGAACTCCCGGCCGTCCTCCGTGTGAATCCGGTAGCCCACTGGTTGGGCACAGTCGTGGGACACCGGGAAGGGCGTCACCTGCATCCCGGCCAGTTCCCCGCCGTCTGAAATATCGATCAGCTCCACCTCCCCCACCTGGGGAGCAATGGCGTCCAAAGTGCCCGGGGTGCCGTACACAGGCAGGTCATACTTCCTGGCTAAAACCCGGATCCCATTGGTGTGGTCGCTGTGCTCGTGGGTCACCAGAATCCCCTTCAGCCGCCGGGGGTCTATGCCGCACAGGGCCAGCACCCCCTCCACCCTGCGGCAGGAGGGTCCCACATCAATCAGCAGTCCCTGGCTGCGGGAGCCGATATAGTAGCAGTTTCCCGAACTCCCGGAAAACAGCGGGCAAAGCCTTGCCATTTATGTTTCCTCCTCGCAAAACCGCCCTGCCGGGCTCTCCCGGACAGGGCGCTGTGTTTCTCATTGTATTTTCCGCTCTGGCATCTCACCCAATCTGGTACAGATATCCGCTGTGATCCGGCGCTTTCTGCAGATAGATGTCCGCGCCCAGGCCTGCCAGCTTGTCCACAATATTTTCATAGCCTCGCTCAATAAATTTAATGTTCTCCACCAAAGTCACGCCGTCTGCCATCAGGCCCGCCAAAATCATGGCCACGCCGGCCCGCAGGTCCAGGGCGCGCACAGGAGCCCCCTTGAGCACAGGCACGCCCTCTACCACGGCCAGGCTGCCCTCCACGGTGATTTTAGCGCCCATATTCCGCAGCTCGTCCACATATTTAAAGCGGCCGCCGCTGAAAATACTCTCTGTCACCATGCTGATGCCCCCGGCGGTGGTCAGCAGCGTGGTGATCTGGGGCTGCATATCCGTGGGGAAGCCCGGGTGGGGCAGGGTCTTCACATTGCATTTGCGCAGCTGCCGGTCGCAGGTGACCCGCACGCTGTCGTCCCCCTCCTCCACGGACACGCCCATCTCCACCAGCTTGGCGGAAATAGACTCCAAATGCTTGGGGGTTACGTTGCGCACGGTCACATCCCCCCGGGTGGCGGCAGCGGCCAGCATATAGGTGCCAGCCTCTATCTGGTCGGGGATAATGGCATAGGTCACCCCGCGCAGCCGCTGGACCCCGTGTATCTTGATGGTGTCTGTACCCGCGCCTCGGATATCCGCCCCCATGGTGTTCAAAAAGTTGGCCAGGTCCACCACATGGGGCTCCCGGGCGGCGTTCTCAATCACCGTGACGCCCAGGGCTTTGGCGGCGGTAAGCATAATGTTCATGGTAGCGCCCACAGAGACCACATCCAGGTAGATGTGAGCGCCGTGCAGGTCGTTGGGAGCCGTGACAGAAATCATGCCGCCATTGTCCAGGCTGTGCTCGCAGCCCAGGGCCTCAAAGCCCTTCAGGTGCTGGTCGATGGGCCGCACGCCAAAGTCACAGCCGCCGGGCAGGGGCACCAGCGCCTGGCGGCAGCGGCCCAGCAGAGCGCCAATAAAATAGTAAGAACCCCGCATGTGCCTGGCCACGCCCGCGCTGACTGTATGGGTGTCAATGGGCCGGGGGTCCACGTCAATGGTGTGGCGGTCCGGGTAGGAGACAGACGCGCCCATCTCCTCCAAAATATAGGCGGCGTTTTTCACATCGGAAATATCGGGCAGGTTTTCAATACGGCAGGCAGAATCAGAGAGCAGCACAGCGGGCAGAATAGCCACAGCCGCATTTTTCGCGCCGCTGATATCCACTTGGCCGCACAGGCGGCAGCCGCCGTGAATCACATATTTATCCAAAAAACCACTTCCTATGGGCCAGAGGGGCCCGGAATTTCATCTGCAAATAGTATGAGTTCTTAGAGCTATAATAATACATCCGGGCCAAAAAGTCAATCCCCTGGCGGGAATATATGGAGCGAAAACCAGCTTTGACTATGCAAAAAGGGGCGGGCAAATGCCCGTCCCCTTCTGCTTTTTGGTCAAATTGTACAAATATCCGTTCAACTAGCCTGATTAGCCCAGCAGCTGGAGAACGCCCTGGGGAACCGCATTGGCCTGGGCCAGCATGGCCTGTGCGGACTGAATCAGGATGTTGTTCTTGGTGTAAGCCATCATCTCTTCGGCAACGTCGGTGTCGCGGATGGTGGACTCAGCGTCCTGAATGTTCTCGGTCATCACAGACAGGTTGTTGGCGGTGTGGTCCAGACGGTTCTGGATAGCGCCCAGGGTACCGCGGGTAGAGGACACATGGTTGATAGCGTCCATAACGGTCTGGATAGCGCTCGAGGCAGCCTCGGGAGTGCTAATATCCAAATCGGCAATACCCAGAGCCTTGGTGTGCATGTCGTTGACAGAAACCTTCAGCTGGTTGTAGCTGTCGGAGGTGTCGCCGATCTGCAGCTGCAGGCCGCCCTTGGAATCCTTGCTAGCGCCGGACATCAGGCCAATGTGCAGGTCGGTTGCAGCATCGCCAGCGGTCATAACACCGTTAGCGTCTACAGTGCCGCTCAAGGTGGTCAGGCCGGTCTCCATGCCAATCTTGTGCTCCAAGTCGGCAATATTGTCAGTAGTTGCTGCTCCCCAGTCATCTTCAGCAATATCCAGGAAGTGGTCAACGCCAGCAGCTTTCAGCTCAGCTTTCATATCGTCGGTCAGCTTTCTTACATCCACCAAAGCAAACTTCTTGCCATTGATAGAGAAGGTGGCCTGCTCCAGCTTATCTGTACCGTCAGCGCCTGTGCCATCGCCATAGATCTTGAGAGAAGACAGATCAATGGCCTGGTATGCGTCCTTGCCGGGGGTCTTGGTAATGCCATTAGCCGCAGTAGTGGAAGTGCCGCCAGCGGTATCTACAATGTTAATGGCGCTAACCTGCATGGTGCTGGCGCCGCCCTCTTTCGCGGTAAAGGTGAGCACACCAGCAGCGTTCGCAATGCTGAAGTTCTCCTTAATAGTAGCGTCCTTCTTGAGAGCATCCATCACTGCAGCGCCAGTCTTCGTTGCATCGCTCAGGTCGACAGCATTTCCATCAGCGTCAACCCAGTTTGTGCCATCTTCTGTCTTAAAGTTAACAGTAACTTCCTTCGTGGCTTTGCCATCTGCATCGGTCAAGCTCACGGTAACACTATATGTGTCTCCCGCAGCAGTACCAGCAGGCTTTGCAAAAGCAGTCTTCATTGCATAAGAGCCCTTGGTAGCCTCTACATCCAGCAGGTCAACGCCCTCAATCTTGCCAACGGAAGCGCCAGCGGTGCCGCCCTCGGCAGCCAGAGAGCCGTCCAGCAGCTTGATGCCGTTGAAGTTGGCGCTGTCAGCGATACGGTTGATTTCAGACTTCAGCTGGTTCACTTCGTCCTGCAGGGCCTTGCGGTCCACCTCATCGTCATAGGTGCCATTGGAGGACTGGGTGGCCAGATACTTCATACGGGAGAGCATATCCTGAATCTCCTGCATGGCGCCCTCGGCGGTCTTTACCAGGCTGATGCCGTCCTTCACGTTCTTGGAAGCGGCTTCCAAGCCCTTGATCTGGGCGCGCATCTTCTCGGAAATAGCCAGACCAGCAGCGTCGTCACCGGCGCGGTTGATCTTGTAGCCAGAGCTCAGCTTCTCCAGGTTCTTAGCCAGAGCGGAAGTGTTGGTGTTGTAGTTGCGGTAGGCGTTCATCGCCAAAATGTTGTGTTGGATACGCATAAATTTTGCTCCTTCAAAATTATTTCTACGGCGGATCCTTCCGCCTGAATTGCGCCGGGCCCTGACAGCCGGCCGGACTATCCGGCCCCACGCTGTAAGTCTATTTCAACCGGCTCGCGACTGCCGGGTGAAACCATGTTTCCAAGGGGCTTCCCTGCCCCTTACATTTTATTATTCGGCTGGTTTTTTAGAAAATTAAGCCTTTTTCCAAAATAATTTTCCGTCTGCTTTCTATGCTTTTGGGGAGCGGAGGGAAAAGTTTCGCCAGCCTTTTCAAAGGCTGCGAGGTGTGGATGACATTGGGCTTCGCCCAAGTCACGGAGTTTTTGACATTGCCTGCGGCAAGTCACGGAGTTTTCCGGTACTTTCCGCAGGAAAGGCG
>CAJUPK010000054.1 GCA_910588415.1 uncultured Oscillospiraceae bacterium | reverse complement strand
AGCCCGTGCCCGTGCCCGGGGACTACACCCTGCTGCTGGACTATGCCCACAACGCCGTGAGCATGGAGAGCCTGCTGGCCACCCTGCGGGAGTACAATCCCAAGCGGCTCATCTGCCTGTTTGGGGCGGGGGGCAACCGGCCCAAAGTGCGCCGGTACGAGATGGGAGAGGCCAGCGGCCGGCTGGCAGATCTGTCGGTGATTACAGCGGACAATTCCCGGTTTGAGAATGTGCTGGACATCATAGAGGACATCAAAGTGGGAATGAAAAAGACAGCGGGCCAGTATATGGAAATTCCGGACCGCCGGGAGGCCATCCGCTGGTGCCTGGAGAACGCCCAGCCAGGGGACATCATTGTGCTGGCGGGCAAGGGCCACGAGGACTATCAGGAGATTGAAGGCGTGAAATACCCCTTTGACGAGCGGGTGGTGATCCGGGAGATTCTGGACAGTCTGGGCCAATAAGCCCGAATCTTATCCTCGGGGATAAGGGATTATAAAAAATTTTGGGAGGGAAAGGCATGGACAAGGAGATCATCACCTACCAGCTCCATCTGGATGGCTTCCGCTTTCTGGGAAACACCAATCTGGTTGACGAGACCTCTGACTTTGGGGCGATTTGGGAGAATTTCTTCCAGATGGGCGGCTATAAGCCCATTCTGCCCTATGCGGTGGATGAAAAGCCCATCAACGTCTGGTATCACGACCCCCAGGGCCGGGTTGTCTATTTCCAAGGGCTTTTTGTGAAGAACGTGGACCATGTGCCCGAGGGCTACACCCAGATGGACTTCCCCGGCGGGGACTATCTGGCGGTGACCACGGAGTGGATGGAGACCAACGAGGAGGCTGTGGGGGAAGCCGGAAACGGCCGCTGCAATGAGTACGCCGACAGGGTAGAGCCCCCCGCGGGCTGGGCAAAGGCTGATGGGCCGGAGTCCTTGATTTTCAGGATTGAGAAGGAAAACGCCCACACCCCCCAGGGCAGCCGCTACGAGGTGTGGGTGCCTCTCCGAAAGCTGGATGGGACAGTATAGACATCTGCCCTGCAAGGAGGCAATAGAAAAAATTGTGCGGCAGGGAGGGGCCTCCAGGTGCACAGGGGTGCCGCTGGAGCAAGGCTCTGCCCCCCTGCCAGGCTATAGACGCCCGCACAATTTTTTCTGCTGTTAGATTTCTAGGTAATGAATAAGAGAAACTGGAGGAAAGAAAATGAACAAGACTATTACCATCGCGGAACTGGAAAGCTTTGAGAAGGACTTTGCGCAGGACCCGGCCAAGCGGGTGGCCCAGCTGGCCGTGACCATGAACGGCGTGAACAAGTCCGCCACAGACCCCTTTGCCCAGCGGGAGGACCGGCACCTGTTCTCTGTGCAGCTGGAGACCGGAAAGATCACCAACCAGAAGAGCTCTGGCCGGTGCTGGATGTTCGCCGCCCTGAACACCATGCGGGTGGAGATTATGCGCAGGCTGAACCTGGAGCACTTTGAGCTCAGCCAAAACTATACCCTGTTTTACGACAAGCTGGAGAAGTCCAACTACTTTTTGGAGAGTATTCTGGAGACTTTGGATGAGCCCACCAGCGGCCGGCTGATTGCCCATCTGCTTAGCGCACCCTTAAACGACGGGGGCCAGTGGGATATGCTGTGCAATCTGGTGGAGAAATACGGCGTGGTGCCCAAGGACGCCATGCCCGAGACTGCCTGCTCCTCCTCCACCTGGGAGGTCACCTCTTACATGACCCGCAAGCTGCGGGAGTTTGCCTGCGTCCTGCGGGAGGGTCACGCCGCTGGCAAGAGCATGGAAGAGCTCCGCCAGCAGAAGGAGGTCATGCTGGGCAGCATCTACAACATGCTGTGTATTGCCCTGGGCAATCCGCCCCAGACCTTTACCTTTGAGACCCGGGACAAGGACAAGAAGTTTATCCGGGAGACGGGCCTCACAGGCAAAAGCTTCTTTGAGAAATATGTGGGCTGGAATATGTCTGACTATGTGAGCCTGATCAACGCCACCACAGCCGACAAACCCTTCCACAAGACCTTTACCGTGAAGATGCTGGGCAACGTGGTGGAGGGCCGTCCAGTGAAGTACCTGAACCTGCCGGTAGAGGATTTGAAGGCCGCGGCCATCCGCCAGATGCAGGACGGCAGCCCTGTATGGTTTGGCTGCGATGTGGGCAAGTGGTCCATCCGGGACGGCGGCATTATGGACCTGAACGTGCTGCGGCCGGACCAGCTGTTCGGCGTGGAGTTTGGCATGAACAAGGCCCAGCGCCTGGACTATGGCGACAGCCTGATGACCCATGCCATGGTGTTCCAGGGGGTGAACCTGGACGAAGAGGGCAAGCCCACCCGCTGGCGTGTGGAAAACAGCTGGGGCAAGGACTCCGGCGTGGACGGCTACTATGTGATGAGCGACGACTGGTTTACCGAGTATACCTATCAGGTAGTTGTACATAAGAAGTACCTGACCGACGCCCAGCGGGCCGAGCTGGACCAGGCCCCCATTGAGCTGGAGCCCTGGGACCCCATGGGATCTCTGGCCTGAGAGGCCGGAGGCGTGAAAGGAGGGGCATAGTATGGCCGACTTGTACGACTACCCGGAAATCTATGACGAGCGCTTTACCGATAGGGCGAACCAGGCCTATAAGGAACATTACCGGAAGATGTTCGCCGCAAAAGACATCCATACCCTTCTGGACTGCAGCTTTGGCACGGGAAACCTGACCTTTCCCCTGGCGGAGCTGGGCTACCAGATCGCCGGGTCAGATATAAACGAAGGTATGCTGAAAAAGGCTGGCGAGAAGGCGGCGGCAAAGGGTTTCTCCGTTGCGCTGGTGCCCTGCGATTTCCGGGAGGTGTCCGCCCATTTTGACAGTCCATTTGACTGCGTGATGAGCACGGGCAATGCCCTGGCCCATGTGAGCAATGAGGACGTGGTGAAAACCGTACACGAGATGGACCAATGCCTGAAACCCGGCGGCTACTTTTACTTTGACAGCCGGAATTGGGAGATGGCCCTGGAGAACAGGCAGCGGTTTATTATCCCCCAACCCTTCTATCAGGAGGATGGGACCAGAATTGGTAATGTCCAGGTATGGGACTATCACCAGGACGGAACCATCACCATAAACATTCTCCACAGCTACGAAAAGGACGGCAGGATTTTCAAGACAAACCAGTTTCAGGAACATCTTCATCCTTTTTCGCTCAGCCTGGTCAAGGATGAACTGGAGCGGATGGGTTACTCGCAGTTCGAAATAAAGCCCTGCCCATGGTTTGACGACAAGCCCTTTTCTGAGATTGGCTGGTATTGCCTGATGGCGAAAAAGCCTTCCTAAAAAATAGTGGAAAAAAGACGGCAGGCCCTTGAAAAGCTTTTGAAAAGGATACATACGAATTTTCAAAATACTTGATATGGCCGGCTGTCTTCCTTTTTGTTTTGATACTTCATGGAGAGGTGAGCGTATGAAAATGACCGTTTCTGAAATCGTGGAGATCTCCGGCGGCAGGCTGCTCTCCGGGGATGCGAACACCCTTGTGACAGGTTTTGTGACGGACAACCGGGACGCCGGGCCGGGAGCCATGTTTGTGCCCATCCGCGGCGAGCGTGTGGATGGACACAGCTTTATTGCCAGCGCCTTTGCCGCCGGGGCCTCTGCCAGCTTTGCGGACCATCCGGTGGAAGCGGAGGGCCCGGTGGTGCTGGTGGAGGACTGCCTGACTGCCCTGCAGCGGGTGGGAGCCTTTTACAGGCAGCGGCTCAGCGTGCCCATTGTGGGCATTACGGGCAGCGTGGGCAAGACCACGGCCAAGGAGATGGTTGCCCAGGCTCTTACCGTTGCCTATCAGGTGCATAAAACCCAGGGCAACCAGAACGGCCAGCTGGGGGTGCCCATCACGGTCTGTGCCATAGAGCCAGAGCATACGGCGGCCGTTGTGGAGATGGGGGTGAGTATGCCCGGGGAGATGGCCCGCATTGCCCAGGTGGCAAGGCCCACCTGCGGGGTGATCACCACTATTGGAACCTCTCATCTGGAGTTTTTGGGCACCCGGGAGAACATCCTGGCGGAAAAGGCCCATATGGCGGATTATCTCCCGGCAGGCGCCCCGCTGTTTGTCAACGGGGACAACGACCTGCTGGCTGGGCTGGAGTCAGACCAGTACCGGGTGGTGCGCTTTGGCCTTTCAGAGAACTGCCAGTGGCGCGGCAGGGACCTGACAGAGCGGGAGGAGGGCGTGGCGTTTACCTGCGTTTCGCCCCAGGGGGAGGAACGGCGGATAGCCCTGCCCGTGTTGGGGGAGCACAACGTGTGCAACGCCCTGGCCGCCCTGGCGGTAGGGGACTATCTGGGCCAGTCCCTGGAGGAGACTGCCCGGGCCCTGGCAGCCTATACGCCCCCGGCCATGCGCCAGCAGATCAAGGAGGCGGGGGGCGTTACCATCATTGACGACAGCTACAACGCCAGCCCGGACTCTATGCGCAGTTCCCTGGGTGTGCTGGCCGGAAAGGCGGCCCCTGGGCGGCGCATTGCCGTGCTGGCGGGTATGCGGGAGCTGGGCAGCTACACCCAACAGGGCCATTGGGACACAGGGGCCTGCGCTAAATCGCAGGGCGTGGAGCTGCTGGCTGTGGGCGAGCTGGGCGGGCTGATTGCCCAGGGTTATGGGAACGGGGCGGTGTGTGTGAAAGACAATGCCGAAGCTGCCGCCTGGCTGAAACAGGAACTGCGCCCTGGAGACGTGGCGCTGGTAAAGGGTTCCCGGGGCATGAAGACCGAGGAGATTGTCAACGCTCTGCTGTCCAGCCTGGGGAAGTGAGATTTTCGCTTCCCGTGGTGGGAGATGGTTCCAAGGAAAACAGAAAGAGGGGAAACGACTATGCTGAGAGAACTCAACCAAAGCAACTACAAAAATTACCTGGACTGGGCCTACAGCCTGGCCCTGGACATGACCCGCTCCGGCTATCCCACTTACGCCGACGGCCTGAAAACCCGGGCCGAGTTCGACGAGACCGCCGCCCTGGCCCATGAGAGGGAGCACGAAGGGGCCCTGCTCTTTGAGGATAACGGCAAAGCCCTGGGCTATATCCACTACTTTGCCCTGCCCGAGGACAAATATCTGGATACCCGGGCCTTCTGCACAGAGGACAAGACCGAACAGGCCCTGGACGAGCTGATTGCCTTCCTGGGACAGAAGTACCCGGGGTTCACCATGCACTTCGGCTTTTCCGACCAGAACACCCGGGCAGTCAACCACCTGATCGAGCTGGGCTGGCCCCTGAGTGAGGAGAGCCTGGTGGGGGTAATGAGGTTCGAGGAATACGAGCCAAAGCCCGAGAGCGCAAAGCCCGTCCCCATCACAGAAGAAAATTTTGACCGCTTCGCCGCCATCCACGCCCAATGGGACGGGAAAATGTACTGGGACAACGCCCATCTCCGGGAAGCTCTGGACCGCTGGCACTTATACCTGCTGGAACGGGACGGCCGGGATGTGGCGGTCATCTACTTCGTCTATGTAGACGGGATGCTGGAAATCTTCGGCCTGGACTATGCAGACGGCAGGTTTGACCCCCAGGCGGTCCGGGCGCTGCTGCTGCGTGCGCTGAACCAGGGCAAGGCAGACGGGATGGAGAGCTTCTACTACTTCCACGACAGAGACGAGGAGCCCATTGTGAAGGAGCTGGGCGTCCGCTCCCTGGGCCGTTATGTGATGTACAGCAAGCAGCTGGGAGAGCTGGCCAAGTCAGAGGAATAGCCGGATAAGAAAAAAACAAAGCAGCCCCTTGGCGGGGAGGGTTCTCCCGCCAGGGGACTGCTTTTTTATGGCCCGGGGCCTGTTTAGAAAAAAGGAAGCCTCTGCTTTTTGTCCCATACGGGTGGATTTCTGTGTTGAAAATCATACGTCCGTATGCCTTGCGATTTTCTCCTTGAACCCACTTGGCCCAAAATCTGGTACTTATTCTATTTTCAAACAGATTCTAGCCTCCATCGGGAGGCTTGCGGTCATCTTTGTCCTTGCTTCCCCGGAGATTGGCCAGCTTGCCGATGATTTTGTCCGCGTTTTGGAAGAGCATAAGAATGGAGATCACCCAAAAGCAGGTCTGCCAGCTGCTTTGGTCCCCGCGGAGGACCAGCTGGGAGACAGCGGCCGGGGCTGTTCCGCCGCCCGGGCCCGGGGAGGGGCTTAGGCTGCCCATCTGCGGCTTGGGGCTGGAGGACGGCTTGGGCGTTTTGCTGGGCTTAGGTGTGGCGGAGGGTTTTGGAGTGCGGGTGGGCTTGGGTGTGGCAGAAGGCTTTGGGGTGTTGGTAGGCTTGGGTGTGGCAGAGGGTTTAGGCGTGCGGGTAGGCTTGGGTGTGGCAGAGGGCTTTGGGGTGTTGGTAGGCTTGGGCGTAGCGGAGGGCTTTGGGGTGTTGGTGGGCTTGGGTGTGGCGGAGGGCTTTGGGGTGCGGGTAGGCTTGGGTGTGGCGGAGGGCTTTGGAGTGTTGGTAGGCTTGGGCGTGGCGGAGGGTTTTGGAGTGCGGGTGGGCTTGGGTGTAGCGGAAGGCTTTGGAGTGTTGGTAGGTTTGGGCGTGGGAGATGGCAAGGGGCTGGGCGTTGGCTTTGGCTCCCGGTAGACGTTTACCGTATACAGCTGTTGGGTCACACCGTCTTCCGCGGTCACTTGGATATGGAACAGGGTATAGCTGCCGCCAGCGCCCAGATTTTTTCGGTTTATGGAAAAGGAAGCGCCCTGAGAAACCTCTGCGGAGTAGCTTAGGCTTGTGACCGCAAAAGGGACCGTCAGGGCGTAGTGGGTGATATCCGGGGAGAAAGCGGGGGAGAGCTGGCCGCTGGAGGGAACCAGGGACAGCAGCTCTGCCTGGGAGCTGGGCAGGGGCGGGGGCAGATACTCCAGCTGAAACTGGCAGGCGTTGCTGCTGAAAGAGCCGCCAGCTGCCAGCCAGTCTAGGGTGACATGAACTTGGCTGGGGCCTTCCGCGGCGTCGGCCAGGCGAAAGTGGTAGGTGAATACTTTGCCGACTGCCAGGTGCTGTCCCTCCTGCAGCACAAAAGCGGATTCCACAGTTCCTTCCCGGCTGTTGTGGACTACATAGCCCGGCTGGTGGTCCTCTGTGCGGGTTAACGTCCAAGAGGCGCTGTGATCCATGCGTAAAAGGAACGCGCCGGCTGGTTCCTGGCCGCCGTCAAAGGAAAGGGTCATGGAGAGAGAAGAACCCGTAATGTCCAGGGAACCGTGAAAGGCGGCGCTGGCGCGGGAGGCTGTCCCCAGGGCAAAACCGCTTAAGGCCAAAAAGAGTATGCTGATCAGGAAAAAGCACAAAAACAGCCGCTTCACAGTTCCACCGCCTTTACAGAAATTTTTGGGAAATTGGATGGGAGCTTGTTTGAAAATAGGGAAAGTGACGGATTGTTGAATCAAAACGAACCGCAGGAAATATTCCCTATTTTAAGGATTGCCCGGTAGAAAGAGAAAGCGCTCGCTTTGGGGACGGCATTTACCATTCATCAGGCGATCCATAAGGCTGCGCTTTGCCCTTAAAGAAGAGGCGTGCAAAGGGAAAGACAGGGTGGCCGTGACGGTGCCTGAAGGGTCAGAGCCTCTGGCTGCGCTCGGACCACAGGTTGTGCCAAAGGCAGAATTTACCAGTGTCCGCAGAGTTCTGGTATTTTTTCTGATAGATTAGCCGATTCAAAGGGGGATTTTATGAATATTTTACCATGTATTGAAAGAGATTTCCATTGTATTAAAGTAATATAGCTGTAAGGTGAAATTTTTCCCCTGGAAACTGGCCGCGGAAAAGAGGAAAACGGCAGGAGGCAATGGAAACAGGACAGCCTGTGGGATTGCCTCTTAAAAATATAGCGGACGGGCTTTTCAAAGAGGGGGAAATGTGGTATACTTGTGCCGTGCAGGGGGACAGAGCAAGGAGATTTTTAAAGGGCCAGCGGGGCGATCCGCCATGGCGGGAAAGAGGAGTTTATGACAGTGGACTGGCAGCAGACAGCGGAACATATCAACCGGCTGGCCCGGTTTTGCGGCGTGCGGGATGTCTCCGCCCTGACAAGGGAAGAGCTGCAAAGGGCAATCGGATCTCCTCAAGCCGATGTACTGGTCTTGTTTGGAGGCAGCATCCTGTGGGGCGGCGATGTGCTGGCCGCTGCCATGGGAGAGCGGGTGGCAAAGAAATATATCATTGTAGGGGGAGTGGGCCACACCACCCAGACACTGCGGGACAAGGTGCAGGGCCTCTATCCCCAAGCCAGCACCGCCGGACAGCCAGAGGCCCGGGTATTTGCCGCCTATCTGCGGGAGAAATTCGGGCTGGCGGCCGATTACCTGGAGTGCAGATCCACCAACTGCGGCAACAATATAACCCATCTGCTGGCGTTGCTGGACCAGGAGCATATACCCTGCCAGTCCATCATCCTGTGCCAGGACGCAACCATGCAGCGGCGCATGGCCGCGGGATGGGAGAAATACGCGCCGGATGTACGGCCCATCTCCTTTGCCACTTACGCGGCAGAGGCCATCCCTGTGGAGGGAGGGCTGGGCTTTGCGCGGGAAATCCCGGGCATGTGGGACATGGAGCGGTATATTTCCCTGCTGCTGGGGGAGATTCCCCGGCTGGCGGACAATGAAACGGGATATGGGCCGAAAGGCCGGGGCTACATTTCCCATGTGGATATCTCAGAAGAAGTGAGCGCTGCCTTTGAGAGCCTGGCTAGGATTTTCCCGGATGGGGTGCGTACCGCCAATGACAAGTACGCCTCTGCGCAGTGATGGGAAAAAGAGGTCGGGGCCTCTTGAGAGGCAAGGCTATAGCATGGAAAATATAATGGAAAAGAGGTCTATCAGCATGAACAAGATTCGGATTGGTAGCATTGTGCCAGGCGACAGCGTGGAGAAATTTCTGCCGGAATTTCTAGAGTACGGCTATGAGTGCATCGCCTTCAATTTTCATATGGTCTTCCCGGACAAGAGCCTGGAGGCTTTTGCGGAGAAGGTGAAAGCCGCTGCTGGCGGCAGGCCTGTGCCAGTGTCCTCCATTGGGTACTACTGCAATCCCCTGGAAAATGAAGAGCAGCTGCACACGCTGGAGCATTTTATTGACAACGCCAAGCAGTTTGGCACAGACCTGGTGACCACCTTTGCCGGGGGGCTGGAAGGCCGGCCAGTGGAGGAGGCCATGCCCCGCTATAAGGCTGTTTTTGGCGAGCTGGCCAAGCGCGCAGAGGCCTGCGGCGTGCGGTTGGCCATTGAGAACTGCCCTATGGGCGGCACCTGGCAGAGCGCTACCTGCAACATTGGTTTTAACCCAAAGGCTTGGGAGATGATGTTCCAAGAGGTGGACAGCCCTGCCATTGGCCTGGAGTGGGAGCCTGCCCACCAGATGGTGCAGCTGATTGACCCGATTCCCCAGCTGGAGCAGTGGGTCGGCCGGGTGTACCATCTGCACGGCAAGGACGCCACCATTGACTGGAACCGGGTGAAGAAATTCGGCGTTTTTGGGGCAGATGAGTTTGCGCTGTCCCGCACACCGGGGTATGGAGACACAGACTGGCGGGACGTATTCCATGTGCTGTATATGCACGACTTCAGCGGCGACCTCTGTGTAGAGGGTTTCCACGACCCGATTTTCCAAGGAGAATGGGAGCTGGACGGCCAGCGCCACGCGCTGCAGTACCTGAAATGGTGCCGGGGCATTTCTGACTAAAAAAGACGCTGGGGATAAGGGTTTGCGGCTTTAAAGGGCGCATTTGCCCGCAAAGATAGAGTAAACGTACTTACAAAACCGGTACATACCGATTTTTAAGCTGGGCAGCCAGCTGCTGGTTCAAAAAAGATACATACCTCTTTTGAACTGCGTGAACCATGCGCTGTCTGCGGCCGCGCATAGAGGAAGAAGCTGGCGGAGAGAACGCCCGGCCAGTCCCCTGTTTTGAAAGCAGAGACAGCTATAAAAAATCGCCATCAAAATTCTTTGATGGCGATTTTTGTGTTTTCCTGTTTCCTTTATGCGAAGGGATTCTCGCTGGGATAGAGCATCCCCTTGGGCTGGTTAAAGCCAATATCGCCCACGCCCAGGAACTTGAACACCTCGAACAGGGCTTTGCCGTGATGGCCGAAGGCCACGGCCCCGTGGTGGGGATAGTTCTTCTCTATAAGCACATGGCGGTAGAACCGGCCCATCTCGGGAATGGCGAACACGCCAATGCCGCCAAAGGACCGGGTGGCTACAGGCAGCACTTCGCCCTGGGTCACATAGGCGCGCAGCTGGCAATCAGCCGTGGACTGGAGCCGGAAGAAGGTGATGTCTCCGGGAACAATATCCCCCTCCAGAGTGCCCTGGGTGACCTCCTCGGGCAGGCTGCGGGCCATGATCATCTGATACTTCATGGTGGGGCTGCAAAGCTTGCGGGAGCAGGTGTTGCCGCAGTGGAAGCCCATAAAAGTGTCGCTGAACTGATAGGGGAACTTGCCCTCTATATCGGACTTATACATGTCCTTGGGAACCGTGTTGTTGATGTCCAGCAAAGTGACCACATCGTTAGAGACGCAGGTGCCAATGAACTCAGACAGGGTGCCATAGATATCCACCTCGCAGGACACCGGAATGCCGCGGCCAGCCAGCCGGGAGTTTACATAGCAGGGCACAAAGCCAAACTGGGTCTGGAAGGCAGGCCAGCACTTGCTGGTTAGGGCCACATACTGGCGGTAGCCCTTATGTTCCTCCACCCAGTCCAGCAGGGTGATCTCATACTGGGCCAGCTTCTCCAAAATCTCCGGCTTCTTGTTGCCCTCGCCCAGCTCCTCTGCCATCTCCTGGACAACGCCCGGGATGCGGGGGTCGTTGTCGTGCTTGTGGAAGGCCTCGAACAGGTCCAGCTCAGAGTTCTCCTCAATCTCCACGCCCAGGTCATAGAGACGCTTGATAGGCGCGTTGCAGGCCAGGAAGTTGAGCGGCCGGGGGCCAAAGCTGATGATCTTCAGGTTCTTCAGGCCCACCAGGGCCCGGGCAATGGGGATGAACTCGTGGATACGGTCCGCGCAGTCTTCTGCGTCGCCCACAGGATTCTCGGGAATAAAGGCCCGGATCTCCCGGAGCTTCAGGTTGTAGCTGGCGTTGAGCATACCGCAGTAGGCGTCGCCCCGGCCGCCCACCAGGTTGTCCCCGCTCTCTTCGGCAGCGGCAATGAACATGGCGGGGCCGTCGAAGTGCTTGGCCAGCAGAGTTTCAGAGATCTCCGGGCCAAAGTTGCCTAAGTACACCACCAGGGCATTGCAGCCGTTCTTCTTTACATCCTCCAGGGCCTGCACCATGTGAATTTCGCTCTCCACAATGCAGATAGGGCACTCGTACACACTTTGGGCCTCCTGGCCGTACTTCTTGGCAAAAGCCGCCAGCAGGGCCTTGCGGCGGTCCACAGACAGGGACTCGGGGAAGCAGTCGCGGGAGACTGCCACCACGCCGATTTTTACTTCTGGAATGTTGTTCATGGGAAAATTCCTCCATCATGCAGCAGATTAACGGGCAGCGGCCTGTGAGAAAAGCCCCAGTACAGGGGCCTCTCCCCCCTATAGCAAACGCAGGTGCAAATCTGTTCATAAACGATTTGTACGCTGGGCAGTAAACCTGCCTGGCCTCAAAGAAGGGAAACGCTTTTTGCGGCTGCGTAAACTAGAAAGGGAACTATAAAACGCGATTCGCGGTTTGTAGAGCGTGCCCACATCCACAGAACCGGGTGCATAGGGGGATCGTTCTGGGGGAACACGCGCTGGGGCTTGCTTGAAAACAGGGGGAGTGCCGGATTTTTCCATAAAACCAGAGGAAAGATGTCCGTGTTTGGGGGAGGTCCCCACAGAGACTACGGGGGTTAGAGGAAAAGACAGCGCCCGAAATATTTCAAACAAGCGATTGTACAAGCCTTATCTAAATAATACCCCAGGCAGGGGAAAAAATCAACAGGGAAGGGGACGGAAACGGGAAGAAATTTTTTGTGCCAGGGGCTTCAAAACCGGGTAAAACAGCGGGCCTGTTTTTAGAAAGCCTTGCTTTTCTGGCTGCGCTCCTGTATAATAAAAGAATACGGGAAACACAAGTTCTATATGCGTCTCACCAGTTTACACCGCAAGGAGGATATGAGTATAGTATGGCAGAAAAAAAACAGGCTCCTATTGCAAGCAAGGCCAGCGGCAAGCCAGAGGACAAGCTGAAAGCCCTGGACACGGCCCTTAGCCAGATTAAAAAGCAGTTTGGCGAGGGAGCTGTTATGCGCCTGGGGCAGAACTCTGATTTAAACGTGGAGACCATTCCCACAGGCTCTCTGTCCCTGGATCTGGCCCTGGGCATCGGCGGCCTGCCCCGGGGACGGATTGTGGAGATATACGGACCAGAGTCCTCTGGCAAGACCACCCTGGCGCTGCATTGCGTGGCAGAGGGCCAAAAGCTGGGGGGCAACGCGGCTTTTATTGACGTGGAGCACGCCCTGGACCCAGTCTATGCCGCCAATCTGGGGGTGAATGTGGAGGAGCTGCTGGTCTCTCAGCCGGACACCGGCGAGCAGGCCCTGGAGATTACAGAGGCCCTGGTGCGCTCCAATGCCATTGATGTGATCGTCATCGACTCGGTAGCCGCCCTGGTGCCCAAGGCGGAGATTGAAGGGGAGATGGGGGACTCGCATGTGGGCCTGCAGGCCCGCTTGATGAGCCAGGCCCTGCGCAAGCTGGCCGGGGCCATCTCCAAGTCCAACTGCGTGGCCATCTTTATCAACCAGCTGCGGGAGAAGGTGGGCGTGATGTACGGTAACCCAGAGGTGACCCCTGGCGGCCGGGCCCTGAAGTTCTACTCCTCTGTGCGCATTGATGTGCGTAAGGGCGAGGTTCTGAAAAACGGCACAGATGTCATCGGCGCCCATACCAAAGCCAAGGTGGTAAAGAACAAGGTGGCGCCCCCCTTCCGCACAGCGGAGTTTGACGTGCTCTATGGCCAGGGCATCTCCCGCACAGGCGAGCTGGTGGACATTGCGGTGCAGATGGATGTGGTGCAGAAAAGCGGCTCCTGGTTCTCCTACAATGGAGAGCGCATTGGACAGGGCCGGGAGAAGGTAAAGGACTTTCTGGCAGCCAACCCCCAGTTGGCCGGGGATATTGAAAACATGGTGCGGGTCAATGTGGACAAGCTGTTCCTGAAGCCTGGCCAAAAAGCAGAGGCCCCGGCGGAAGAGGCTTCGGCCCCAGAGAAACAGCCAGAGGCCAAGCCGGCCAAACCATCCAAAACCCCTCCCCCCCCGGCCCAGACCACCCTGCCGGACGATCCCACCAGCCTGGACATTGTGGTGGATGACTGATGGAGCTGACAGCGGCAGAGCCCCGGCGCAAGAGTCTGGTACAGCTCTACATAGACGGAGAAGCGGCGGTGAAGATCGACAGGGAGACCTTTCTCCGCTCCCGGCTGCAGCCCGGGGACGAGCTTACGGACGAGCAGCTGCACGAGCTGATCTTGGCCTCTGACACCCGCAGGGCCCATGAAAAGGCCCTGTATCTGCTGGAGCACCGGGACCACTCCAAGAGGGAGCTGGTGGAGAAAATTACCCGCACGGCAGCCTCCCGGGAGGCTGCCCAGGCAGCCGCGGACCGGATGGAGGAGCTGGGGTTGGTGGATGACGAGAACTATGCCCGCCGCAGGGCAAAAGAGCTGTTTCTCAGCAAACAGTACGGCCCCCTGCGGGTCCGGCAGGAGCTACGGCAAAAGGGCATAGCCCCAGAGCTGGTTGACAGCTTGATTGAGGAGTACAGCCAGTGTGACGATGGCCAGCTGCCTCTGGAAAACATCCGGGGGGTACTGGCCAAAAAGTATCCGGGCTGGCAGGAAGACGAGAGACAGCGCCGCCGGGCCTTTGCCGCCCTGCAGCGCCGGGGCTATTCCTATGAGCAGATCCGCGAGGGGATGCGCCTGGCCTATGAGGGGGAAGAGGACTGGTAGGCTGCCGCGGGGAATAAGCGTATACAGAAAAAAAGAGCCGCACACCTGTTTTAAGCAGGGTGTACGGCTCTTTTAATATAGGTTTTGAGAATGCATTGCGCGGTCCAGGGGCGTTAGGCCCCTGGTAGGGTGTGGGACAAAGTCCCACG
>CAJUPK010000053.1 GCA_910588415.1 uncultured Oscillospiraceae bacterium | reverse complement strand
TGCTCTCCCTTTTTCGCTCTTTGACTTCTTTTAACTCTGCGTTTGGACACTCCTGCCGGGGGCCTGCTCTTGACATTCTAACCCCGCGTGCTATAATGATACAAAAGCATGAAGGAGGCAACGATTATGAGAACGGTTACGCTGGGGCGCACAGGCATTGTGGCCAACAAGACCGCCTTTGGGGCCCTGCCCATTCAGCGGGTGAGCGAGTCATACGCGGGAAAGCTGCTGCGCAGGGCCTATGAGGCGGGGGTGAATTTTTTTGACACTGCCCGGTCCTACTCAGACAGCGAGGAGAAAATGGGCCTGGCCCTTTCGGATGTGCGGGAGAAGATTTTTATTGCCACCAAGACCCCTTCAACCACAGTGGAGGGATTCTGGAAGGACCTGGAGACAAGCCTCCGGCTGCTGAAAACCGACTATATCGATGTGTACCAGTTCCACAATCCTGCCTTCTGCCCCAAGCCGGGGGATGGCACGGGCCTTTATGAGGCCATGGAGGAGGCCAAGACCCAGGGGAAGATCCGGCACATTGGCATCACCAACCACCGGCTGTGGGTGGCCGAGGAGGCGGTGCGCTCTGGCCTGTATGAGACCCTGCAGTTCCCCTTCTGCTATCTGGCCACGCAGAAGGACATAGACCTGGTGAACCTGTGCAAAGAGCAGAATGTGGGCTTTATCTGCATGAAGGGCCTGTCCGGAGGGCTGATCACCAACGCTGCCGCGGCCTATGCCTGGCAGGAGGAGTTTGACAACACCCTGCCCATTTGGGGCGTACAGCGGGAGGAGGAGCTGGAGGAGTTTTTGGGCTATATGATGGCGGAAAATCCCCCCAGCATGGAGGACCCGGCCATTAAGGCCACCATCGAGAAGGACCGGGGAGAGCTGATCGGCAATTTCTGCCGGTCCTGCGGGTACTGCCTGCCCTGCCCGGCCAACATCAACATACCCCAGTGCGCCCGGATGAGCCAGCTGATCCGCCGCAGCCCCTCGGCCAACTGGCTGACCCCCGAGGCCCAGGCCATGATGCTGAACATTGAAAACTGCAGGAACTGTGGTCACTGCCAGAGCAAATGCCCCTATGAGCTGAATACTCCGGCCCTGCTGCGGCAGAATTTGGAGGACTATAAAAATATTCTGGCAGGTAAGGCGCAGGTATAAAGGCAGACGACCCGGGAATGCCCGGAGGGCGTGCGTATGGACGCATGGAATAGCCGCTTCTGAGCAAAAGACGGCGGTTTCCATTTTTCAAACAAGCTTATTTCCCCACCGGAAATTTGCTCACTCAACAGCGCTTTCGGACCCGCCTGTGTAAAAGTAGCCATATAAAAGCGGCGGACCACTGGTCCGCCGCTTTTTTGCCTGGAGCCTGTTTGAAAACCCCGAAATGTGGAGACCGGAAGCGGTGCTTTCAGCATCAAAAAATCCTGGTTTCTGGCCAAACATTCAGCATTTCTCCGGTTTTCAAACATACTCTAGGACTTCCGCTATTTTTTCATCTCCAGGAAGATCCGGTAGAGGGCCAGGGCGGTGTTGAGAACAAAGCCCGCGCAGGCCAGGCCGGCCAATATGTAGAGGGCGGCCATGTGGTTCAGGTCATCTAAGAATACCTCCCAGCCCAGGCCCAGGAGGCTGAGCAGGATGACGCAGAGGCAGATGATTTGCAGCAGGGAAATCTTTGATTTCATGGATAGTCCTCCTTGAAGTGGGTGGATAGGCAGGGTTCTTCCGCGCTGCCTGGCGGTTTGATGGCAGCCAGGGCAGGTGTTGTCCGGTGCGTTTTGGCAGCCCAGGGAAATTCTGCAGCTGGGGCGGAGCCTACTGCCAAGTATACCATGGCTGGGGAGAATTTTCAACGGGAGGTTGAGACAGGAAGGAACGGTTCACCTGGACGGTTATTGCGCTGGGCTGCTTTTTGGGGTATACTCTCTTTTGTAAGGCGCGCTTACAAAACCCTATGCAGGAGGTCCTACCGATGAGTTTGACACCTATCCAGGTTGGCAGGCAGATATGCTGCCTGCGCAAACACCTGGGGCTGACCCAGAACCAGCTGGGCGAACGCCTGCACGTGTCCTTTCAGGCGGTGAGCAAGTGGGAACGGGGGGAGACCCTTCCGGACGCGTCCCTGCTGCCAGAGCTGGCAAGAGCTTTAGAAACCACCATTGACTTTATTATGCGGGGAGGAGACGCAGACATGGAAAAGAAACCGCCAGAGGCATTTGTGCGCCGGACCACCATTGCCCAGATACGGGAAGGGGTGGAGTGCTTTGAACGGGCTGGCCAGCTGCTGGGCAAGGACAGCTTTTTCTATATGGGCGCTGTGGGCGGCATAAATCTCAAGATGAACATAGATTTTGAGACCTATATGGCGGACCCCTACACCAGGGAGGCCATGGTGGCCGAGGCAGCCCTGCAGGCCATGATGGGCGGCGCGTATATCTCCCTGGCGGATATTGAAGAGAGCTTTCAGTACCCCCATTGGGTGGAAAACGTGCGGGAAGCCGCCCAGCGGTATGGCATGGAGTAGCTTTTGATGAAAGACCGAAAAAAGCCAAAGGCCTGCTGTAGCCATCAGGTTTGGTGTGGAATGGGAGGGAGCCTGGCCGCGTTTGGAGCCGGGGGGAGGCAGGCAAAACCCCAAAAGCGGTATTTGTGATGATTCAAACAAGTCCTTGGCAAGTCATGTTGAAAAGGGCTGAAAACAGTGGAGAGGGGGCCAGAGCCATGGCCATAGCAGTGCCCGCCTATGTAAGAGCGGTTTTGGCCCGGCTGGAGAGCGCGGGCTTTGAAGCCTGGTGCGTGGGGGGCTGTGTGCGGGACAGCCTGCTGGGACGCAGGCCGGGGGATTGGGACATTACGACCAGCGCTCTGCCCGGGGAGACGGCGGCCTGCTTTCCGGAGGTCTCCCGGGTGGAGGCAGGCCGGGCCCTGGGCACAGTGGGGCTGGTCACCCCGAGGGGGGTGGTGGAGGTGACTACCTACCGGGTGGAGGGGGCCTATGCCAGCCACCGCCGCCCGGAGGAGGTGGCCTTTACCCGCCAGGTGGAAGAGGATTTGGCCCGCCGGGATTTTACGGTTAACGCCATGGCCTATCACCCGGAGCGGGGGATTTTGGACCCCTTTGGCGGGCGGGAGGACCTGGCCCGGGGACTGCTGCGCTGTGTGGGAGAGCCGGAACAGCGCTTCCAGGAGGACGCCCTGCGGATCCTCCGGTGTATGCGCTTTGCCTCTGTCCTGGGATTTGTTGTTGACCCTGAGACCAGCTGGGCGGCGGAGAAGAACCGGGGGCTGCTGAAGACAGTCTCTGGAGAGCGTACCCGGGAGGAGCTGACCAAGCTGCTGCAGGGGGCCCGGGCGGCGGAAACCCTGCGGGCCTATAGGACGCTGTTCTTTGCCGCGGTGCCGGAGCTGCAGCCTCTTGCCGCCTGCACCCAGGAATCCCCCTACCACCGCTTCAACGCTTGGGAACACAGCTTACACACGGTAGAGGCTGTGCCGGACCGCCCGGTACTCCGGTGGGCGGCTTTGCTCCATGACGGTGGCAAGCCCTGCACCAAAACCCTGGATGAAAGGGGCCAGGCCCATTTTTTCGGCCATGGGAAGGCCGGGGTCCAGCTGGCCAGAGGCCTGCTGGACAGGCTGCGGTTTCCGGGAGAGGAGGCCAGGCGGATTGTAACCCTGGTGGAGCGCCACGGAGAGCCCCTGCCCATGGGTGAAACACGGGTAAAGCGGCTGTTGGCAGCCCTGGGGCCAGAGGGCTTTGAGGACTTGCTGGCGCTGATGCGGGGGGATGTGTCTGCCCAGGCAGAGGAGCTGGTCCCTGGGCGGCTGGCCCTGATAGACCAGGCCGGGGCGCTGGCAAAGGAGATTTTGGCCCGGGGGGACTGTCTGACCCTGGCCGGACTGGCTGTAAACGGCCGGGACCTGCTGGAGCTGGGTTACCGGCCCTGCCCTGCCCTGGGCCGGGCGCTGAAGTCCCTGCTGGACCAAGTGCTGGACGGCAGGGAGGAAAATCAAAGGCAGAAGCTTCTGGCCCGGGCAGCGGAGCTGCTGGAGGAGAACCAGGGCTAAGGATTAAAGAGGCGCCTTTTGGGGGCAAAACTTTCCCCTTTGCTCTCAACAGCCGGCTGCCCCCATCCCCCTACATAGAAAGAGCTTCCCCGAAAAGGGGAAGCTCTTTCTATGTAGGGGGATGGGGGCCCTGCTATGTAGGCCCCAGCCCAAAACTGATGGAAAGCGCCTGGTTTACCCGGTTCATGGAGGTCTGGTCCAGCTTGCCCATTTTTTCCCGCAGGCGGTGCTTATCCAGGGTGCGGACCTGCTCTAAAAGCACCACCGAGTCTTTAATGAGCCCGCTGCCTTGGGCGTCCACCTCTATGTGGGTGGGCAGGCTGGCTTTATCCCGCTGGCTGGTGATGGCGGCGGCAATCACAGTGGGGCTGAACTTGTTGCCCACATCGTTTTGTATAATCAGCACAGGGCGAACGCCTCCCTGCTCGGAACCCACCACAGGACTGAGATCAGCGTAGTAGATGTCTCCTCTGCGTACATTCACGGTTTTTCACGCTCCCATTTGATTTTCTTGGTAGTATTGTGGCCGGAAACGGGGAAGTTTAAACATGAAAACACCGCCGGCATGAAAAAACTTCCATGCCATACTACTCTTAAGGACAAGATTGTGTGCCTGCCCTTGGGGCGGGACAATGGGGCCGCAGGAGCCATGCGGGCTTCATTTTAGCCGCTTCCAGGGCGGCAAGATGATTGACTTTTCTTTCCTGTGAACGTATACTATAGTAAACGCACTTGAAAATCGGTGTAAATACCTCTTTTGAACTGCGTTAACTATGATAATTAACGCGCTTGAAAACCCGTACACGCCTCTTTTCAGCCGCGCCGCCTATAATATGGGTACGCGGCCAGGTACAGCGGCGGAGCCGGGCGCTGGCGCCATCACCATGGAAAAGGAAGGTCAGAACCCTATGGAGATAGACTTTACAGCGGGCCTGCCGAAAATCTGCGTGCCCCTTACGGCCCGAACGCTGCCCCAGCTGGCGGAGGAGCTCTCTCTGGCCGCTGGCGTGCCTGCCGACCTGTACGAGTGGCGGGCAGACTGCTTTGGGGATTCCCCGGCAGAGGCCCTGGCCCTGCTGGCCGGACAAGCCTGCCGCCCGGTGCTGTGTACCCTGCGCACCAGGGACCAGGGTGGGGAGGCGGATCTGGGACCCCGGGAATATGAGGCCCGGGTCTTCCAGCTGCTGGAGCTGGAAGGGTTTCAGCTGCTGGACATAGAGCTTTCCTGCGGGGAGGAGGGGGTCTCCCGGCTGGCGGCCGCTGCCCGGGAAAAGGGGGTAAAAACCGTGATCTCCTATCATGATTTCCAGCAGACCCCTCCGGAAGAGGACATGGCCCGTATTCTGGCCCAGATGAAGGACAGGGGGGCGGACCTGCCCAAGCTGGCCTGTATGCCCCGGTCGCCGGAGGATGTGCTGGCTCTGATGAGGGTCACCCGGCGGTTCAGCCGGGAGCATGGGCCTGTGGTCACCATGAGCATGGGGGCCTTGGGCAGGCTCAGCCGGGTCAGCGGGGGCCTGACAGGCTCTTGCCTTACGTTTGCGGCAGGGGTAAGGCCATCCGCGCCCGGGCAGCTGCCCGCCCAGGAACTGAAGGAGATTTTGGAGATTTTAAAGCCTGAAGAAGGAGGCCGGCCATGAAAAACGACATTGATTCCATCCTGAACTCCATGTTTCGGGACGGCAGGCTGAACGTGAAAAGTCCTGCGGCCAAGGAGGCGGAAAAGGCCCTGGACTCTGTGCAGCAGGCTCAGCAGGGTCTGTCCGCCTCTTTGCAGGAGAGCATTGAGCGCATGACCCGAGAGGCCCAGGCGGACATGGAGGACCTGCAGCGCCAGCTGAAGAGCGATGGGGTCCCCATGGACGGGGCCAATAATGGGGGAAACGCCCAGGACATTGACACCGCTTTCGAGGTGGCCCGGCAGGAGACTTTGGCCCAGGTGATAGGCCAGGAGGAGTTTGTAAACGGGCTGGCACTGGCTTTTAAGCGGCCCTTTGTAGCGGGCTGTGCCCCGGACACACCCCTGTGCCGGGCTGCCCTTTTAGGAGGCCACGGCACGGGACGGCGCAGCGCCGTGAAAGCCCTTGCGGCTTCTCTGGGGCGGCAGGGGGTGCTGAAAAGCCCCAAGACTCTGGAGCTGGACTTGGCCGCTTACAGCGCCGCGGGCTCTGAAAAGCTGTTTGTGCAGGACCTGTACGCAGCCTTAAAGAGCGGGGCCTCTGCCCTGGTTTTTGTCCATTACCAGGCCTGCCACCCCTCTGTGCTGCCCATGGCGGCGGCCCTGTTCTCCTCTGGCACCGTACCCCTTTCCGGCCGGTACGCGGAGCAGAAGGGGCTGCTGGTGGACGTGGGCACAGCGCTGGCCCCGGGGGCTGTGTCCCGGCTTTCCGCGGGGGGCAAATACCTGTTTTTGCTGGGGGACCAGGAGCTCTCCCGGCTGACCGGGGCTTTTGGCGGGGTCTTTGTCTCTGGCCTGGATGATGTTCTTGCCACAGGGCCTTTCACCCAGGAGAGCCTGGAGCACATTGCGCAGCTGCAGCTTAAGGACCTGGCGGACCGGGCTGGCAAGCAGCTGGGGTTCTCCCTCACCTTTGGGCAGGAGGAGGCCCGTGCGCTGGCCAAGGCCTTTCACCCAGAGGCTGGCGCGGCGGCCATTGTGGAAAAATCCCAGAGGCTGTACCGGGCCATGAGCGAGGAGAAGCTGCGCAAGGGCCTGCGCCCGCCCCTGACGGCCCAGCTGAAGGCCGAGGACAAGGGGCTGGCCATTGCCTACCAGGGAGAGAATGTCTCTGGCAGGCTGGCCCCCCCGCCCGCGGGCAGTCTGGCCAGTCAGGCGGAGCTGGAGGCTGTGAAGGCAGAGCTGAACCGCATTGTGGGGCTGGGCAATGTGAAGGACTACATCCTCTCTTTGGAGGACGCCTTCCACATGCAGCAGCTCCGCCGCCAGCGGGGCCTGAAAGCGGAGCAGCTGTCTATGCACATGATTTTTACGGGCAATCCCGGCACGGGAAAGACCACAGTGGCCCGGGCAGTGGCCCGGTACTTAAAGGCCATGGGTGCTTTAAGCGGCGGCCAGCTGGTAGAGGCCACCCGGGCGGACCTGGTGGGCCAGTACGTGGGCCACACCGCCCCGCTGACTCAAAAGGCCATTCAGGCCGCCATGGGCGGGGTGCTGTTTATTGACGAGGCCTACTCCCTGTACCGGGGCCGGGACGACAGCTTTGGCCTGGAGGCTATTGACGCCCTGGTGAAGGGCATGGAGGACCACCGGGACAAGCTGGTGGTTATTCTGGCCGGGTACTCTCAGGAGATGGAGGAGTTTCTCTCCGCCAACTCGGGCCTGCGCTCCCGGTTTCCCAATATGATTGAGTTCCCTGATTACAGCGCGGAAGAGCTGCTGGCCATCACCAAAAGCATAGTGGCCTCTATGGGCTATCGGCTGGACCCGGCCTGCGATGTGCCGTTGCTGCTGTTTTACCGGGAGGCCCAGCTGAACGGGGACCCCCGGGTAAACGGCAATGGGCGTATGGCCCGCAACAAGGTGGAGGCTGCGGTGATTGCCAGCGCCCGCCGGAACATGAAGGCGGACGAGGCCAGCCGGGATTTAGAACTGCTGCTGCCAGAGGATTTTAATTTTGGGCCATCAGGCAAATAATAAAGGTTGGCTGATGGGTGGTATAAGGGACGGTTCTATGCTGGCTGGGCGGCAGCCAGCACCACTACCTGCTGCCGCCCAGCTGCCATCATGCCGCCCAGGCAGGAGTTTTCCGGTACTTTCCGCAGGAAAGGCGACCGCTTCGCGGTCGAGGGAAACTCCGTGACTTGCGCCCCCAGGGCGCAATGTCAAGTGCCCCTTGCGTGGTGTGGAGCAGCGCTCCACGGTCTTGCCGGAGGACGCGGCCTGTGCGTCCGCAGGCCCAACCATTGCGTAAGCTTTCCTTGCCATTTTCAAAGAAAGAAAGTGGCTAAGGAGCGGCTTTCACCGCTTGTCTGACGACGTTTCTGGCGCTATCGTGCAAGACCTTGGAGGCTTTGCCTCCAAACCTAGAGTTATGCAACGCATAACTCTTCCACTTCTTGAAAAAGTGGACAAAACTTTTCCTGTTGCTCTTAGACATCCGGCTCAATACTAAAATACCATATCTGAAAGGAACCGCTATGAAGCTTTCTCAACACAAGTCTTTTTCCAAACGCCTGCTCACTCTCTGCCTGCTGGCCGGGGGAATCTGCGGCCTGGCGGCCCTGTCTGGCTGCACGGACCCTGGGGCCTCTTCCCCTGCTTCCAGCGCGGGGCACAGCTCTCTGGCCTCTGAAAGCGGGGCTGCTTCCGATGTCCGGCAGGTCTCCCAGCAGGTCCTTCTGGAGGACAGCGCGGGGAACACCGCCAGCCTGCCTGTTCCGCCCCGGGTGGTCTGCCTGTATGGCTCCTACAGCGAGGCCTGGCTCTCGGCAGGAGGCCAGCTGGCTGGGGTGACAGAGGACGCGGTGAAGGAGCGGGAGCTGCCAGTGGGCCAGGCAGAGGTTGTGGGCACTGTGAAAGAGCCCAACGCGGAGGCGATCATTGCCTTGGAGCCAGACCTGGTGCTGCTCTCCTCGGACATTGCCGCCCAGCAGGATATGCAGGGGCTGCTGGAGAGCGCTGGGCTCACCTGCCTGAGCTACCAGGTGGATGATTTTGAGGACTATTCCTTTATGATGGAGCAGTTTTGCGCGGCCACCGGACAGCCGGAGCGGCTGGCGGAGACAGTGGACAGGGTTCGGGAGCAGATAGAACAGGCCAAGGAGGCCTATGGCTTTGAAGAGGGGGAGGGGCCCCAAGTGCTGCTGATGCGGGCCTTTTCCACGGGGATCAAGGCCAAAACAGACGATGAACTGGCTGGAGCCATTTTGAAGGAGCTAGGCTGCCAGAACATCGCGGACCAGCACCCCTCTATGCTGGAGGACCTGAGCCTGGAGGAGGTCATTACCGCGGACCCGGACTTTATCTTTGTCACCACCATGGGGGACGAGAGCAAGGCCCTAGCCTACCTGGACTCTATGGTGAGCGGCAGCCCGGCCTGGGAGGAGCTGACGGCCATTCGGGAAGGCCGGTTTGCCGTGCTGCCCAAGGAGCTGTTCCACTACAAGCCCAATCACCGCTGGGGGGACAGCTACGAGTATCTGGGAAAGGCTCTTCACCCGGATGGCCAGGGCTGAGAGCGCCCGGCGCAGAGGCAGGCTGGCTGGGCTGAAGCTTGCGGGGCTGGGGGTCTTTGTTCTGCTGTGCGCGGCGGGGGGCCTTTGGGCAGGCTCCTCGCCCATTGACCTGCCTGCCGCTGTAAGGGAGATTGTTTCCAGTGGGGCAGGTTCTGCTCAAAGCCGTATCCTGCTGTATGTGCGCCTGCCCAGGGTCTGCGCGGCCCTGCTGGCAGGCTCTGCCCTGGCGGTCAGCGGCATGTTGATCCAGGCGGTGCTGGGTAACCCCCTGGCCTCTCCCAATGTGATTGGCGTGAATGCAGGAGCGGGATTTTTCACCTTTCTGGCCATGGCCCTTCTGCCCGGCGTTGCCGGGGCCGCGCCAGCCGGGGCCTTTGTGGGGGCTTTGCTTGCCACCCTGGTGGTGTACGCTGTGGCGGCAGGGGCCGGAGCTGGCCGCCTGACCATCATACTGGCAGGGGTGGCGGTGAGCAGCGTCTTTACCGCGGGCATTAACACCATCAAGACTTTTTTTCCGGACACCATCTATAATGGCAGCAGTTTTCTCATCGGCGGGTTCTCCGGGGTGTCTGCTGGGGACCTGTTCCCAGCCTGGGTGATGCTGCTGCCAGCCCTGCTGGCGGCCTGCTGCCTGTCTGGCCAGGCGGACCTGCTGTGCCTGGGGGAAGAGACAGCCCGCAGTTTGGGGGTCCATGTGGGGCTGGCCCGGTTTGTGCTGCTGGTGCTGGCCTGCCTGCTGGCGGGCTGTGCGGTAAGCTTTTCCGGCCTGCTGAGCTTTGTGGGGCTGCTGGCCCCCCATATTGTGCGCCGGATATGGGGCGAGGCCCATACAGGCCACCGGGTGCTGCTGCCCGGAGCAGCCCTGCTGGGGGCTGGCTTTGTTACTCTCTGCGACCTGCTCAGCCGGGTGCTGTTCGCGCCCTATGAGATCCCGGTGGGGATCTTGCTGAGCCTGGTGGGGGGGCCGTTCTTTCTGGCCCTGCTCCTGGGGCAAAGGAGGCGAGGGCGATGATCCAATTTATAGAGGTCTCTGTGGGATACGGGGAAAAGCCCGTGGTGCGGGATGTGAGTTTTTCGGTGCCGGACCAGGCGGTTACCTCTTTGGTGGGGCCCAACGGCTGCGGGAAGACCACCCTGCTGAAAACCGCCTGCGGCCTGCTGGCCCCTGCAAAGGGACAGGTCACGGTGGATGGCAGGCCTATAGGAGACTATGGCCGCCGGGAGCTGGCCCGGCAGGTGGCCCTTCTGCCCCAGGTGCGGGAGACTCCGGCCATCACAGTGGAGAGGCTGACAGCCCATGGGCGGTATCCCCATCTGGGGATGGGCCGCAGGCTCTCCGGCCAGGACAGCGCCAGAATGGAGCAGGCGATGGAGGGGGCCGGGGTGCTGGACCTGCGGCACAGGGAGCTGGCAACGCTCTCCGGCGGGGAGCGCCAGCGGGCCTACATTGCCATGTCCCTGGCCCAGGACAGCCGGGCCCTGCTGCTGGACGAGCCCACGACCTACCTGGATATTGGCCAGAAATACCAGATGCTGGAGCTGATCTGCCAGATGAAGAGCCGGGGCAAGACCGTGCTGGCGGTGCTGCACGACCTGTCCCTGGCCTTTGCCTACAGCGACTTCATCGCCGTGATGGCCGAGGGACGGCTGGTGCGGTTTGCGCCGCCCCGGGAGGCTGCGGAGGCCGCGGCAGAGGTGTTCGGCGTGGGGTACCAGTGGATGAAGTTGGGGGACCGGGAGCATTGTGTGTTTTATAGTTAAGGCAACACCGCACCATTCGTGGCAAACGCCCTCAGTACCGTGTGGGGTGCCTCTTTTCCGTCATAGCACACAGCTTTCGCTTGCCAATCGCAGGATGGGCGGTGCACAATCTGTACACTCTGAAGAAAAATCTGACTACGCAATAAGGCACTTAGAATTGCGCGGTATTGCTGGTATTGCCTTAACTCAGTTCAAAAGAGGCGAACCCTCTTTTGAACCTGGCGGCACGGGTACGCCCGCGCCCTCCTGCTGGAAAATCCGTAAATACCAATTTTCCAGTGTGTTTCCTATATAGCAGGAAACGCCTGCAAAATGCCCAGGAGATACGCTTACAACCCGGCACTTATTTGTAAGCCGGGAGGCCATGTGCCGGGTTCCGGCTAGAGTGCGTTTGAAAACTGTGAAATACGGTCTGTTTAGACGAGAAATACTGCCTTTGGCGTCAAAAATCCTCGAGAGGGCCGCTCTTCTTGCGGCCATTTCCTTGAACCTCCCCGTTCCCGGCCAAAATCCAGCGTTTCTCCGGTTTTCAAACAGGCTCTGGGGCAAAATCGAAATGCCTCCGCGGATAGGCCCATGGACGGGATTCCCGCAGATTTTCTGCTCCTAGCATAGAAACACCCCCATAAAAACCGCAGGGCCTGGCGCTGTGTCCAAGCCCTGCGGTTTTGTGTATGGATATGGATGGTTAGGAGGATTTTTGGATGCTCTGGACCCGGAGGATGGGGCCGTCTACCGTGAATTTTACCTCCAGGCCCGCAAAGCTCATGCCGTAAACCCGGTTTGGGTCCTTGTGGTAGTGGGGCCGGGGGTCAGCGGCCAGCACAGCGGCCAGGGCCTGCCGGGTTTCCGGTGGCACGGTTTCCCACAGGGCTGGAGGAGCCTCTACCTGCAGCTCTGCCCAGGGGGTGTCCTGGGCAAATCCCCCGGTGGCCTCTGGGCGGCAGTCTGCTTGGGGGAGATAGGGCTTCACATCAAAAATGGGGGTGCCGTCCACCAGGTCCGCGCCCCGGACCAGGAGCTTTGGTCCTTGGGGGTCCTGGTCGTTCACTGCCTCCAGGGCCACACAGGACAGCCCCAGGGGGTTGGGCCGGAAAGGGGAGCGGCTGGCAAAGACCCCCACCCGCTGGTTGCCCCCCAGCCGGGGCGGGCGAACAGTGGGGGACCATTTTCCCTGGGGGGACTGGGAGAACTGCCAGAGCAGCCACAGGTGGGAGAAGCCCTCCAGTCCCCGGAAGGCCTCCCGCACCCGGAACTCCGGCAGAAAGACCACCTCTGCCCGCAGGTCCTCAATCAGTCCGCTCTGCCGGGGGACGCCGAATTTCTCTGGGAAGGGGCTGTGAATATGAGCAATGGGCTGCAGGTTCATCCGGTCTCGCCTCCTTTGGGCAGCAGCCCGTGGGCTGCCTGCCAGGTGTTGTCTGTGAAAAGCGGGGAGGGCAGGGCCAGCCACCATTGACCCTGCCAGCGGTATGCCACGCATAGGGACTGGCTGGAGGCGGACGGGTCCAGATAGGCGGTAAAGGCAACGGTTTCCCCCGCTGTTCCCTCTGCTTTGGGGGCGCAGGCGGGGAAGGCCTCCCAGGCAGAGCCATCCTCTGGGGAGAGCAGGTACACCGGGGAATCCGGGGCGCAGAGGGCGTCCACCTGGCCAGTGACCCGCACCAGGGCGCCGCTGGGCTGCAGCTCCAGAGAGGCAGACTGGGGGCAGAGGGCCTCTGGCTGGAAAAGCTCTTCTTTAAAGGGGAGCTGGTCCTTTTCCCGCTGGGGGGCGGGCATCTGGAAAGGGGCCTGGGCCAGCAGGGGCAGGTTGCGCTCTACAATCTCCAGGATGACACAGGTGCTGTTCAGCTCCTCCATCTGGAGCAGGGGGTAGGGCATGGTCCGGGAGAACCGGGCAAAGGCAAAGTCCTCTGCCAGCAGGGGGTACAGGGCGTTGCCAAAGGAGTCCCGGAACATGAGCAGGCTGCCCTTGCCCTGGGCGCTCTCTGTCTCAATGCGCAGGTCGTCGGGCCCCTGGATGGGCTGGGTGTAGGAGAAGTTGGGTTCCGGCTGGAACAGGAAGTCTGCCTCCCGCTGGCTGGAGGCAGGGTAGAGCATGTCGAACAGGTCCCCTTTGTGGATGGGCTGGTACTGGCCGGGCCGCTGAAAGTCCCGACCGGGAAGACCCAGGGCCTCTGCCAGCACGTCGTGGGCGAAGGCTGCCCCCCGGTTGGTCCAGTGGGAATCCCCCTGGAAGTATAGGATTTCCTCCTGGGTCCGGAAGGGGGCGAACAGGTCCGCGCAGGTTACCTGCTGGGCCGTTAGGGCCTCCCAGAGGGGGGCCGGGTAGCCCTCTGCCGCGGGGGCCAGGTTTTCCGGCAGATAGTCCGGGTAGAGGGAGGCCTTGTTGGGGGCAATGGTGAACAGGAAGGCCCCGCCCTGTGCGCGGACATAGTCCTCTGCCAGCCGGAGGGAGCGGGCGGCGCAGAAGGCCTGGCGGTTGGTGAGCTGGTCCGCCCCTGTATAGTCGTCCAGGGTCTCCCGGTAGAATAGCCAGTCCTGCTGGCCCAAAACCACCTGCGACTGGGAAGAGGTCCCCAAAAGCCGGGCCTTCAGGGCGGAATCCCAGGTGATCAGCTGGCTGCGAAAGGCAAAGCTGTGGGAGAACCAGTCGGCCGCGTCCGGGAGGAACGACAGATTAAAGGAGCCGTCCGGCTTGGTCAGGCTGGGAAGGCGGACCACGGTCTCCTTGCCGACCGCAGGGCTGGGGCCCAAGAAAGCCATGCCCAGCCCAGGCACCAGGCAGGCCAGCAGAAACAGGGCGGTATAGAGCAGGTAGGGCAGCTGTTTTTTCATAGTCTTTTGCCCCCTAAAATCGGAAATAGATGAACGGGTCGAACTCCGCGCCAGCCAGATGCAGCACACACAGGAGGAACAGCAGGCCAGAGCCCGCATAGGAGGCACCCCGCAGAACCAGGGGCAGGCCCTGGAGCCGGGAACCATCCTTTTGGGCCAGTGCCTGAGTCCGGGCCTGCAGCCAGGGCAGCAGGGGCAGGGACAGCAGACAGCCCGCGCAGAGAACCAGAAGGTTCAGCGGCGAGAGCAGGTCCCACACCAGGGCGTCCCCCTGGGGGGTAAAGGCAAAGGAGACCATTCCCCTGTACAGGGCCCCGGCCTGGGCCAGGGTATCTGCCCGGAAGAGCACAAAGCTTAGCAGCAGGGTGAGCAGCACCAGGGGCCGCCAGAGGGTCCGGCGCAGTCTGCCCGGGGGCGGCAGCAGGTCCTCCAGAAGAATAAAGGCCCCGTGCCAGAGGC
>CAJUPK010000052.1:2071-14353 GCA_910588415.1 uncultured Oscillospiraceae bacterium | reverse complement strand
TGATCTTCCACAAATCCCGCCTATGGCCGGACAGGCTGTGTGCTCTCTTCTTCCGCCTTCCTTATACCACAAAGGTACGGGATGTTTTCTCTGCACTTTCGCAAAGCGAAAGCGAGCGCCGCGAAGAGAGAAAACTCCCTGTACACGGCCCTATAGGCTATATCTGCCATCTTGGTCCGTGCCGTGTACATTATAGCACAAAGGTACCGGATGTTGCCCCTGTATTTTCCAGCACGCCGCCCGAGGGGTGACAAATCTCCACCAGCTCCCGTCTGCCTGCCTCTTTTATTTCCCTATGTACTCCATTTACAATCCGCTCCTTCTTTATATTGAACAAGGCCCGGGGGATTCCCCGGGCCTTGTTCTATGGTTTTCTCTGCCATCCTGCTGGACGGCTTCAAAAGCAGCATATTCCCCTTCCAATCGTTTCGCAAATCGAGCACAATCCTGTCTTCCTCGGATTTTTCATCCTGTGCCTCCAAAGCGCAGGGTTACTTCTGATTCAGCGACCAGACCTGCTTCTGCCCTGCCGCTGCCGGACCATTCTGCGCCATCACGCCCACCAGCTTGTGGGGGACATAGGGTTCTTCCAAATAGGCAAGTTCCTCTGCCGTCAGTTCTAAGTCAACCGCCTTGGCCGCGCCCTCAATGTGGTGCAGCTTTGTCGCGCCCACCACGGGCGAGGTCACTTTCGTCAGCAGCCACGCGAGGGAGATTTCCGTCATGCTCACCCCGTGCTTGTCGGCCAGCTCTGCTACCCTCTGAATGATTTTGCCGTCCTGCTCCGCCGTGGCGTCATACTTGCCCTTGGCGTAGCTGTCCTCTTCCAGACGCTTGGACGTTTCCCCGGGCCGTTTGGAGAGCCTGCCGCCTGCCAGGGCGCTGTATGGGGTCATAGCGATGTTGTCCTCGGCGCAGAGCTTTGCCATTTCTCGCTCCTCCTCCCGGAAAATCAGGTTGTAGTGCCCCTGGATGGACACGAACTTGGCAAAGCCATTCTGCTCCGCGATGGCGTTGGCCTTTGCCAGCTGGTAGGCGTAGGCGTTGGAAATGCCGATATACCGCACCTTGCCCGCCCTGACGGCATTGTTCAGTCCTTCCATGATGTCATAGATGGGCGTATTATAATCCCACATATGGTAGATGTACAGGTCAACGTAATCCATGCCTAAGTGCTGAAGGCTGGTGTCCAGTAGCTTTGCGATGTGCTGCTGGCCGGTCACGCCCGCCGCAATTTCATCCCCGCTGCGGGGGACAAATTTTGTGGCCACCACCACATCCTCCCGTTTGGCAAAGTCTCTGAGGCCCCGGCCCACATACTCCTCGCTGGTGCCGTTCTGGTAGCCGATGGCCGTGTCGAAAAAGTTGATCCCCAGCTCCAGTCCCCGCTTGATAATCTCCCGGGAATGTTCCTCGTCAACCGTCCAGCTATGTTGGCCGGTCTGGGCGTTGCCAAAGCCCATGCAGCCCATGCAGATGCGGGAGACGGTCAAGTCCGAATGGCCTAATTGGATGTACTTCATATAGATTCCTCCTGTTCATGACTTGTCTATGCTTCGTTTCATGGGTTGCAGCGTGACGCTGCACCCAAGTCGCAGTCCGGCAAGGCGTCGCCTACTGGGTGCGAGCCGTGGGGCTGGTTCCCGCGTCCGTTGGATGCTCCCGTTGGTTGACGGAAAGCCGCCTGTTATTCCGCGGCATTTTGAATGTGCCCGATGTGCGCAATAAACTGCTCCACTGCCCGGGAACGGGGGATGCCCCTCTTCCAAACCAGCAGGGCGCCGTTTTCCAGCTTTGGCGACAGGGGCACCATCCGCAGGCTGGGGAAAAAGGCCGTGCCCTTATCATGGCAGAGGGCTACCCCCATGCGATGCTTGACCATAATGGCAGCGTTGAAGGTGAAATCGAACCTGGCTGCCACCTGTATTTTTGTGTAGTCCTCCCCAAACCATCCCATTACCTGGCTGTGAACAGATTCCCGCCATGGCAGCAGAAGGGGCCAGCACAAAAGCTCCTTTGGACTTATGCCCTCCCTTTCAGCCAAAGGGGAATCTGCCCGCACCAGGGCGCCCCAACATTCCTCCCGGGGCATCCGGATACTGTCATACTGGGAGGTTTCCACTGGCTCCAGCAGCAGGCCCATATCTAAAATCCCCCTCTCTATCCGCTCCTTTACATCATCGGCTGTGGCTGTGCGAATGCGGAACTGCACCAGCGGGTGCTTCTCCCGGAAGGACATCATCCGGTCAGCCAGGTGCGCCATATTGCAGGTCTCGCCGCAGCCAATGGCGATTTCCCCGGCCAGCTCCTCCCGGCCCTGAAATTCCCGCTGGGTCTTTTCAGCTAGCTCCAGCAGTTCCTGGGCCCGGCGCTTCAGCAACATACCGTCCTCTGTAAGCACAATGCGGTGGCTGCTCCGGTGGAACAGGGCAGCGCCCAGTTCCTCCTCCAGCTGCATCAGCTGCCGGGACAGGGTGGGCTGGGTGATGTGGAGTTTTTCCGCGGCGCGGGTAATGTTTTCCTCCCTTGCCACCATGAGAAAATAGCGCAGTACGCGAAGTTCCATAGGTTTCTCCTTCCCTTAAATCACTTTGAATTCTTTCCACTTCCCGGACTTCAGCCGCAGGGCAAAGATGACCGCCCGGATGACCCAGTCCAGGCACATGGCCGCCGCAATGCCTATGACGCCCCCATCCAACACAATGGCAAACAGCAGAGAGAACAACAGCCGCCCGCCTATGGTGGAGGCAATGGACACGGCCATGGTAAACCGGATGTCCCCTGCTGCCCGCAGGCCGTTGCTAAGGGGCCCGGACATGGGGAAGGCCACGGTGTTGAATATGTTGTGGATAAGCACCAGAATAATGACAAGGTGCTTGGCCTCCTCCGATATCTGGTAGAAATTCATCATCACCGGGGTGACGGCAAAGACCAGGCCGTTCCAGACAAGGGAGATGGTCAGGGTGATTTTCAGCAGCTTCTTAAAGTAACGCTCCGCCTGGGCCGTGTCCCCCGCGCCCATGCACTGGCCGATCACTGTGATGAACACCGGCCCCATGGTCACCCCGGCCAGCGCTGCCAGGCTCCAAATGCTCTGGGCAATGCCATTGGCGGCGATCTGATAGGTGCCGAAGAGAGCTACCACACTGCTGAGCGCCACCTTGACCAGCTGGAAGATGCCATTCTCCACCCCATTGGGCACGGCAATACGCAAAATGCGCTTCATCAGCTCCCCATTCCACCGGCCAATCTGCCGCCAGGTGTAGCGCACATCCATCTTTCTGCCAAAGCACAGGGCTGTAATCACCACAGCCGAGAACACCCGGGCTATAAGGGTGGGCCAGGCCACGCCCGCCACTCCGGCCTTCAGCACAAACACGCCAATCAGATTGCCCACTATGTTGATGGCGTTGGCCGCAATGGAGATGTACATGGTGACGCTGGTCTTGCCCAGGCTGCGGTACAGAGCCGCGCCCGCGTTGTAGACAGCGAGAGCCGGGTAGGAGAACACCGAGATTTGCAGGTACACCACGCAGGCGTCCATGACCGCTGGCTCCACCTGGCCGAACAGCAGGCTGAGCATGGGCCGGTGCAGGGCTAAAATCACAATGGAAATTGCCAGAGAGAACAGGGTAGACGACGTGAGCAGCTGGCTGGCCGCCTCCCCCGCGTCCTCCTTGACTCCTCGGCCAATGTACTGGCTGATAACCACCGCGCCCCCAGAGGCCAGGGCTGTAAACAGGTAGATGAAGATGGTGCTGAAGGAGTTCACCAGGGACACCCCGGACACTGCTGCCTCCCCGGCATGGCTGACAATAAAGGTGTCGGCTATGCCCACCAGCATCACCAAAAGCTGCTCTAAGAACAGGGGCACAATCAGATTTTTCAGGTCTTTGTTTGTGAACACTTTGGTTCCCTCCTATGGTCTCTGGGCATATCCCGCTGTACGAGCTTGGAAATTTTCTCCGCATGTTCGCGAAGCGAAAACCGAGCGTTTCGACTTGCCGCAGGCAATGTCGCCGCTTGGGGAGGAAACTCCCTGTACACGGCCTTATAGGCTATATCTACCATCTTAGTCCGCGCCGTGTACCGGGTACATTTTACCATAGCCCGAGGCATTATGTCCAATACCCGCTTTGCATAAAAGTTCATGCCTTTTAGGCATTTCAGCAAAAACACCCGGAACCCCCTTCCCCCATCTGCCAAGACACAGTGCCGCCTTCCTTGGCCGCCCTGCCAACAAAAAACAGCGGCCTTGAAGTTTGTTGCTTCAAAACCGCTGTTTGGTATGCCTTTCCCTCTGTCTTTTCTAAAGAGGGCCATAAAGCAGCCTAGCTTTCGTCTTTCTTTCCTGTCAAGAAAATCCCAATGGCGGCGCCTATAAAGACAACCGGCGCTGCCCGGACAAACATCCATTCCAATGAGTGAAATGCCACCCCAAGAACAGAGGTTTCAGGATTACTATAATCCCAATCCAAATAGGGGCTTTTCAGTGCCAATAGGATTGCAAAAATGACTGCTATGCCTGCGCACAACGTAATAAGCAGCCCGCGGATGATCCTTTTCCTCGTGGTCTTTCTCCGCGCAAGCTGCAGGTTGATCACCTCCAGTTTTGCGGAAATTGCCTTTAAGCCATCCGCCTCTGCCTCTATGACGGTTTCTCCCAGCAGCGTACTCACAGGCGTTTCCAGGGCCTCTGACAGGGAGACCAGCATGTCAGAATCAGGAACGGACAGCCCCTGCTCCCATTTAGAAACAGTTTGCCGTACCACATTCAGCTTGACAGCAAGCTCCTGCTGCGAAAGCCCTTTTGATTTCCGGATGGCCTTGATGTTTTCGTTAAGCATGCGGAACAGACTCCTTTCTCGCTAGTGTCTCCACTATTATAGGTGAAACAGCCCGTTGCCACAAGCAACGCATGTTAACATGCAGGTAAAATGCCAGATTTTGCTTTCCTCCGTCCCATAATCATAAAACATTCTGCCGAAATTACAGTCGCTTTCCGGAAAGGCTGGTTTCTGGCTAATACTCCGAGTCCGGCCGTTCCTCCTGGGGCAGCAGCTGCGTGGAGGTGAGAACATTTTTCGCGTTCAGGAACATTTGGGCTACCTGTGCCCGGGTGGCTTTGCCCTTTGGGTCCAGTTTCCCGCCGCTGCCCGTGATGATGCCCCGGTTAACCGCCCACTGCATGGCGGTCTGGGCCCAGGATGACACGGACTTTGTATCCGGAAATTTGGCGTAGAGATCCCCTTCGGCCGATGTATTTGCCCCTGTGCGCACTGCGTAACGGTACAAAAAGGTGGCCAGCTGTTCCCTTGTCAACTCTGCGCTGGGAGAGAACGTACCAGCGGCCGTGCCATCCGTCAGGTCGTTGCGGTAGGCCCAGCGAATGGGCGCGCACATCCACGAGCCAACCGGAACGTCGGCAAAGCAGGTTGCCGAGTCATAGTTCTCTGGGAAATACCCCTCTGTACGGTTTGCCAGCACCTGGACTATCTGTGCCCGGGTCATGGGAGAACTGGGGGAAAAGGTGGTGGCGCTGGTGCCGTTGAACAGAGCCTCTGTGTAAGCGTACCGCACAGCGTCCACGTACCACATGCCCGCGTAGACATCGGTAAAGGGCGTGCGCCCTTCAGGCTGGGGGCCGGATGGCGTTGGTTTTGGCTTCCATGGGCCAGCCTGGAAGCCATCCATTTTTAACAGAAGATCGCGGGGAAGCTGCTGCTGGGCCAGCATGCGGGGAACAGTGCGCCCTTCATCGGAGAGATCCTTATACAAGGTCATGTTGAATACAATCCCCTCATCTGTAAAGCGGATGGTTCCATAGCAGGCGTCTGAATATATGGGATCGGCGTCAAAGCTGGCAGTCCCGTCCACAATCTCAGCCGGGTCGGCAATAGCTGATTCATATAGCAGCCAGTTGTCTGGGTCAGAGGAATGTAGGACGCTTTTATTGCTGCGGATAAAGGAAATGCCGCACAGAACCGTATCTTTAACCCCATTGTTGTATGCACTGTAAATATTGTTCACATGAAGCCTTAGTTCCCAGGATCCCACACCAGGCACACCGTTTAAAGTGTAGTTGAAATTCTGTTCCGCCTTCCATGTGCCTATATATCTGTCATATGGGCTCTCCGGGACAGGGGTCTCAATGGGCCGCAAAGTGGGCTTGGGCTTGGCGGTGGGGGTTGGCCTAGGCGTAGGCGTGGCAGGGACCTCTGGCGTTGGAAGAGGCGTAGGCGTATCCGCAGGGCTGGCCGTAGGAGAGGGGACCGGCTCCGGGGTAGGCGCTTGGGTCGGCTCTGGGGTGGGCGTAGGCTCCGGCTCCCGCAGGCAGTGGATCTCCGCACCGCTGATGTCGTTGCGCACGCCCCAGCGGACCTGCTCCCACTGGCTCTTTGTCCCGTCAAAATAGATATGTTTTAGGGCGCAGCCGTAAAAAGCGTCCATTCCCGCGCTCTGAAAGGCAGAGGAGAGCCGCAGCACTTCCAACGAGGAGCAGCCGGAGAAAGTGCCGTAGAGCACCACAGGCAGGCTCTCGGGAATGGAGATTTCCTTTAAGCTTGCGCACATGGTAAACGCTGCCTGCCCCAGTTCGCTTAACCCCTGGGGAAAGGAGACAGCCTGCAGGCTTTTGCACCGGCCGAAAGCCGACTGCCCAATGGCCGTAAGCCCCTCTGGAAAGTGCAGGGACGAGAGGCTTTCGCAATCCAGAAAAGCCCCTTCGCGGATAGAGGTCAGGCTTTCCGGCAGCACGGCCTCCTGCAAGTCCGTCATCCCGTTAAAGGCATAGTCTCCCATTACCGTAAGACCCTCTTCGATCCGCAGGCTTTTTACCTGCCTGCGAAAGGAATACCAAGGGGGAAAGCAGTCTGGGTTTCCTGTATGGTCTTGATAGCGGTCCATCTCGCCTGTGCCAGAAATGACCAGCTGGCCTGTGGCTCCCGCATAGACCCACCGCAGGTCTTTCCCGCAGGTCCCGCTGGCGTCAGCGGCAGCCCCTGCAAACACCGGCAGACTGCCGGCCAGCAAACAGACAGCCAGCAGGAGCGCGCAGATCCGCTTGCCTTGCATGTACTTTCTTTTCATGTTACATCCTTCTTTCTCTTTTGATTGTTCCGCTGTTTTTATCCTGATAAAATCCATCTCAGTCCTTCGATGGACTTTAAAGGGCCAAATCATAGGCTGGTTCTAGGAATCTTTACCCCAGCGCCCTTGGCAAGAAGGTGACGCCCTCTGCCCGGGCGCAGGATTTCCCCGGTGCAAAGGCGGTCTTGGCGGTACCGGAGGGCACGCCAGCTCTATAGGCTCAGAGCGCGGGTTGGCAGAAGTAAGGCTTCTGGGTGAAAAGCCGTTGGAATTATGCCCTGACACGCTCGGCGACACGGTTGGAGAAGCTTCCGGTCCGTTTCCTGGACCGCTTTTTCTAGCCGTTGCGCCCCCTATAGGAAACTATATATTGTGGTCTTATGCACCGCCCATGGCCATTCCAGCTCTCTCAACCAACCCATTTCGCTCCCAGAAGGGAAAATATGGGAAATCCTTTCTGTCAGTCCGACAACTTACGCACCTTTTAGAAATTGTGGGAGTCCAAGGGCACCCGCGGTTTCTTTTGGGGAGACGTCTATCAACTGTTTGCGCTCATACCCACTTGCAGCCTGTGCCAATGCTCCGCCCATTTCCCGGCAAGTTCCAGCATGGCTTTTCCATAATCCTGCTGGCCCACCTGCACCAGAACCAGTCCGGTGGACACGGTCTGTATATATCCCCACTCCCAGATATCCCGCTGTGGAACGTCTGTCAGTTCGTGCATAAACTGGCACCGCTTTTGGACCAGTCCTACCGGGTCGGCAAGGTAGGTATCCATCCATTCGCGCACCAGCACGCCCAAATCATAGGCTTTTTCATAGTAAAGACCATCCGGATCAACCAGCCGGAACCCTCCGTCAGGGGCCGCAAGGGTGTTGTTGGCATGGGCATCCCCGTGAACTAAGACGCAAGGGGTGCGGCCCAATGCCTCCTCTCTGGACTGCAGGCATATCAGCCCGCAGTCCATCACAGGCTTCGGGCAAGGCCGCTTTAGGCTCTCCCAGCTGTCAGCCAGAAACTTCCGAAACCAGGCAATGCTCTCCGCGCCATTGGACAGGCATCCGGGATTCTCTACAGGAACTTCCCAGGCAGCTTTCAGAGTGCCGCATATGGCTTTGATCTGTTCTTGTACAGGCATCCCCTTGCTCTGAAGCGTTGGCCCCAAACGCTCCAACAAGCAGGCGCGATTCTTTACATCATAGGCAAATAGCCTGGCATATCCACGGCCTTTCGCTATCTCCAGGGTGCGCACCTCTTTCAAAAAGTCTACTGGGTCGGGATTTTCCGGAACATCGACTTTGACCGCATACGGTTCGCCGTACCGCCCATCCGCAAAGGCTACCAAACTATGGCTCCCTCCGGAAAGGGGGGCACCGATGTCGACATCCCACTGGGCTTCTAAACTGCGCACAATTTTTTCCAAATTGTCAAGCCAAATGCGGCCCGCTTCTCCCAAGGATTCCGCACGGCCCATTACTTCTGGCGGTAATTGAATCATGTAAGCCTCCTGTCCGTTCGTGTTTACATTACAAGCGGGAGAGTTCCGTTTTACTGGACTCTCCCGCTTCCTGGCAGCCAACCTGGTTCTGCCGGATATATGCCTCTGTTCTGTGCAGACCATTTTCACAACCCAGGGACTTTCAGCGCTGTTATTCCTGCCGCGGTCTTTTAAGTATGGCATGGGGCTATATAATCCCTATTATCCTTACAGATTCGCCAGGGATTCCATCTGTTTTTGCAGCTCGCCCACAATCTCCTGGTTGGTGGACATCCCTTCCGTGATCCCAGCCATATCCTCCACCAGGTTCTGGGTACGGCCTGCCGCGCCATTCACACCCTCCGCCGCGCCGTCGATGGCGTCGGAAATATGGGCGATGGAGCCCGCTACCTCGTCCATGGCGGCCCGCAGGCGCTCTACCCGGCTGTTAAAGGCCTCGATACTTCCCTCTACATAAATGGCGTCGTCACGGTACTGCTTGCCAGACGCCGCTGACCGCTGGAACTGCTCCAGCACGGTATGTCCCAAATATTCCACCAGCTCCTGAGCGCTGCTGGCAAGATAGTCCACAGCCCCGGTAACCACGCCGCTCACCCGCTGGATATGTCCGGCCGTCTCCGCGCAGGAATCGGCCAGGCTGCGTATCTCCCGGGCCACCACCGCAAAGCCCTTGCCAGCCTCTCCGGCCCGGGCCGCTTCTATGGACGCATTGACGGCAATCAAGTCCGTGGAGGAGGAGATGGACAGAATGTCCTTGGTCAAGCTGCTGATTTCCTCCACACTTTTGCTCTTCTCAATAGCCGTGCTCAGCTGGGATACAATCTCCTCGGTCCGTGTGCGGACCGATTCCATGTTCTCCCGGGCCGTCTCTTCAATCTCCTCGGCCCGTCCCCGCATCTCCACCGAATAGGCGGTGATGGCGGCGCACTCCTCCGCCATATCCTGGGCGTCGGCCCGGGTACCGGCAGCACTGCCGCTGATAGCCCCCGCGCTGCCGGAAACTTCTTCCAGCGCGGCGGACAGCTGGGAGGTCAGGCTGGAAAGAGCCTGCACACTGCCGCTGGAGCTGTGGATGCGGGTATGCACCTGCCCCACCACGCCGCCCAAACGCTGAGAGCTGTCCTGCAGCGTCCCCATGGCCTGGCGGATGGGGGCAATCACGTATTTTTTCACAATCCGGAACGCCGCTGCCACCAGGATAATCCCCGCTGTCAGGGTGCAGGCGCTGATGATCAGGGAAGTCAGGTACACAAAAAACAGCCGGTCCTGGGCCTCGCCTGCCTGGGCGCTGGCAGAGGCGTACAGCGTGTCGATCCGCTCCTCCGCCGAGCTGCCGTAGGAGGCCACGTCCCCATTGGCCATGGCGTATGCCTCTTGGGTTTTGCTGTCCGCGCTGGCGCATACCAGTCTTACCAGGGCATGTTTAAAAGCGTCGTAATCCGCTAAAAGCGCCTGATAGACCTCTGCCTCCTCCTCTGAAACAAAGCTTTCGTAAGCGGCCAGCTGCTCATCCAGGGCCGCCTCCTCCTCTTTGATCTCCTGTACCAGCCGGATCATGGTGCTGTGGTCCGCTGCCACAATGTGGGACAGGGCCAGCCGGTGTATGCCCATCATGGACCGCCGGATCTCCTCCAGCCTGGTCTCGCTTGCCATGTAGGTGTCCACAATGGCGCCCGCATTGGCGTTGACATTGTTCACGCCAAATACGGCCAGTATGTTGGAAAGCAGCGTCACAAGGCCCAGCAGGACAATGGGCAAAATCAGGCGCTGCTGCAGGGTCAGCTTGCCTTTCATGGAATCCCCTCCGAGAAATAGTTTGAATCTGTGCCGCCGGACAAAAGGACCTACCGGGCTGTTACCCCCTCCACCATCCGGTCCAGCTGCTCCTGTAAAGGCACGCCGCCAGGATTGCCCAGGGCCATATTCCCGGCGAACTCGGTAACCGGGTCCCAGAACTTTCCCCCTACCCGCTGCAGCTGAGAAAACTCAGACTGGGCCAGCAGGGCCGCAATAGCAGGAGAACCCTGCACCTCGGAGGACTGGGCCGCCCGTATGTTGGAAGGCCCCTGGCCCCGCACCGCGAAACGGCGGGCCTGGCTGTTCTCGCTGGTAATCCATTCAGCCAGCCGGGCCGCCCATTCTGTCTCAGGAGAATAGGCGTTGACCCCCATCAGCTTACAGCCGGAGAAGGAGGCCATTTGGATGGACTGCCCGGCACAGTCAAAGGCAGGCAGCTTGGCAGCTCCCATGTTTTCGCCCCAGGCCTCTTCCACTGCCACCGCGTTCCACACGCCGCTGACCCCTGCCGCCACCGAACCATCCTGCACCCCAGCCAGAAAGTCTGTGTCTACCCGGCTGGCAAAGCCCGGGCTGGCCGCAATATCCAGCATGGCCTGGGCCACATCCACCCCGCGAATAGGCCCCTCGGTGCTGTTCCAGGTGCAGGTGTTGGTAATGCCGTCGTCGTTAATCCCCACCTCCAGGCCGGTGTTGCCGAAAAAGGCATACACATACCAGGCGGAGGACCAGTCCATGGTCACCACTTTTCCCGCTTTTGCCGCTGCTTCCACCAGTCGGTTAAAGCTCTGCAGGTCCTCTTCGGAAAAATAGGCTTTATTGTAATATAGGAAATATCCGTTGTCCGCTGTCAGGGGATAGGCATAAAGCTGGCCGTCCACACTGGCCGCTTCCACAGCGGCAGGCAGATTGGCGCTGCGGACGCCCGCCGCGTCCTCGGGGGGCGCCAAAGCCCCGGCCGCGGCCAGCGCCGCCAGCTGGTCATCCGCAAAGGCGAACACATCCGGCCCGCCCTCCAGCTCGGCCAGCAGAGCGTCCTTGCAGCCCGACTCGCTTTGGGCCTGGTAGGTAATCGCAAAATCCGCCTGCCCCGCGTACTGCTTTTGGAAGGAGGCAAACAGCTCCTCCAGCAATTCCTGGTCCTCCTGGGCCCCCCACACAGTCAGGGCTACAGTCCGGACCCCGGGTTCCTCCTCCGGAGGCAGGGGTTCCGGACTTGTACAGGCTGCCAGCAGAAAAAGCAGGCCCGCCAGCAAAAGGAAACTTTTTCGAACCATACAACATCATGCCTTTCCAAGACTTTACTTTTAAAACCAGCGCCCAGCGGTTCCCGCAAAAAGGGGCGCTTTATGTATATAATATATATTCAGCCTGCGCAAAACGCAAATACAGCCGACCTGGCAAATACTCTCCGGACTTTTGCGAAACGTCTGCCATCTGGGTCCGCGCTGTGTGCGTCTTACCACTAAGCCCCGAGATTTTTCTCCGCATTTTCGCGAAGCGAAAACTGAGCATTTCGCGCTCAGGGAGAAAACTCTGGTACACGGCCCTATAGCCTATATGTACCATCCCGGTCCGTGCCGTGTACATGATACCACAAAGGCACAGGATGTTTTCTCTGCACTTTTGCGAAGCAAAAGCGAGCGCTGCGTGCGAAGAGAGAAAACTCCCTGTACACGGCCTTATAGGCTATATGTACCATCCCGGTCCGTGCCGTGTACATGATACCACAAAGGCACGGGATGTTTTCTCTGCACTTTTGCGAAGCAAAAGCGAGCGCTGCGCGCGAAGAGAGAAAACTCCCTGTACACGGCCTTATAGGCTATATGTACTATCCCGGTTTGTGCCGTGTACATGATACCACAAAGGCACAGGATGTTTTCTCTGCACTTTTGCGA
>CAJUPK010000052.1:0-1971 GCA_910588415.1 uncultured Oscillospiraceae bacterium | reverse complement strand
TGCGAAGCAAAAGCGAGCGCTGCGTGCGAAGAGAGAAAACTCCCTGTACACGGCCCTATAGCCTATATGTACCATCCCGGTCCGTGCCGTGTACATGATACCACAAAGGCACAGGATGTTTTCTCTGCACTTTTGCGAAGCAAAAGCGAGCGCTGCGTGCGAAGAGAGAAAACTCCCTGTACACGGCCTTATAGGCTATATGTACCATCCCGGTCCGTGCCGTGTACATTATAGCATATTGTGATTTTCCTGACAACCCTTTTGGCATCAGAAAAGCGCAGCTGGAAAACATCCTCCCTGTTTTCCAGCTGCGCTGACAGGCCTGCCCCATAATCCTGCGGAAACGGCCTGGCTCCAGGAACCAGCGTTCCCCTTGTCACTCTCCGGGCTCCAGCGGCTATGCCCGCTCCTCTTGCCTATCCGCCCCAGCCGGGGAAGGCCCCTCCCCTGCCGGTTCGTGGCAAAAACACAGTTCCACCTGCAGTTCATCCCCTGCAATCTGCGCGGAAACTTTCCCATTCATTTGCTCCATCAGCTCCTTGACAATGGCCAGCCCCAGCCCTGCCCCGCCGTGGCTGCGGGCTGGATTTCCCTGGTATAGCCGGTCAAAAAGGCGGCTGGGGTCAGGCCGGGGGCCAGGCCCCAGGGGATTGGCAAAGCAAATGCCCCTGTCTGTGGCCGATATAGTAAGGGTCCCTTGTCCATGCCGGACCGCGTTGGCAATCAGATTCCTGTAGACCCGCCCCAAGGCCTCCCTGTCTGCGTAGGCCATGATATCCTCCCGGTCAAACTCCAGCTTGGGCTCCATTTTCGCAGCTTCCAGCTGGGGGTAAAACTCCGCCAGCGCGTCGTACAGGGGCGGGATGATGGCAGTCCTCTCACAGGAGAGGGGCAGCGGGCCGCTTTGCAGGCGGGTATAGAGAAACAGTTCGTCCAGCAGCCCGTCCAGCTCTTTCAGCCGCCTCCCCATGATTTCCAGGTACTCTGCCCTATGCTCCGGTTCCTCCTCCAACAGCTGCAAATACCCCATGGCCCCGGCCAGAGGCGTGCGGATATCGTGAGAGATGCAGGCCATGGAATGTTTTAGTTCCCGCTCTCTACGCAAGGTCTCCTGCCGCAGTTCCCGGCCTTTTTCCAGCCGGCTGTTCACTGCCCGGCACAGCCGCCGGGCAGGCTCGCCCCCCGCTTCTACAGGCAGGGCCAGATTGCTCTCCGGCGGGGTTTCCTCCAATATCCGGGCCATTTCCAGCATTTGCCTGCGGTATGCGTGCAGCCTGAAAAGCACCAATGCCAACGCAAAAGCAGCAAGGATGAAAACCGGAAGCACAGAGAGCCCTCCTTTCAAATATCCCGATTTTTTGTGAGCAGCAGGCTGGCCGTTATGTAAAGGGCGCTCCACCCAGCCACACTGGCCAGAATGGTCCCTGCCTGCTCCATGCCCGGCGCACAGCTGACGCTGACCAGGGAACTGATGAAATACGTTTCTATGTGAGGCCAGCCCAATGCCCCGGTGAGCGCGCCGAGGAGCAGCGCGGGCACTCCCCCGCCGCAGAACACGGACATACATATTCCTAGGGACGCGCTGCGTGTCACCGTCACCATAGTAAAGGCCATCAGAGAAAAGGCCCAGGTGGGCAGCCAGAGCCAGAACACATAGCTTGCCACATCCCCCATGCCGCAGGCAGCTGGGTGCAGCCCGAACAGCGGCGGCAGCGCCAGGGAGAGCAGCACGGAAAATAGAGTCAGGATACCGCTGTATATCCCGCCCATCAGCGCCTTTGCGGCTATATACTCCCAGCGCCGGGGCCTGGCAAAGCAGATATTCTTTATGTATCCCCCTGCAAAGTCCCCGCCAGCAAAGAAGGTCATTCCCATGCCTGCTAATATGAGCAGGCAGCCGTTGGCCAGGCACTCGTGGACAAAGGCCAGCTGGCTCATGCCGTCGATATAGGCCCCCATCTGGTAATCCGC